>CAYMBX010000022.1:0-16068 GCA_964388785.1 uncultured Gammaproteobacteria bacterium
TAAATTGAGCGGAACACGTGAGGAGCTTGGCAGAGAGGAGGTGATGCACGGCGCATTTTTGATGTAGAGAGGACTGTCGCGTAAGTCCTATAGAATATCAGAACAACTCAATTGGATTTTCCGGAACAAAGATTTCCCCCTCTTCTCCTTCTGCTGTCGTTTCGGCTTCGTTGTTACTTTGCGGAACAATCTTCACGATCACCCCGGCGGTTTTAATGGACTCGCCGGATTTTTTCAGTGCATCTGCGGAAAGGGCGTAGGAGCCCGTCTCGGGCAGTTGCCATTCAAATGTGGGAAATACGCTGTTTGGATTGTTAATTTGTCCGATAAACTGGCGCGCGCCCGATCCGATCGGGTCCGCATAGACACGAACCCAACTGTACTCTGAGGGCTGCTTGAGTGAGACAACGATCGCGTAATTTGTCCCTGTTTTTTCGATTGTCTGACCGTTTTTAGGATCCACAAGTGAAAGAGATGCATCGGTCGGATCTTCTGTGACCTGGATTCCGGAGGTAACAGATCCCTGATTTTCCACATCATCGTATCCGATAGCTTTGAGCGTGTGGAAACCTTTGTCGATTGAGTTAGGGAGGTGAGTCGAAATGGAAAACGGCGACGAGTCATCCGAACCGATGTACAATCCGTCCACATAAAATTCTACTCGGCTTACCCCTCGTGGGGCCGAAGCAAGCACTTCAATATCGATTGAACGTCCGATTGATCCGTTCTCTTGCGGTTTTATGAATTTGACGATGGGAAAGTTTTCTGGGATGTGTACATCGTCAAATGCTGTGGGTGGAGCTTCTTGTGATATTGTTTTTCCCGTTTTTTCTTGTTGTGTCTGTATCCAAGAAGTAATCGCCGACTCCCATGGTGCATAATACGGATCTTTTTGTGGTTCCGAAGGAGGAGTACCAAGCGGATCGGCCCGATCGACATAATGCAAAATGGAGTGGTACTCCGCGAACGTGCGCTCTTCTTTGTAGGATTCCGGCGTGTATTGCGTTGCAATCTTGCCGGATGCTTTGTCGATCACAAGCCTGGCTGAACTGATTTGACCATCCAAAATCGGTTTCCCGGTCTGTTGAATGGTCGGCGCATTGAAGGATTCAATCGGTGTGCCTGAGAGCGCACGCTTCATAAATGCGTTCCAAATCGGTCCAGCGGCGGAGAACCCTCCTGCACTTTTGGTCATTTCCGTATTGTCATTGTTACCTGCCCAAACACCGGCGGCAAGCGATGGGGTGTATCCCATCAGCCACGCGTCACGGTTGTTGTTTGTGGTTCCGGTTTTGGCTGCGACAGGTCGATCCCCGAGTTGCAAAGGGCTGTTGGTTCCAAACACGGGCGCACGCGCATTGTTGTCGGAAAGGACGTGAGTCAGAATTTTTGCAGCATTTTCATCAATCACGCGTTTGCCCTTGGATTCTTTCCATTCTTTGAGGACGACACCGTCCGCGTCTTCCACACGTAAAATGGACACCGGTTCATGGCGGATTCCTTCGTTTGCAAACACCCCATAGGTAGATGTGTGTTCAAGTAGGCTTACCTCACCGCCTCCCAAAACAATCGAAAGACCAAACGCACTGTGATCGGAGAAGGAGGTGTACCCAAGCGAGGTGGCAAAATCAAGAATCGGCTCGACACCAACGAGATAGGCAAGTTTGACGGCAGAGATATTTAGCGAAAGCTGCAGAGCATCCCGCAGACGCACCGGTCCTCGTTCGCTGAGATCGTAATTTTTTGGTGCATACGTGCCTGTTGGGGTGGGGAAATTCGTGTTCACATCCCAAAGAACCGTATTGGGGGTATAGCCCAATTCAAATGCCTTGACATAAACGATCGGTTTAAAGCTGGATCCGGGTTGTCGGATTCGCGTCGCAATGTTTACTTGTCCGTCAATTTCCTCATCGAAGAAATCTTTGGAACCGACCATCGCAAGGACGTGTCCAGTATGCGGATCGATCGCCACAAGTGAGGCGTTGCTGAAACGAAGATCTTTACCCTTTGCCTCCACGTGATTCTTCACCTCCTCCTCGGCAATCACCTGATAGTCATAATTGAGTGTGGTGATGACTTTTAATCCCCCTTCTTCAACCGCGGTTCGACCATATTCCTCCTCGAGAAGTTCTTTCACATAGAGCACAAAATGCGGAGCATCGATGTTCGTCAGTCTTGGCTGAAGCGGGGTTTCTTCTTTCAATGCTTGATCGAGTTGTTCTTGTGTGATGAATCCCAGACCGTGCATTTCCGTCAAAATATAATTACGTCGTGCAAGCAGTCGATCGGGATTATTAATATAGGTGGTTGGTGCTTTTGGAACCGCGGCAAGCGTTGCGGCTTCCGCAAGTGTCAATTCGTTCGCGCTTTTTTTGTAGAAATTTTGGGCGGCCGCCTCGATTCCGTAATAGGTGGATCCATACGGAATTTCGTTGAAATAAATTTGAAGAATCTCATCTTTGGAATATCGGCGTTCAAGTTCCAAGGAAAGGACGAGTTCCTTAATCTTGCGCGTGATGGTTTTTTCATTTGAGAGAATCGCGTTTTTCACGAGCTGTTGAGTGAGTGTTGATCCGCCCACGCGGTTGCCGCGCAGGTTCTGAAAGATCGCGCGCGCGAATCCCTTAAAATCAAAACCACTATGCTTGCAGAAGTTTCGGTCCTCCGCAGTGATGGTGGCTTGAAGGGCATAGATCGGAATGCCGTTTGGATCCGTTTCAAGTGCAGCATCATCTTGGCAAAACCCTTCCTGAATTTTCTTCAGCGTGCGGTTTTCGTCCCCGAATATTTCATACAAGAGGTGCTCTCCTGTACGGTCGTATATTTTTGTAGTCTGTGAGATGGCTCGTTCCGTCAGGGAATTCGGATTCGGCAGATTGCGGCTTGCAAACGCGACCATCACGACCAGGACAAGCGAGAGTGCGAATCCAATCGCAACGGTGGCAAGAATCAAGTTTTTGATGAAGGGTCCTCGCGTGGTTCGGGAAGACTGACGTTTGGGTTTCCAACCTTGGGTGTTGTAGGTATAACGTGTCATAGAAGTCTGCTACAGGATAGCCGTTTTTGCGGTTTTTTTCCATGATTTCTTCAACTGAGGATAACTATTCGTTGACAAAAAGCGATTTTTATGGTATTTTAGATGCGCTCCCAAGACGTTCGACGGGAGCTTTTTGTTTGGTGATTTCGCCTGTCTTGTGCCCACCAAAATGGAGGAGGGTACACGGTATGCGAAATACGCAATACAAACAATTGAAGAAATTGTGGTTGGGTGCACGCGCAAAGGCGATCACCACACAGATCTCACTTGGAGCGTTCGTCTTGGTTTTGGTCGCATCTGTTTTTTACCCGACTATCGCGAATGCTGACATGGAATACGAACAGCTTCTGCCCGATACTCATACGGTTGCGCTTATTATTGAGCAGATGAAAAACGAAACGCGCCCGTACGGTCGTCTCCCACAATCCCCGGACGCTCCGCCACGCCGTACATACACAATTCCGATCACCGCTTACACGTCGGAAGTCGGTCAAACAGACGAAACGCCGTGTATCACTGCTTCCGGTCTTGATGTGTGTCAGCGTAATGAAGAGAACGTGGTAGCGGCCAACTTCTTACCGCTTGGTACACGTGTGCGTATCCCGGAACTGTACGGAAACCGCGTCTTCTACGTGGAAGATCGCATGAATGAGCGTTACCATTACAAAATGGACATTTGGATGAAGCAAAAGAAAGATGCAAAACAGTTCGGGGTGAAGTACGCGACCATCGAAGTGTTTTAAACGAATGCATTTGAAAACCCGGCTTTTTCATAAGGTCGGGTTTTTGGTTTTTACGAAACTCGTTATGATGGAAGGGCTATGAAACAAATTGCCGTGCTCACCGGCGGAGAAAGTTCGGAACGCGCTATTGCTCTTTTGTCGGCAAAGACAGTGGAAAAGGCATTGTCATCATATTACCACGTACGTGTATTTGATTTCCCAAGAGATCTCAACGCTTTTTTGGCGTGCCGAACGGATTTTGTGGCAGTTGTTCCGGTGTTTCATGGTCGGGGCGGGGAGGACGGTCAGGTACAAGGGTTTTTAAGAACAATTGGCATTCCGTTTATTTTTTCAGATATCGAAGCGCATGCAGTGGCGATAAACAAAGCACTTACTAAACAGAGAGTCGAGCACGCGGGGGTAAAAACACCAACCTGGCAGGTGGCGCAGTCCATTTCGGAAGTGATTCTTTGTCCGCCGATTGTGATCAAGCCGATTCACGAAGGAAGCTCAATTGGTGTGCGGATCTGTCAGAAGTTGGAAGGTGAGACGTGGGAGCATGAGGTGTTGGTTGAGTCCCTGATTGTGGGTCGTGAGTTTACGGTTGGTGTGATCGGAAACGGACAACCGCTGCCGGTGATTGAGATTCGCTCAACACATACGTTCTTCGATTTTGAAAGCAAATATGATCCACATCTTGCGGAGGAAATCTGTCCGGCTCAGATCGATCAACGTCTTGCAGATCGTTTGCAGGAGATTGCGGTGGCCGTCCATCGACTGATCGGTATCCGTCACTTAAGCCGTTCAGACTTTTTGGTGGATGTAAATGGAGAGATTTGGTTCCTTGAGATCAATACTATTCCGGGCCTCACAGAAGCTTCACTTGTTCCAAAAGCGATTCGTGCCGCAGGACTTGATCTTGGTGAATTGTTGAATGAATGGATTCAAGAGGTGATTTGAAAATAACAAAGAACCGGTCGTACCGGTTCTTTGTTATGGAGGCCAGAGCGGGAATCGAACCCGCGCGTCGAGGTTTTGCAGACCCCTGCGTTACCACTTCGCCATCTGGCCGCCAGCGTCCGAAATGTATCAGAGTTATTCTATTCTTTCAACTCCCTGTTGAGATGTTCCAGGATTTCCATGGGTGTACATTTTGTGAGAATCTTGGGCAAGAACAGATCCGTTCGTTCGAGCAAGTCACGGTGTAGTGTGTTCTTTAATTGGTTGATTGTATCGGGGGGAACCGTGAAGATGAGTCGCTCGTATGCGTCTGTCTGTCGCATGGACACAAGGGTATCGTTAAGTTTATGGAAGAGCTTGTCCGCGGAGATCTGTTTTATCTTCTCGGATTCTTCCGCGGAATGCATGCCGGAGGGGGTCATCATGGACGCACGTTCCACATTCTCTTTGGGTGGATAATCACTGGTGATCGTTTGTGTTTCCTCCATGTCCCTGTCGTGCGCGAGAAATAGACGTGCCATTTCATGGTTCAGAATTACAAGGCACATTTTTCGCTCGAATGGGGGAAACACATTTGGTATTTGCATAAAGGCGGATTATAATTTTTTCGTATGAAACGGAACACTCTTCAGCGTACCATCATGGAGTCCATGCGTGAAATCATTTTTGGATTGGAAGATTCACTTGTGTCGACGCTTGGGGCGCTGACCGGAATTGCGATTGGGGCACGAAGTACTTACATCGTGATTCTCTCTGGGCTCGTTCTTTTGGCTGCCGAGGGAATGTCGATGGCGGCGGGAAGTTACCTGTCTTCCAAGTCCGCATTTGAAACGGAACGCTTACTTCACGAGCATGATGGAAAAGATTTTGACCACGAAGCTAATCCGATTCGTGCAGGATTGGTGATGGGGGTGTTTTATTTCATCGGAGGACTCGTACCACTCGCCCCGTATTTTTTCTTTTCGATCCAAACCGCCCTCCTGCTTTCCATCCCCCTGACAGCGCTTGTTTTGTTTCTTGTGGGAGTTTGGTCTTCCACCTATACACGGAGAGGAGCGATGCGTTCCGGTGCTGAGATGGTGTTTATTTCTCTCTCAGCCGCGCTGATCGGATATGTGATTGCGCGCGGAGTGAGTTGGTATTTTGGAGTTGAGGTAGTAAAGTAAAACTGATATGAACCACGAAGTTCAACTTGGCGAACATGCAGACGAATGTGATGTGTGTCGCGCACCGATTGAAGATTTAAGCTCGGCGGTGACCAAAGAATATTTGGGAAAAGTTTTGACGTTCTGCAGTGACATTTGCTTGAAACGATACCTTGAAGACCCTGCTCTTTTTGCCGAGTTCCCGGACGATGAGGAATTGGAGTAGTTTATCGGATGATTAAGGTTGTGTAATTCACTCACGTTTACTGGGCGTTAGAGCTTGTTCTGCGAGCTCTCGAATAAGCTCTAACGCCTGGCTGGATGTGAGGTTTTTCCTCGCTTCTTTAATTTTTGGGCAACCATTATTAGAGATTTTCATTTGATTGAAAGTTATTTTTGTTGGATGCGTGCCAAACTTTCGTCCTGACACGGCATCATGCCTTGTTCGAGAGCACGTAGAACAAGGCATGGTGCCCACCAAGCGTTACGAATGTAAAACGTTTTAATCACAACATCAAAACAGAGATGGGAGTGAAAAGGAGAAGGAGGGGTTGTCACTCACCTCTTTTTTTGTTATCCTCGCATAGCTATGGCCGATCGATTCGTCTATTTGGACCACGCGGCTACGACCCCGCTTGATCCTCGTGTACGCGAGGCGATGTTACCGTATCTAGGCGAAAAATTCGGAAACCCATCTAGTTTTCATTCCGTTGGAAAATCCGTGAAGGACGATTTGGACGCGGCACGTTCGTCCATTGCGGATATTTTGCATGTGCGTCCAGACGAGATCCTTTTTACTTCAGGCGGAACCGAATCGGATAATTTGGCGGTTTTGGGATTCGCGCGGGCGAATCAAAAAAACGGAAAACATCTCATCACGTCCCAAATTGAACATCACGCTGTTTTGGAAGCTATGATGCATCTTGAACGCAAAGAGGGATTTGACGTGACGTATCTATCGCCGGACAGGGATGGAGTCATCGCCGTTGAGCAGGTACAATCGGCGCTCAGAAAAGATACGATCCTTGTGTCGATCATGTACGCGAACAACGAAATCGGAACGATTGAACCCATCGCCGAAATCGGCAACGCCATTCAAAAATTTCGACAAACATCCGGAAACGCATGGCCGATCTTTCACACGGATGCGTGTCAGGCGTCTGGAGCCCTTGATCTAAATGTTGAACGCCTTCACGTAGACATGCTCACGATCAACGGATCAAAAATGTACGGTCCCAAGGGAGTGGGTGCGCTATACGCAAAACGCGGAATCAAACTCCAGCCGCTTCAATTTGGAGGATCGCAAGAACGCGCGATTCGTCCGGGAACGGAACATATCGCCGGTATTGTAGGGATGGCAAAAGCGCTGATGCTTGTGCAACAGGAGTACGAGCGAGAATCGCAACGTCTTCGTCCGCTTCGCGATCTTCTTATAAACGGAATCCAACAACGAGTGGAAAAAGTGCGTCTAAACGGCCATCCGACAAAGCGACTCCCCAATAACGTGAACATGTCGTTTATGGATATTGAAGGAGAAGCACTTCTGTTATACCTTGATGCCGCAGGGATTTATGCCTCAACCGGATCAGCTTGCACCAGCGCTTCGCTTGATCCTTCGCATGTGATTCTTGCGCTTGGCATGCCGTATGAAGTTGCACATGGCTCACTTCGATTCACTCTCGGGCATTCAACAACAAAAGAAGACATTGAGTATGTGCTTGAGACGCTTCCGCCGCTTGTGGAGAAGTTAAGAGCAATCAGTCCTGTGCGGGTTGATGCAAAATATTTTACATAATATGTCCGATGTTTCTTCACGCGATAAAAAGCAATCTTGGTTCTACACGGAAACCGTGAAGGATCACTTTTTCAATCCGCGCAATTTCATGCATGAAGATGCGGACGAATCGCAGTACAATGCAATCGGTAAAGTGGGATCACCTGCATGTGGTGATGAGTTGCGTGTCTGGATGAAGGTGGATCCGGAAACCGAAAAGATCTTGGATTTTCGTTGGAAAACGTTTGGGTGTGGAAGTGCGATTGCCTCGACGTCCATGGCGTCCGTCATGGTGACGGAAAACGGTGGGATGACTTTAGAGGAAGCACGCAAACTGAAACCTCAAGATATCATGGCCCGTCTTGGAGGCTTACCGGAGCGAAAATTTCACTGTTCGGTCCTTTGCGATAAAGCACTGCGTGACGCCATCAATGATTATTATCGGCGAAGCAATCAATTTGATAAAATTGTCGTTGAGGCATTTCGTATCATTGATCCGGTTTCAAAAGTCACAGATCATGACATTGAAGAGGCAGTTCTTGAAGGAGCACACACGCTAGAACTCGTGCAGCAGAAAACAAAAGTCGGCATCGGGAATCCGAGCTGTCTGCCGGCGGTTGAAGAATTGATTCGATTTTATAAAGAAAAATATTTTGGATGAGGTATGCCAAGAATTCGAGTGAAAGTTGACGAAGATCTCTGTATTGGTGCGGCTTCCTGCGTTACCATCGCGCCTGAGACATTTCAATTAAACGCGGAAAACAAAGCATACGTGTACGATCACGGACAGGAACCGGATGGATCGAAATATGAACGTTGGTTGGAAGTCACGGATGATGAGAAAGAGAACATTATTTTGGCAGCACAATCTTGCCCAACACTCGCGATTTTTATTTTTGATGAAGACGGGAAGCAATTGTTCCCTGAACTGTAAATGCGTTACGTTATTGTCGGCGGCGGGATCGCCGGGACGACCGCAGTGGAAGAACTGCGCAAGCTCGATCCGTCCGCTGAGATCACGCTTATTTCACAAGAACAGCACCCGCTGTATTCGCGGGTGCTTTTGCCGCACTATCTGAAATCAAAAATCCCCCGCGAGCGCGTCTTCATGAAAAAAGAAACGTGGTATGCGGAGCAGAACGTCGAATGGCTCGCGGGCATTTCCGTCGTTCATTTGGATGCCAACAACAAATTTGTCGGGCTCTCTGACGGACGTGAGTTTTCCTATGACAAACTGCTTGTGGCAACCGGAGGAGATTTGCGTATGCTTCCTTCGGATCTGCGCGGTGTTTCGTATTTTCGCACGCTTGATGATGCGGATCATTTGAATCAGCTTTTGAGTGAACGTCCTTCCGATGCAAAAGGGGGAATTTACGGCGGCGGATTTATCGCATGCGAATACGTGAATTTGTTCGCACACTATGGAATGCAAACGACGATCGCATTTCGCGGACCGCATTTTTGGTCGGGAATTTTGGAGCCGGAAGCTGGGTCGTTTATTAACCAACATTTGGAATCTAAAGGTGTTCGGGTTATTTCGCATGCGTCATTTGAAGGACTCAAAGGTGAAGGAGAGATCGTAGGTTTTCGCACGTCTCAAGGAGAATTTGATTGTTCGATTTTGGGAGTGGGAATTGGCCTCGAACTTGAGGATGCGTGGATGCGCGAGGCGAATTTAAAAACCGGTTCAGGGATTTTGTGCGATGAGCTTTTGCGGACGAATTTGCCGGACGTCTTCGCAGCGGGAGACGTGGCGCACTTTTTTGACGTGAACGTTGGTCGCCATGTGGCCGTGGGGAATTGGATGAATGCGCAGATGCAGGGTCGGGCTGTTGCGAAAAGTATGGTAGGACAAGGAACGCCGTTTTCGCTCGTCTCCTCTTATGCGACAAACGCACTTGGACTTGAGATTATTTTTGTGGGAGATGTCTCGCGCGAGGACGCGGATGGTGTGTATGTGATCGGATCAAAAGAGGAGGGGGGCATAGGTCAATTATTTGCGCGCAATGGTCAGCTTATTGGCGCCGTGCTTCTTAATCGCAACACCGATCGTCCGGTTCTGACAAAGATGATTCAGGAGAAGCGATCTATTTCCGACTTCCCTGCCCGTTAGTTCGTCAAAGGAGCAACACAATGAAACAGGACTTCACTTGCTGCGGAACTCGCCATTCGACGGGCTCATGGCTCGGACAGTCCTCGCGGCGTTCAGTCCTGTTTCATTGTGTTACCAACTGCACTTACCACCGCTTTCTACCACCCCACATTTTTTTTGCGGCTGAGAATAATATTTCTGCACTCGGTTTTTAAAAAAAGCAGAATGACCTGAAAATTGAGTAAAAATTCCCGGGTTGTACAAACGTTTGTCTACCACTGTTCATAAAAGAGATTGTTACGGGACAATTTTTCTGCCCAGGTTTGTTACAAGGGCCAAGAAAAATTCGTCCCGTCGCGCTTAGCGCGACCCGTCAATCTCTCCTGCACGAACGTTCGTTGATCGTATGGTTGCAAATGTCGATTTCAGTCGACATTTTTGTTTTTTGAGGTATTTTTTGGGCTTAAAATAAAGCAAATTTAGATATTTCTTATTGACAAAACACTAAAAATATGCTATATTCACCCCTTCTTCAACTGTGCGGCAACGCGCTTTGAGGAACGGTTTTCCGTACCTTCCAAGTTCAAAGTTCAACCAGAATGAGCGGCTGTGAGCCGCACAGAGGAGACGAAGATCATGGCAAACTTCAAAGATGAGTTGTTCAAGGAGGCGGGTGAGGCTGTTGCCCACGAGCTCGTGGGCAACGAGATTCGTGCGGCCGCGGCGGCTGGCGAGTCTGACGTCGGGATCGCGGGGCGGGTGCTCAAGGCGCTTGCGAACCCCGCGGGACCGATGATGACGTTCGCCCGGGTCATGCCCGGCTTCGCGCTTCCGCTCGCGGGGGTCGCGATCGGGCACCTCCTGAGCAAGACGGACTTCCTGGACAACGTGCTGCCGGACGACGCTCGTCCGGTGGTGCGCCAGGCGAAGGCGCTCCTGAAGACGGCCGGCCCCGGCATCATTGTCGGGGCGCTGAGCGGCTACCGCGACGCGGCCGAAGACATCGACCGCGAGCTCGCCAAGGTTCGATCCGAGGCGGGTGTTCCGGTGGACCGTCGCACGGGAACGCTCGACACGGTCGCGTGGACGCGTTTGTTCCCGCAGCGCATCTTCGTGATCGCGCGCGACACCGCCGGCAACTTCCGTTTCGAGAACGGAGTTCCGGTCGTCAACGACCCCGATCTCATTTCCATGAAGGGTCTGTGGGACGAGACGCACCGGCCCGGCACCCGTGAGGAGGGTGAGGGACGCAACCGGCGCAGGGTCAACGTGCCTGGTGTGCCGTTTCCGCTCGAGCCGCTCTCGTTCGAGGAGGCAGTCGCTCGCACGGGCGGTCGCCCGGTCATTTCCTCCAAGGACATGGCCGAGCTCATGCGGCGGCTGGAGAAGCCCAAGGAGTGGATGGAGCAGGCCGGGCCTGACGTCCGGACGCTGCTGCTGAACCTCGCATGCTCGCTCCGGGCGCTCGATCCGCTGGGGTATGACCTCGCAGAGGACCACATCAAGGACATCGTCGGAAAGGGATCCATCCCGTTCCTGAAGGACGTCGCGGCACGGTTCAACCCCCGTGCCGTCGGTGGGCGCTTCAGTCGGGATGATGTCGACGATCTCCTCGCGGCCTTCGATACGGCGCTGGGCTCCGAGCTCACTGCTTCCAACAAGATGCGCCGCTGGATCCGCAACCGGTGGAATCAGGTCGGGACCTTCCCGGTCTGGCTGAAGATGATCGCGCGATTCGCCATCGTGCTTCTGCTCGCCGGCATGACGTTCACGGGCATGGCGGTCATCTACCTGTTCCTCTCGAGCTTCTGGTGGGTCATCCAGGGTGCGTTCATGCCCTACGACGTGATCTACCAGACGCCGCAGACCTTCGGGCCGTTCCAGTTCTACGACAGCCGATGGCTCGCGGCGGCGCTCATGGGGGTCGGCGGATCCGTGATTGTCGTCCTCCTGTTCACGCTCCGGATCCCCCAGCGGATCTTCCAGCCGATCCTCGGCAGGCTCTTCAACCTGCGTGAGGACTGGCTGGCGGAATTCGGATGGCGCTTCACCGCGCTGTTCATTCCGGTGTTCATCTTCGTCATCGCCGCCTTGCTCTTCCGGAGCTCGGTCGCGGCCCGCGTGATCTGCCTCGCATTCAGCTTCCTCGGGCTCGCCATCCTCAAGGGGCTCAAGGTCGTTGCGTACAACGCGCGGTCGGACTGGATGCGCGAGAAGGTCGACATCAAGATCGACGACATCGCGCTCGCCGGTGTTCTGCGGGGGTGGTTGATCCTCTTCGCCATCCTCGGGATCGACTTCGCGTACCGCCAGTGGGTCGCGTCGGCAACCGGTGCGGCCGATCCGCTCGTGACCGGCACGGTACAGGCCGTCGGATCGAGTGCGACGAGCATCTGGGCCTTCCTCGGTTCCAAGCACGTGCTCGCGATCGCGGTTCGCTTCATCCTCGCGGCGCTCACGGCGGCACTCGTAATCGTGGGGGTCAAGCGTCTCATTACGACGGTCTGGCCGATCGGAGTGGTGCTCGCCGTCCTGGTCATGCTTGTCACGTTCTACCCGTGGCTCGGCATGCCAGACGGCAAGTACGTGCCGTTCGCGGACAAGCCCGCAGCGACGACCACGAGCAAGGCTCCGGTCGAGCTCAGCTCGACTCCGGCCAAGGCGTCGACCTCTCAGCCCAAGCGGCAACCGGCTAGCTCGTCCACCCAGGACGATGCGGTCAACTGCGCGGAGCTCTCCTACGAGCTGCGTGTGGAGCACGGCTGCCAGTAGGCTCTCGCGGCAGTGTTTCCCTTCGGGGTTCCACTGCCGCTTTTCTTTTTCTAGAGAATTCTATTCTTTTTCTCTGTCATCCTGAGCGAGCGTTTAACATTTAGCCGAAGGATCCCGAAGTATTTCGAGATCCCTCCGTGCGTCCGGCCTGAAGGCCGGACTTGGTCGGGATGACAGGAAAGCAGTCTTGTTCACCAAACGTTTACTGATCACCCAAGCCTTATTTTACTATTTAATTTTTTTCACATCGTAGTATCATCACCACATACCATATGAACTATAAATTTTTATTTGTCTCACTCGACGCGCTCAGTCTCGACATTGCCTGGCAGATCGTTCGTGAAGGGCATCAGGCCAAGATGTTCATCGACCACAATGCGTCGACGGACATTGGGGACGGGATGGTGGAGAAGGTGACGGATTGGAAAAGCGAGATCGATTGGGCCGACGTCATCATTTTTGACGACACGCTCGGGCAGGGAATCAAGGCGGACCGTCTGCGCCGTGCCGGGAAGGCGGTAATCGGCGGCACGCCCTATACGGATCGATTGGAGGATGATCGCGGATTTGGCCAAGAAGAATTAAAGCGTCACGGGGTACCGATTTTGACCTATCAAGTTTTTGCGGATTTTGATGAGGCGATTACGTATGTTCGTGAGCATCCAGGACGATACGTGTTCAAGCCAAGCGGGGATGCGGCAAAGCGACTGCTTTTTGTCGGAGATGAGGAAGATGGCAGTGATGTCATCAATATTTTAGAGGCGTACAAGCGCGTGTGGTCAAAGAAAATTAAATCATTTCAGTTGCAAAAACGGGTGACGGGAGTGGAAGTGGCGGTTGGCGCGTTTTTCAATGGCAGTCGGTTTATCACCCCCATCAATATCAATTTTGAACATAAAAAATTGTTTCCGGGGAATCTTGGAATTTCAACCGGAGAAATGGGAACCTCCATGTTTTGGACCGATCCGAATCGGTTATTCAACTCGACCCTCAAAAAATTTGAAGAGACCCTTTCGCGCGACGGGTACGTCGGGTATATCGACATCAATTGCATCGTCAACGGCAATGGGATTTATCCGCTTGAGTTCACGAGCCGGTTCGGCTATCCCACTATTTCGATTCAGCACGAAGGGCTCAACATGCCAATGTGGGAGTTTATGTATCGGCTTGCCAATCGTGAGAGTTTTACGCTGAAGACCAAAAAGGGATTTCAGGTTGGTGTGCGTCTGCGACTCCCGCCATATCCGTTTGATGATAAGAAAGCATTTGAGACATATACAAAAGACGCGACCATTTTTTTCAAACGCAAAGTGCTCGATGGGATCCATCCCGAAGATGTGAAGATTGTGGATGACCAATGGAAAGTGGCGGGGGATACCGGAGCGTTTATGACGGTGGCCGGGACAGGTCCGACCATGAGGGACGCTCAGCAACAGGCGTATAACCGTGTGCAGAACATCATGGTGCCAAATATGTACTATCGCGACGATATTGGCGACCGTTGGACTCGCGACTCCGATTTGCTCCACACGTGGGGGTATCTTAGAGAAGTTTGATTTCCTCCTGTCATCCTGAGGAGGCCATGAGCTTGTCGAATGGCCGACGAAGGATCCCAAATGACCTCGGGATCCTTCGCTGGCGCTCAGGATGACAGACTAGCGTGAACATTGACAAAATGCCCATTTTATGGTATATTTTAGCGTTCCAAAATGGGTAAAAATTGGATTTGAAGGTAGGGAAAAACGGCTGAAAATCGACCGTTTTTCCGTACCTTTTCAACCCAGTTCCACCACCAGATTGAGTCGGCAGCCAAGAGAGGCGAGTCGACAGGTCGCGCTAAGCGCGACAGGAGAAGAGACCATGCGGTATGCACTGTTTTTGGTCACCGCACTCGCCAGCCTCATGGGCTGCGCAGGTGTCGAGATTCGACGTGACATCTACGACGAGGGTGGGCGTAAGCTCGGGACCGTAAAGGTCCAGGGCGGAGCGCTCACCTCCGAGGGCGCGGCGCGGCTCGTTGCCAGCGCGCGCGAGCTCGAGCGCACCAAGCAGGACGGCGACGCCGAGAGGCGTACGGCCGACACCGCAAGGCTCTCGGTCGAGAAGGGACAGCCGACGTCGGTGTCCACGCGTGGCGGCAACGTCACGAGTGGCTACGTCGGATACGGACCCGGCTACTACGGTCCGGGTGCGTACGGCCCCTACGGGCAGTACGGTCCCGGGTCCTACGTTCCCGGCGTTGCTCCCGAGATGGTCGCGATCGAAGCGGCCGGTCGGATGGGGGGCTCGCTCCCCACACTCGGGACGCCTGTCGTCACCGGCGTGCCCGCGGGCGCGGCTCCCACCGGCGCTGGCGCTGCGGACGCGCCCATCGCCCAGTGCCCCACGGATCGGGCTCCTGCCACCGTGGCGGAACAGACGGCGTGTAACGCCGCCAACATCCGTGCGCTCGTGAGGGCCCGCGGAGTCCGCAAGTAGTAGGCCAGCGCGGGAGGTCCGTGCCGGCCGTCTCTGTAAAAAGACGACGGCCGTGCACCGGCCACCAAAGGAGATCTCATGTCCAAGTCCATCGCGCTGGTTTTCTCGGTTCTTTTCTTCGTTTCCACCTCCGTGTCGGCCCAGAGCCCCGAGGCCCAGCGGGCCATTGAGTTCTGCGAGGCGAAGTACCCCGGTACGTCGTCCTCCGACCGACTGAAGCAGATTATCTGCATTCAGGACGAGAACATCAAGATCCTCCAGGACCGGCTCCTCAAAGGTGAGAGCTCGGTCAGGGGAGAGATCGAACGGCTCCGCCACGAACTCGAGGCCACCAAGGCCGAGCTCGCGCGCGTGCGAGATGCGCCGGCCCCTGCTCCAGGTGGCGACCGCACCGATCCATCAGTCGCGGCCGCTCGGGCAGCGAACGAACGGCGCCTCGCCGAGATCCGTACACGCGGGACTCAGCGTCCTGTAGCTCCACCGAGCGTACAGCCCGCAACCCGCGTGCAGGCTCCGCAACCCCCACTGGTCGCGGCCCCGCGCCTCGCGCAGCCGCCGGTCGGCTACGTGGGTACGCCTCACACGGTTCTACCTGCCCCGGGCCAGTACGCCGCGGCGACGTTCGATGTCTCCGGCAACAGGCTCAAGATCGAGAACCTGGCCTGGGGCGTTGAGAAATGGGCACGGGGTTCCATCGCAGTGCGCGTCATCGTCCGCAAGAACGGACGCGTGATCCCGGTCGCACACCCGGATCCGTCCTGGCCTTGGGACGAGGTCTACGCGGATCTCGACGGCGACGGTCAGCCCGAGCGCGCACCGTACAAAGCCTTCGACCCGCTTGCGACCGATGCGGTCCATATTGCATCAGTCGGTCCGCGCGATCGTATCGAGCTCGTGTACCTCGTGGACACGGGCAAGCGGGTCATGGTTCCCGGCTATCAGCCTCAGATTCTCTGGGGCGACGGCAAGCGCGTTCTCTACGACCGCGTGGACGCGATCGGCCGCTGGCGCACAGATGCCAACAGCGGCTGGCCGCGATAGCGTTCTGCTCCCTGCTTCGAAACCCATACTCACGGGTCTCGAGCAGG
>CAYMBX010000023.1:0-15902 GCA_964388785.1 uncultured Gammaproteobacteria bacterium
GTTCAACCGCTTCGTCCTTGTGCTGAACATGTCAGATACCTTTATCTATCGCGATATTGCACAAGAATAAACAATACACGATTTCTTTGTTTTTGTCAAGTGTTTGACAGCCGGCCTTTTTGGGCTAAAATGCCGGCCATATGAAGGATAAATTGCGACGGATTCTCGATCTTGTGCGAAAAACGGGGGATACAATGGTCGTGACAGACCCCGACGGCGAGGATGTTTTTGTGGTCATGGGGCTTGATCAGTACGAATCGTTGATCGAGGAACCACTCCCGGAAAAGCAGACAGAGCCGGAAATTTGGGACACAATGAAACCGGCCGGAGAAGAAGGGGAAACCTGGGATTTGTCTCAAATGGGAGAGGAAGAATTGGCGGAGCTTGAGGAGCAATATCGGCAGTTTGCAAATCGAAACGTGGAAACGGCGATTGCGGAGACAAATAAAATCGAGGATGTTCCTGATGAAAAACCCAAGGATTCCGATGATTTTGGGGAAGAACAGTTTTATCTCGAACCTATTGAATAATCGCTTGTTTTGGCCAAAAAATGTTCTGTTAATAATCTGTGGGTCGATACTTGCGCGATTTTAGGGATTCTGTTATAGTTTCGCTCGTCTGAAATAGCCACAAAATAACTACTAATCACAAGTTTTAATTACGTATTTGTATGGCAGAAGTTTTTGAGCGTACAAAGCCGCACGTCAACGTCGGAACCATCGGTCACGTCGACCACGGAAAGACGACGACGACGGCAGCACTTTTGGCGGTTTTGGGCGCCAAAGGAATGGCGGCGCAAAAGAAAGGGGTCGACGACCTCGACAAAGCTCCTGAGTCCAAGGCGCGTGGAATTACCATTGCGACGGCTCACTGTGAGTACGAGTCGGATAACCGTCACTACGCCCACGTCGACTGTCCTGGTCACGCGGACTATATTAAGAACATGATCACAGGTGCCGCCCAGATGGACGGAGCTATTTTGGTTGTGTCAGCCGCCGACGGTCCGATGCCACAAACCCGCGAGCACATTTTGCTTGCTCGCCAGGTGGGTGTGCCAGCGATCGTCGTCTTTTTGAATAAAGTCGACCAAGTTGATGATCCGGAACTCATCGATCTCGTGGAAGAGGAAGTTCGCGATTTGCTTAAGCAGTACCAATTCCCTGGGGATGAAGTGCCGGTGATTCGTGGATCTGCGCTTAAAGCGCTTGAAAATCCAACGGATGAGGCTGCGACAAAGCCGATCATGGACATTATCAACGCTCTTGATACCTACATTCCAGAACCGGTCCGTGATACAGACAAGCCTCTTCTCATGCCTGTGGAAGACGTGTTCTCCATTGAGGGACGCGGAACAGTGGTTACCGGACGTATTGAACGTGGAATCGTGAAAATCAACGAAGAGGTGGAAATCGTCGGATTGCGCGAAGAACCAATGAAGACGGTTGTCACCGGAATCGAGATGTTCAACAAGCAGCTGACCGAAGGTCGCGCGGGTGACAATGCCGGTTTGCTCTTGCGCGGAGTGAAGAAGGAAGATGTGGAACGCGGTATGGTGCTCGCAAAACCGGGCTCCATTACTCCTCACACAGAATTTGAAGCGGAAGTGTATGCATTGACAAAGGAAGAAGGCGGACGCCACAAGCCATTTTTTAAGGGATACAAGCCTCAGTTCTACATCCGTACGACAGACGTGACCGGTGAGGTGACTCTTCCGGAAGGAACGGAAATGGTCATGCCTGGCGATACGATCAATCTCACCATCAAACTGATTCAGCCTGTGGCTCTTGAAGAAAAGATGTCATTCGCGATCCGCGAAGGAGGCCACACGGTTGGAGCAGGTGTGGTGACCAAGATCTTAAAATAATAATGTCTGTAATTGATTCGTTCTTTCCGTACTCTTTGTGAAGGACCAAAAGAAAACAGAAGAAGACAAGTCCCGTATCCGCATCAAAATCAAGGCATACGACAACAAGATCATCGACCAAGCAACCGAGACGATCATGAAAACAGTTGAGCGTTCGGGAGCAAAAGTCGTCGGTCCGGTTCCGTTGCCAACCGAAAAGCGGAAGTACACGGTTAATCGTTCGACGTTCGTGCATAAAGATGCACGCGAACAGTACGAAATGCGTGTGCATAAGCGTCTAATCGACATCTCAGAACCTACAGATAAAACGATCGATGCGCTTATGAGTTTGAACCTTCCGGCCGGTGTGGACGTCGAGATTAAAACCTAAAGTTCTGTGCAGCGGGCGGTGAACAGTGGGCAGCGATCAGCTACCTAGTGTTCACCGCCTGCTGCCAACCTGAAGATCGAACGGGGAAGAAAGATCCAGTGGAAAACCTTCCTGAGCTTCAATCTTTCAGCGTGGAGATTGCGTATTCATTCAACCTTATATTTCTCAAAACTCTACTCAGTGCGTGAGTGTTTTGAGCTAGAAGTGGAACGGGGATTTTCGATCATCGTTCAACTTCTAGCTTTTATGCTACATATGCCTTTTATCATCGGTCGAAAAATTGAAATGTCGCAGCAGTTCAAAGACGATGGCACGGTTGTTCCGGTTACGCTGGTCAAGGCGGAGCCGAATCTTGTGACGTTCGTCAGAACGCAAGAAAAGGATGGATATCATGCCGTCCAACTTGGGACGGAGACGGCCAAACACCTGAATCGCGCGCAGCAGGGACATTTGAAAGATTTGTCCCCGGTTAAAACATTGCGCGAATTCCGATCCGAAGACACAACACTGACACGTGGTGACGAGGTCCGTGTGGACGCGTTCACTCCGGGCATGCGTGTGGACATTGTTGGATTTTCTAAGGGGCGTGGGTTCGCGGGTGTGGTAAAGCGTCATGGATTCAAAGGTCAGAAAGCAACGCACGGAACCAAAGACCAGATTCGCATGCCGGGATCAATCGGTTCGCAGCGCCAAGGAAAAGTGATTAAAGGACAACGGATGGGTGGCCGCATGGGGACCGATCGTGTGACAGTGAAGAATTTGGAAGTGGTTTCCGTGGATCCAACCACGAACGTCATTGCGATCAAAGGTGCGATTCCTGGAGCACGTGGTGGTCTTGTCTATATCAAGTCAACTGAACACGAAACGATATGGCACGCGTAACACTTTATAATCAAGAGGGAAAAGATGTCGGTCAAGTTGAACTGGATGCGACATTGTTTGATGTCGAAATCAATCCGGCGCTTGTTCATGATGCCGTGGTGGCACAAACCGCGAATGTACGTGAGGCGATCGCACACACCAAAGGACGCGGTGAAGTCGCGGGGACTGGGAAAAAACCATGGAAGCAGAAAGGAACAGGTCGTGCGCGACACGGATCACGACGATCTCCGATTTGGGTGGGTGGAGGAATTACCTTCGGTCCACGCAACGATCGGAATTTTTCCTTGAAGCTGAATAAGAAAGCCCGCCGAAAGGCCCTTGCCATGGTGTTAACGGATAAAGTTCAGAGCGGACAGTTTATTGCGGTTGAACAATTGAAGGTGGAAGACGGGAAAACAAAACAGTTAGCTGCTTTGCTCGGGAAATTGCCTGTGGCAGGAAAGAAAACATTGATTCTTGTGGAACCTGAGAATCGCGCGGTTTCACTGGCGGCGAAAAATATTCCGCATGTGGAGACCTTGCCAATCAATGCGCTCAATGTGGTTGCTCTCTTGCAAAAACCAAACGTCTTGATTTCTAAAGAAGGAATCGATTTGTTGGTTCATCTCTACAAACGCACGTAAAGGATATGGGAATTTTCAAGCGATCAAAAAAAATCGAGGAAGCAGACGCGCCAAAAACACACGCGGATGATTCAACGACGGCTGTGCCTTCCGCGGCGGCTATCAAGGCGGGATCCGTTGCTTCATCAGTCATCCTTTCTCCCCTGGTCACAGAAAAAACAGCGCAATTAGCTTCTCAATCTCAATACGTGTTTCGTGTCGATACACGCGCAAATAAGATTCAGATTGGCGATGCGATTCGATCTATGTACGGGGTGACACCTGTCTCTATCAATATTCAGAATCAGGAAGGAAAGCGGGTGCGTTTTGGACGAACACGAGGTGTACGGGCACGTTGGAAAAAAGCCATCGTCACGCTTCCAAAAGGAAAAACGATTGAAGTCTACGAAGGAGTGTAAATTTTATGCCAGTCAAACGCTACAAACCAACAACCGCTGCTCGACGCATTTCAAGTGTCGATACGTTTGAAGATGTCACGCGATCAAAGCCGGAGCGAAAACTGACGATGCATCGCAAACAACACGCCGGGCGCACCAATGGCAAAATCACAGTGCGTCATCGCGGCGGCGGAGCACGACGCCGGATTCGCCTGATCGATTTCAAACGCGATAAATTCGAAATTCCAGCAACGGTAGCTTCCATCGAATACGATCCGAATCGCGGCGCGCGCATTGCACTCCTCCATTACACAGACGGAGAAAAGCGTTACATTATCGCCCCTGCGGGAATCGGGGTCGGTGATCAAGTCATTTCTTCCAAAGAGAAAGGAGAAATCCAAACTGGAAATCGATTTCAGCTTCAGCACATTCCCATCGGGATTGAGGTGTGCGACATCGAACTTGCACCGGGCAAAGGATCACAGCTTGTGCGGGGCGCGGGAACGAATGCACAGCTGATGGCCGTGGAAGGAGCCTATGCAACCATTCGCCTGCCTTCCGGAGAAATGCGCATGGTTCTCAAACAGTGTATGGCCACCATCGGACATGTCTCCAATCCAGACCGACGTTTGATCCGTTGGGGGAAAGCCGGACGCACGCGTCATCGAGGTTTCCGTCCGACGGTGCGAGGAAAGGTCATGAACCCGGTTGATCACCCGCACGGAGGAGGAGAAGGACGCAACTCGATCGGTCTCAAGCGTCCGAAGACTCCAACCGGCAAACCGGCACTTGGAGTGAAAACGCGCCGCAAACGACCGTCCGAACGTCTCATTATCAAGAAGCGACGAAAAGGACGATTCGTCGGTGGTAAATAAGTATCCGTATGTCACGAAGTCTCAAAAAAGGACCTTTCGTCCATCCAAGCATTTTGAAGAAATTGGCAAAAGTGAAGGCAGGCGATCCGACCGCCATTAAGACATGGGCGCGATCTTCCATGATCACCCCTGAAATGGTTGGCTACACGTTTGCCGTGCACAACGGAAAAGATTTCATTAAAGTGCGTATCGTTGAAAACATGGTCGGACATCGTCTCGGTGAATTTTCTCCCACGCGCAAATTTGTGCGGCATGGAGGAAAAATGCAAAAAGAACAGGCGACCACCACTGCGCCAAAGTCCTAATGTATGGAAGTCAAAGCCAACGCGCGTCACATCCGCATGTCTCCTCAAAAAATTCGACTTGTGGTCGATATTATTCGAGGGAAGCGGGTCGCTGATGCCCAAACACAACTTCGGTTCATGAAAAAGGCAGCCGCGCTTCCCGTGCTGAAGCTCTTGAATTCGGCGGTGGCGAATGCAACGCATAACTTTAAACTGGATGCGTCTGCCCTCTTCATCAAATCCATTACGGCGGACGGGGGCCCGATCATTCATCGATGGACGCCAAAGGCCATGGGACGAGCGACCCCGATCCGTAAGCGGACGACACACATCGCGATTGTGCTTGGTGAAAAGGCCGAAAAAGTAAAAAAGGCGAAGACGACTAAGAAGGCTGAAGCTAAAGTGAATGCATAACCTATGGGTAATAAAGTACATCCACGAGGTTTTCGTATCGGGATCACCCGCGGTTGGGATGGGTCTTGGTTCGCTGACCGCAAATTGTTTCAGCATCTGTTGAAAGAAGACGTACGTATCCGAGCCTTTCTTCGAAAAGAGTTGAAGGAGGCGCAGGTGGACCGCATTGAATTCGATCGATCACGTCAAGATCTCAAGATTACGATTTTTTCCGCAAAACCAGGATTCGTCATTGGACGATCCGGTTCCGGGATTGAAGAATTGACCAAAAAGTTGAAACAACACTTTTTCCGCGGCAAGCGCGTGAATATGAGTTTGAACGTGAAAGAGGTCCCGAACCCTTCACTTTCCGCGCAAGTTGTCGGACAACAGATTGCGGCAGATATCGAGAAACGTCTTCCATTTCGACGTTCGATGAAGAGCGCGATCGATCGTGTGATGAAAGCGGGTGCACTTGGAGTGAAGGTGCGTGTGAGCGGTCGCTTGAACGGAGCGGAAATTTCACGTCGAGAGTCAATTGCACATGGAAAAACTCCGTTGCACACCTTGCGCAGTGACATCGATTTCGCATCCGTGCGCGCCGAAACGATCTGGGGAACCATTGGTGTGAAAGTTTGGATTAATCGTGGCGAAGTCTTTGAGAAGTAAGATTCCATATGTTGATCCCAAAGAAAGTCAAACATCGAAAATGGCACAAAGGCCGAGCGCGCAACAAGCGTGTGGCAACCACCAAGACTACTGTGGCGTTTGGTTCGATTGGCCTGAAAGCGACAACCGGCGCGTGGGTGACCTCGCGACAAATCGAGGCGGCGCGTCGCGCCATGACGCGTGCGATTAAGCGTGGCGGAAAGATTTGGATTCGTATTTTTCCCGATAAGCCGATTACGACTAAGGGTTCAGAAATGCCGATGGGAAAGGGAAAGGGTGCCGTGGATCATTATGTCGCGGTGGTACGCCCCGGAACGGTTATGTTTGAAATGGGAGGGATCAGCGATGACTTAGCTCGTCGAGCTCTTGAACTCGCTGGCCACAAGTTGCCAATGAAGACAAAAGTGATCGGCCGTGAGATTGAATAATATGGATATCAAAACGCTTCGTACAAAATCAAAAGATGTCTTGAAGAAAGAACTCGAAGAAATCCGAACGCATCTGAAAGAACTCGAATTCAAGAATTCCTCCAATCAGCTAAAGCAGGTTCGGCAAATCCGCGAAACGAAAAAAACGATCGCGCGTATCCTGACCTTGCTGTCGCAATAAATCACCTATGTCAACAGCACAAAACACAATCCAACGCACGTTGATCGGAACAGTCGTGTCGGACAAGATGGCAAAAACCATTGTTGTTCGTGTTGATCGAACGGTGGTTCATCCGAAGTACGGGAAACGATATGTGCGAAGCCAGAAATATCATGTGCATGACGAACAAGGCATGTATCACGTGGGGGATGTCGTCACTTTTCAGGCGTGTCGTCCGTATTCCAAAACAAAGCGATGGCGTGTACTCGCTAAGAAGTAATCTCTATGGTTCAAGAACGATCAATGCTCGTGGTGGCTGACAACACGGGCGCAAAAAAACTCCAAGTGATTCGCGTGTTGGGAGGCTATCAAAAACGATATGCCAGAATTGGTGATCTCATCGTTGCTTCCGTCAAAGAAGCTGTTCCGCACGCGGCGGTCAAAAAGAGCGATGTGGTGACCGCGGTCATCGTGCGTACACGTAAAGAGACACGCCGAAAGGATGGCACGTATATTCGTTTTAATGAAAATGCGGCGGTGATTATCGATAAAAAATCTAAAGATCCGAAAGGGACGCGTATCTTCGGTCCGATTGCTCGAGAATTGCGTGCCGGAGGGTTTAACAAGATTATTTCGCTTGCTCCCGAAGTGCTTTAAGACGTATGAAGATCAAAACTGGAGACAAAGTTCGCATTTTATCCGGAAAGGATAAAGGCAAAGAAGGGAACGTCATTCAAGTTTTCCCTAAGCTTGAGCGTGTGGTGGTCGAGGGAGTGAACCTGATGACGCGCCACCTCAAAGGCCGGTCCGGACAAGCGGGACAGAAAATTCAATTTCCGTCTCCGGTTCATGTTTCAAATGTGAAATTGATTTCCTCAAAATCCGGTGTCGCGGGTCGGGTTGGATATAAATGGATTGAGAAGGACGGACGTTCCGCAAAAATCCGTGTCCTGCGCGCAAAGGGAAAGACGGAGGATATTGAATAATTATATGGCCATGAAAGAGTTTTACAAAACCGAAGTGGTTCCGAAGCTGAAACAAGCATTCGGATATAAAAACATCCATGCCGTTCCCACGGTGCGTTCAATCACCTTGAACGTCGGTCTTGGGCCGGGACTGAAGGATGCCCGATTTTTGGAAACCGCTGAAAAGACACTGACACGCATTTCCGGTCAGCGTCCGGTGAAAACGAAAGCACGTAAATCCATTTCCACATTCAAAATCCGTGAGGGAATGGTTGTCGGGCTGAAGGTGACGTTGCGTGGAAAGCGCATGTGGGATTTCCTTGAGAAATTGTTCCGTGTCTCGCTTCCGCGCGTGCGGGATTTCCGAGGTCTTTCCCCGAAGGCGTTTGACGGAAGAGGGAATTACTCAATCGGTTTTAAAGAGCACATCGCTTTTCCTGAAATTCACAGCGATGAACTCGAAGTCTTGCACGGTTTGCAGGTCACTATTTCAACCAGTGCGGATTCGAATGAAGAAGCAAAAGCGCTGCTTACTCACTTAGGCCTTCCACTCAAGAAAGATTAGTATGGCAACCGAAAACCAAATCGCAAAGTCAAAGAGAAAAGCCAAGTTTTCCACGCGTCAAGTGAACCGATGCTGGCGCTGTGGGCGACACCGTGCGTTTATGCGCGTTTTCGGCATTTGCCGTATTTGCTTCCGGGAGCTGGCGAATCGTGGGGAAATCCCGGGAATTAGAAAATCTAGCTGGTAATATGATGACAGACCCAATCTCAGACATGCTCGCCCGCATCCGCAATGCGCAAGCGGCGAAAAAAACAGAAATTCTCCTTCCGTTCTCGAAGGTCAAATTTCATATTGCGAAAATTCTCGAAAAAGAAGGATATGTTTCCGCCGCCGAAGAAGTGTCTGTCGGAAAATTTTCGCAATTGCGCATTGAGTTAAAGTATCTGAATCATCAGCCAAGCATCCAAATGATTAAGCGTGTGAGCAAACCAGGGCATCGGGTGTATGCAAAATCAACCGAGTTGCCACGCGTACTTTCGGATATCGGAATTGCGATCATCTCGACACCGAATGGATTGATGACCAACAAGGAGGCACGCGCACGCCGTTTGGGCGGGGAAGTTATCTGCGAAGTATCATAACGATATGTCACGTGTAGGAAAAAAACCCATTCTTATTCCTTCAGGCGTTGAGGTGTCCGTTGACGGGCAGACGATCCGCGTGAAAGGGCCAAAAGGCGAACTCGTTCAGGAAGTGAACGGGCGTGTTCAGCTTTCCCTTTCGGAAGAAGACGGCGAGCGCGTCGTCCTTGTGTCGGTGACCGATACAGAAGACACCTTTGACCGTGCCCAATGGGGTACGGCCCGTGCGCTCGTTCAGAATATGGTCCAGGGCGTGACTGAAGGGTTTTCGCGTCAACTGGAAGTGATCGGCGTCGGATACCGCGTGAACATGCAAGGAAAAAATCTTTTGTTAAATCTCGGATTTTCCCATGATGTGCCAGTGCAGGTTCCCACAGGAGTCGAAGCCTCTGTAGAAGGCAACGTCATCACAATTAAAGGTGCTGATAAACAACTTGTCGGAGAAACTGCCGCGGGCATTCGAAAACTCCGGAAGCCGGAACCCTATAAAGGAAAAGGAATTCGCTATGTCGGAGAAGTCGTCCGACGAAAATCGGGTAAGGCTCAAAAATCGGGTGAGTAAAAGCCATTTGTCATATGTTAAGTTCAACCAAGCAAAAACGAGTCCATCAAGCCCGCCGCGCCCATCGAACGCGTGCGCGCATTTCGGGTACTTCACAACAACCACGTTTGAGCGTGAAACGCAGCGCGAAACATATCTATGCTCAACTGATTGATGACACCATCGGCCGCACACTCGCATCCGCATCTGATAAAGAAATTTCCGCAGCGGGAAAGAAACCGGTAGAAGTCGCGAAAGAAGTCGGAAAGGCTCTTGCGGCAAAAGCGTCCACTGCAGGGATTACTCAAGCCGTTTTTGATCGGGGAAGTTATCGATACCACGGTCGCATTGCGGCGCTTGCAGACGGGGCGCGAGAAGGCGGACTCATGTTCTAAACGTATGACAAACGATATTCAAACGAAAAAACCATTTGGTGCGCGCCACGGTGGAGCGGGGCAAAACGATCGCGGCGGAGAGAAAGGCCGCGGAAATCGTCGTGGTGGCGGACGTGGACGCGCACGCGCGAAAACACAAGAGGTCCGTGAGTACGAGCAAAAGATTTTGGATCTTGCGCGCGTGACACGTGTGACGGCCGGCGGAAAACGCTTGTCCTTCCGATGTGCGCTGGTGATTGGCGACAAAAAAGGACGTGTAGGCCTTGGGGTTGCCAAGGGTGCTGACGTACAGATCGCGATTGAGAAGGCTTACCGACAAGCAAAAAAGAACGTTATCAGTGTTCCGCTTGTTTTCGACACAATTCCGCATCCTGTTTGGATCAAGTACGGATCGGCGGTTGTGATGCTTCGACCCGCCCCGCGCGGAACCGGACTCAAATCCGGGGGTGCCGTTCGCATGGTGCTTGAATTTGCAGGAGTACCCAATGTTGTGTCTCGCGTCATCAACTCAAACAATAAGATCAACATCGCTCGCGCCACTCTCGAAGCAATCAAGCAATTGGACGCCGCTTCTTACGCGAATAAGACGAAGAATGTATGACACTTTCACTTCACTCACTTCAACCCAAGAGCGGATCGCGACGAAGCAAAAAACGCGTCGGTCGTGGTTTGGCATCCAAAGGAACCTATTCAGGTCGCGGAGTGAAAGGCCAACGTGCGCGTTCAGGTGGCCGTTCAGGACTTCAGCTGAAAGGATTGCGACCGTTGATGCTTGCGACTCCAAAGTCGCGTGGTTTCACTGTTTCTAAAGCGCGTCCCGTGGTTATCAATATCGGAGATTTGGCGAAGGCGTTTGCCAATGGGGCAAAGGTTGATCCAAAAATTCTTCTGAAGAAAGGGCTTGTGAACGATCTTACCGCCGGAGTCAAGATTCTCGGAAAAGGGGAAATCGGGATTACCATCTCGGTTTCCGGTTGTCTGGTCTCTGCCGCTGCCAAACAGAAGATCGAAAAAGCCGGTGGAGCTATCATTGAAGAAAAATAATCGTTGTCCGTATGAACACGCTCGTTCGCATCTGGAAGACGAGAGAGGTTCGCAACAGTATCGTCTTTGTGATTTTGATGCTGGTGATTTTCCGCATTGCGGCGCATATTCCAGTTCCCGGAGTTAATGCCTCCGCTCTTAAAGATTTGTTCGCGGGAAATCAGTTCTTCGGACTCCTAAACATTTTTTCAGGTGGAACATTGGAGAATTTTTCCGTCGTGGCGATGGGTGTCGCGCCTTACATCACGTCATCGATCATTTTTCAGTTGCTTGGCATGATCATCCCAAGCATGGAGGAAATGCAGAAGGAAGAACAAGGTAGACAAAAAATCAACCAATGGACCCGTCTTGCGACAATTCCGCTTGCAATCATCCAGGGGTATGGATTGATATTGCTCCTTTCCCAAAGCGGTTCTTTTTTTCAGAATTCGAGCATGCTCACCATGCTGTTTGCGATTGTCACCATGACGGCGGGAACCATTTTTTTGATGTGGATCGGAGAGTTGATTTCCGAAAAGCATATTGGAAATGGGATTTCGATCATGATTCTTGCGGGAATTATTGCTGGACTTCCAACGACTCTTTCACAGTCGCTCGCCGTGTATGATCGCAGTCAACTGATCACCTTGATTTTGTTTGTGGCCGCAGCTCTTGTGACGGTGATTGCGATTGTGATCATGAACGAAGCGCAACGGAATATTCCCGTGCAATATGCGCGGCATGTGCAAGGGGCGAGGCTTTCAGGCGCTGTGACTTCTCATATCCCGCTTCGATTGAACATGGGAGGGGTGATTCCGATTATTTTTGCGATTTCCATTATCTTGTTCCCGACCGTATTTGCACAGTTTTTCTTAAACGCCCGAACAGAGTTCTTGCGTAACGCAGCAACCGCAACCATTCAACTGTTCCAAAATCAAGTCTTCTACGGAGTTGCGTATTTTGTCTTGGTCTTTTTGTTCACGTACTTCTATTCTGCTGTTGTGTTTCATCCCGATCAGGTTGCGGAGAACATTCAAAAGCAGGGAGGCTTCATTCCTGGTATTCGTCCCGGAAAAAACACCTCAGAATATCTTGGTTGGGTGACGAATCGTCTCTTGCTTGCGGGCGCGGTTTTTCTGTCTTTGATCGCCGTTTTGCCACTGGTGGTGCAGCAAATGACGGGAAATGCCAATCTGGTGATCGGAGGAACCTCTATTCTTATTATTGTTGCTGTCGTGATTGATAGCGTGAAGCAGATTGAA
The DNA here is from genome assembly GCA_964388785.1 of uncultured Gammaproteobacteria bacterium. Taxonomy (GTDB): domain Bacteria; phylum Patescibacteriota; class Patescibacteriia; order UBA9934; family GWF2-40-263; genus VGKU01. The sequence goes on from CAYMBX010000023.1 coordinate 12,258, forward strand.
GCGCAATTAACGATGCGGGAATACGACGCATAGCTTGATTAAAGAAGAAAGATGAAATAGGCGGGGTGCCTTCACTCCGCCTATTTTTTTAAACAATGATAAAATACAAATACTATGCACGTGCTTTATTTTTTTGTCGGTTTAGCCGTTTTGCTCCTGAACAAAATTCGTTATTCCATTCGCGGATATCGTGAGCCGCGCCCATTTGCTCCCACGGAAATTGAACGCGCAATTGCCTACGATCGTTCCGTCGTTGATCAATGGCTTGAGGCGCTGCGCGCCTATAACGGACAAAATATACACGGCAAATCCGTGCTCGAACTTGGGCCTGGTGCCGATCTTGGACCCGCTCTGTTCTTACTGAATCGCGGTGCGCGTACGTACATCACCGTTGATGCACATCGTCTCATTGATCAAACGCCACAAATATTTTACGAGACGCTTTTGTCATCTCTTGAAAATCAAACGGAATTAACGGAACAATTGACGAAAACACTTACAAATCGGGATGATCGAATTCGTTACTGTGTTGAGCCAAAATTTGATCTTTCTATTTTGAAAGATGAACAGATCGATTTGATATTCAGTCAGGCGGCATTCGAACACTTTGACGACGTGGATCGTGCGATCGGGCAGTTAAGCGAGATTGTAAATCCCGGAGCTGTCCTCGTCGCGGAAGTTGATTTGATGACGCATACGGGTGTCTTGCGCGGAAGAGATCCACTGAACATCTATCGCTATCCGACATGGTTATATCGTTGGATGTACTTCGCCGGAATTCCTAATCGACTTCGACCAAATGATTACAAACAGATTTTGGAAAAATACGGTTGGAGAGATGTACAGATTCGTCCTCTTCAACAGTTATCAAAAGATGAAAGAGAAAACATTCGACCATATCTTGCACGAACGTTTCGAAAAGAAGATGCACAGATGGAGGTGTTGAGTATTTTGATTTGTGCGACGCGGTGATTTTTCTGTCATCTGAGCGCCAGCGAAGGATTCCAATGGACATCGTGATCCTTCGTCGGCCTACGGCCTCCTCAGGATGACAGTGATGGGTAAAAAAACCAGCCGCTCGGATGAGGGCTGGAGAGTTGAAGTTTGCGATCAGCAGATCGGCTTGAGGAGCGGATGCTCCGCGAAGAACGCATCGCGCACCGTCGCGTCCATGAGGCCGATTTCGACCAGGCGCCTGAACAGGTAGTGGTCGGCCATGACGCCATGCTCGGGATCGAGCACGACCGTGCCGCGCGGGTGGACGAACAGCGGGAAGGAGTTCCTTCCCTCGTCGGCCTCGCCGTCCGTCGGGTTGACGACGCGGTGCCAGGTGGCACGCATGCGCCCGCCGTGCACGGTCCACTTGTCGTCCAGACGTCCGCCCAGGAACAGCTGGAGCATGTCCCCAGCGTTCACGACGATCTGGTTGGGCTCCTCGTTCGCATCGAACCAGGTACCGTCGTGGGCCTGTACCTGCAGTCCGCGCGCAGTGGCGGGCAGCAGGAGGGTGATCAGGTTGATGTCCGTGTGCTGACCGGAGCGTACGGCTCCGGTCGCAGCCGCATCACCCACCGGCGGGTAGTCGAGCACACGCAACAGGGTGTTGCCGCCGCGGGCCATGCCGGGGAGCGTGTCCGCGGGGAGTTCGAGGTACTCGTCCAGGCAGGAGAGCAGGTCGAAAGCCAGGCTCTCCAGCGCGTTGTAGAGCGAGATCATGACCGGGCCGAAGTCCGGGACGAGGTCGTCCGGGAACAGGTTGTTCCAGGGCTGGCCCAGACCGCGCACGTGCCAGAACCGCTTGAGGTCGGCTTGGTTCTGTGGTGTGTCGCGGGAGTGTTCGATCTGGAACGGCGTGAAGCCCGTCGCTCGGCCGTTCTCCGGCGTCTCGTAACGCTTGAGCATGTTGTCGGGGTAGGAGAAGAGCTCCTTGGTAACCCGACGGCTCGCGCCGATGAGATGCAGTGGTACGCTCGTGTTGGCCAGCTTGGCGAAGCCGGTGTCGACGAACGCATCGCCGAATTGGCGTACGAAGCGGTGACGGTCGGTGTGGAGTAGACGAGCGTCGATCGTTGCAATTCCGGACATGGATTTACTCCTGGTTCATTGTTGGTCCGCGGAGGACGCTGATTTTATAGTTGAATCCCTGTATCCTTGTCAAGAAATCTCTGACAAGATAAAGTGTCTCCTCCCAAGACTGGAAAAGGAGGATCGAGATGGCAAATGCCGATGTACCGCTTATCGATGGGCGGACGTACCATCTAACGACTGAGCCCGACGTGTTCCCTCCGCACTGTGTGCTGACGGGAAGCCCTCGTCGCTCAGACATGATCGCGGCGATGCTCGAGAACGCCGTGCGTGTCGACTTGCCGGATCACCGCGAGTATCGGTGCTACGTCGGGAAGTGGCAAGGACATCCCGTAGGAGTCGTCACCCATCACATGGGATCGGGCTCGATGGGCACCATCTTGCCGGAGGTATACGCTTCAGGCGGTCGCCGGCTCATCCGAGTAGGTTCCTGTTCTTCATTCCGGGATGGAGCCAGGCCTGGTGATATCTCGATCATCGAGAGCGAGATTCGTTGGGACGGTGCGTCCGACGAAATGATCGATCCGCGTGTTCCGGCCGTTTCCGATCGTGCGGTTGTGAGCAAACTCGAAGATGCGGCCATCGACCACGGCGGGCGGTACCATATCGGCATGGGTGCAACGAGCATTACGTTCCATCACGGGCAAGGACGGCCAGATTTCGACGGGTACGTCTCGCCGCAGATGCAGGCTCGTCTGGACCTTCTGCGCCGCCTGCAGGTCGTCTCCTTCCAGATGGAGACTGCCACGCTCCTCGCCTGGGCGACATCGATGGGCGGACGCCGTCGCGGCATCTACGTCGGTGCGGTTCACGCCAACTACGCCAACCGTTTCCGCCCTGACGACGAGCTGGTCGAAGGATTGGGAGACGATTATGCGTGTTGGGTGGCACTCGAGGCCTTGCGTAAGCTCGCAAACGATCTTCCGAACCAAACCTGAGCCATCTCGGCTCTTTTTTCATTTTTTAGTGGTTTTGTTATACTCAGCCCGTATGCATAAAATTCTTCTCATGGGTCCTCAAGGGAGTGGAAAAGGAACACAAGCGCTTAAATTGTCCCAGCATTTCGGGATTCCATCGTTTGGAACCGGTCAGCTGATTCGAGAGGAGATTGCTTCAGGTTCGGAATTCGGTCAGAAACTGAAAGAGATCATTCTTAAAGGTGAATTGATTTCTGATGTGGATGCGGCGTTTCTTTTGAAGCGACGACTTGAAAATCCGGACACACAAGATGGATATATTTTGGATGGGTATCCACGCAACATGTCGCAATACGGGGCGTTTGATTTCGATACACCCACCCATGTGGTGGTCATTGACATTCCACGTGAAGAATCATTGAAACGTCTCGGAGGACGTCTGACCTGCCGAGGATGCGATAAAGTTGGAAGTATGCATGATGGCCTTAAACCCGGTGATCCTTGTGACTGCGGAACGACAAAGGGGGAGTGGTATCAACGAGAAGATGACACATCCTCGGCAATTGCGCGACGGCTTGATATCTACGAACAAGACACTGCACCCGTCATTGCAGAATATGAAACGCAAGGGGTTGTGAAGCGG
>CAYMBX010000024.1:0-15458 GCA_964388785.1 uncultured Gammaproteobacteria bacterium
GTTTTGTCCATAGCTCGTACGATATTTCATTCGCCCGAGAATGGAGGTGAGTTTCGGATCAATCGAGGAAACGGGGATACCGAGTTGGTAAAGTGCGTCTTCGCCGGCTTTACGCAAATCTTGCGCGAGTGCTTTTTTGGCATCCTGCACCGCTTCTTCGATGCGTGCCGGATGAATACGGCCGTCTTTGATTAATGCTTCCAGTGCGCGTTTGGCTACCTGACGACGGATTGGGGAGAATCCGCTGATCGTAATCGCTTGGGGGGTGTCGTCAACAATAATTTCCGTTCCGGTGAGCATTTCAATCGCCTTAATGTTGCGTCCTTCTTTTCCAATGATTCGGCCTTTCATCTCATCATTTGGCAGTTCAACCACCGTGGTTGTCGTATCCGTTGAGACGGATGAGGCGAAACGCGTAAGCGCAAGCGAAAGCACTTTTCGGGACTTAACCTCCAATTCTTCTTCGGTCACTTCTTCCAGTTTGCGAAGTCGGCTCATGAGTGCTTCTTCCGAATCCTGTTCGATCTCTTTGAGCAGTCTTTCCTCCGCCTGCTGGCGGGAGAGTCCCGCAATTTCTTGCAAAGTCACCACCTGTGCTTCTTTTAATTTTTCGATGGATTCGCGCAACGCTTCCACGTCTTTTGTGCGTTCCTCTAGTTTTGTTTTCTTGTCTTCGAATTCAATGAGTTTTTGATCGAAGAGGTTTTCTCGGTTTTCCAGGCGCCGCTGTTGGTCTTGTAGGTCGCGTCGTCGGGATTGCTCATCACGCTTCGCTTCTTCGATGAGAGCAATCGATTTTTCTTTCGCATCAAGCAGAATTGTTTGCTGCTCGTTTTTCGCTTGCTGGATCAGTTCTTGTTGTTTGGTCTTCGCTTCGGCAAGCAGGCGTTCGGCTTTCGCTTCGGCCTGGTCGGCCGCCTTTTTTCCGAGCGTCTGCCGATAGAGATAGCCGGCGACGGCCCCCAGTACAAGACCCACCACAAGCGTACCAACCACTTGAAGGGTAATCATAAAATTTGCGTCTTTACGAAAGAAGCGTCGCGGATGAATTCGTTGTTCTTACGCCGAAAATTCCTTCATCGTGCTGAAGGAATGGAGTGGGATCTTGAAATACACACGAAAGGTCAAAGGCATAAGGGCGAATGTCCACATCGATTCGGCTTCTTTCAACAGTGAGATTCATTTAGAAGGGACGCGCTTAAATTAGCAAAAGAATGGCCACTTGTCAAAGTCGTGAGAGCATGGTTTCTAAAGGGATTGGAGATAGGTTTTCGAGTGTTGTGGCTTCGTGTATGGAAAAAGGGCCGATGGCCGTTCGGCGTAGGGATTCCACGTATCCGCCGGTGCCGAGCGCGCGGCCTAGATCGCGGGCAAGGGCACGAATGTAGGTTCCAGAGGAGCAATGGATGGTGAGCGGGAGTGATTGAGTGGTCGAGTCATTGAGAGACGGGCTCTTTTGCAATTCGATTGAATAAATCGTGACTTTTCTTGGCTTAGCTTCAAGTGGTTTTCCTTCGCGTGCTGCTTCGTACATTTTTTTGCCGCTAATTTTTACTGCACTATATGCTGGGGGTACTTGTTCGATCTCACCGGTAAATTGCGCTAAAACTTTTTGGATATCTTTTTCCACCCCTGCGGTACCCCTGCGGTACCCCTGCGGTTGGATCGTTCCGGTGACGTCATCCGTATCTGAGCTCGCCCCAAGGACAAACGTTGCCTCGTATGTTTTGTCGAGTCCGACGAATTTTTGAAATTCCCGCGTCGCTTCTCTTCCAACGCCAACAATCAATAGGCCCGTCGCAAACGGATCGAGCGTGCCGGCATGGCCGACGCGTCGGACACCGGTGGCGCGTCGCACGCGATTGACGACGTCGTGGGAGGTAAGGCCGGCGGGTTTGTCGATGAGGAGGTAGGAGGGTGACATATGTAGGCGTAGCGTATTAAAAAAACACGGAATTGTCATCCGTGTCAGTGAACGATTTGAGTGGTGCACCGCGCGAATTCGCTTGAGCAGCGCACGATGAGTGTTGTTCCACCCGGGCCGATCTTCAAACCTCGCATGTGGATTTGTGGCGCAATCCAGCCCGCAAAGCGCACCAGCAGATCGTACTGACCTGGGGCAAGGCTCGTCGGCAGTTGCGCGCGTTCGTTGCCTTGTGCGAGCCATGCCGCAATACTCGACTCATCGGCGATTTCCAGACGCACGCGCACCTGATCGGTTTGCGGCGGGTCTGTTTGATCTGAAGCCGGTGCGGCGTTCGTGGTGTTGATGAGCGATACGCCCGGTGGCGATGACTTGCCAGAGGTCGATTCGTCTTGGGTCGGGGCGGTGACTGGTACGATCTCTCCTTCCGGAGGTGGATTCACCAGGAGCTTAATGACCTCGGGTGTGCACGGGACCCACGAACTGACATGGAGATCTGAATTGGGTGTAGAAGTATAGACAAAGCAGAATTTCACCTGCTCCATGTAAAAGAACACTGGGTTTTTGTTGTAGCCGGCGACTTTTTCCTCCGTGCTTGCACATCCCAAAGGAATGACAACACAGAGAACCCCAATCGCCAACAGACCCGCAAGCTTTCTCTTCACGCTAACCTCCTTCCACGCGTATAAGAGGAGTTTTTTTATACCCATTCACCCACGGTGTCAATCAAATCATGTATCGTCGAGTTCGACGGTTCATCACTTCCTAATTGACCGTTCCGGCTTTTTCCCGTAAACTCCCAGCAGTTTATGAATATTACCGAACTTGCACGACGCCTACGCGTTCCGCCACAGCAACTTCTCGACAAGCTCCCGGAGCTCGGGTTTTCTGTTGGAAAGAAGGCGATTAAGATTGACAATCGCCAAGCGCAAAAAATCATGGAAGCTTGGGGCGAGATGATGCGCAAACAACGGCTCGCGCAGAAAGTGGAACAGCAAAAGTCGTTTGCAGAACGCAAGGCGACGATGAAACCGAGTGAAATGAAAAAAGTAGCCGTTCCTTCGGTGATCACCGTGCGTGACTTCGCGTCCCGTTTGGAATTGCCGGTTCCGCGCGTCATGCAAGAGCTGATGAAAAACGGCATTTTGGCCGCGATCAATCAGCGTATCGATTTTGATACAGCGAGTATCATTGCGGAAGATTTGGGTTATCTTGCCGAGCGCGAGGATCAGACGGTCGAAGAAGATGCGGAAGGTCTTGAGAAAATTCGCGAACGTGCTGAACAGGAAGACGGCGACCAGTTGCAACCACGGCCACCGGTGATCGTGGTGATGGGTCACGTCGACCACGGAAAGACGAAATTGCTCGATGCCATCCGACAAACGAACGTCGTTGAAACGGAAGCGGGAGGTATTACGCAGCACATCGGCGCGTATCAAGTGGAACGAAACGGAAGACAACTGACGTTTATCGATACCCCGGGTCACGAAGCATTTACCGTCATGCGTTCGCGTGGCGCAAAGGTTGCGGATATCGCCATTTTGGTGGTGGCGGCAGACGACGGTGTCCAACCCCAGACAAAAGAGGTGATTAATATCATTAAATCCGCCGGCATTCCATTTGTTGTCGCACTCAACAAAATCGACCGCGAACAAGCCAATCCGGACAAAGTGAAAGGAGAACTGTCCGAGCTCGGATTGGTGCCGGAGGATTGGGGAGGAAAAACAATTGTCGTGCCTATTTCCGCGCTTCGCGGGACCAACATTGATGGTTTACTCGACATGCTGCTTCTTGTGGCGGACATGGAAAAAGAAAAAATCGTCGCGAATCCAAGTCATCGTGCACTGGGAACCGTTATTGAATCACATGTGGATTCTGGTTCCGGAGCGGTTGCCACCGTTCTGATTCAAAGCGGGACGCTTCGCCAGGGAGACACCCTGAGTGTACGAGGGACGCTGTTTGGCCGCGTGCGTGCGATGCGCGATTGGCGCGGAACGGAAATAAAAGAAGCACCTCCTTCCACACCGGCAAAAATCATCGGATGGAAACTCGCTCCTACCGTGGGAGACATCATGGAAGTTCCCCAAAAGGAAACGGAACTGAAGCGAATCAAATCAACGGACAGCACGCATCGTGCCACAGAGGAAGTCGCGGCGATCAAGCATATGCAACCAAATTCCGATTCCGGCGATACTCAAGAGGATAAGCACTACTTGAATTTGATCATTCGATGCGACGTGCTCGGATCGCTTGAAGCGATTCTGGGAATGTTGGATAAGATTCATCATGAACAGGTCGGCGTGAAAATTGTACAGAAGGGGCTCGGGAACATTACGGACGTGGACGTCAGCAATGCGGAGGGAACCCATGCGATTATTATCGGTTTTAACGTGCGACCCACAACCACCGCGGAAGAGTTGGCACGTGAGAAGAATGTCGAGATTCGTGAATATCAAATCATCTATAAGCTGTTTGAGGATGTCATGGGTTCGCTCCAGAAAATGCTTCCTTCCGAAACCATCGTTCAGGAAGCAGGAACGTTTGGCGTGCTGAAGAATTTCCGCAAAACAGACCACGGATGGATTGTAGGCGGACGCGTGAAAAAGGGGGTGCTCACGCCCGGAGCCAAATTGCGTCTTTCACGAAACGGCGAATATATCGGGGAAGGACGGATTGAAAAAATGCAGCTTGGCAAAGCCGATCTGAAACAGGCGACGGAAGGGCAAGAAATCGGATTTGATTATCGCGGAAAGATCAAGCCGGAAGAGGGTGATATTCTGGAAGCGTATACGGAAGAGACCAAATCACAAAAATTAAAAATTGAAGGTGTTAATTTGCGCTAATGTATGTTGCTCCATCTCTCCTCAGAAAATTTTGATCAGACGGTCCTTCAGTCATCAAAACCTGTCCTTGTTGATTTTTGGGCGCCGTGGTGCGGTCCGTGTCGCGTGATGGGGCCGATCGTGGAGGAACTTGCTGGCGAGATGACAGAAGCCGAAGTCGGAAAGGTGAATGTGGATGAAAATACGGAAATTGCCCAACGCTACAATATTTTATCGATCCCGACTTTTATTATTTTTAAAGGGGGTCAGGCGGTGGAACAGTTTTCCGGAACCATGGACAAAGAATCGTTGCGGCAGCGCGTTGAAAAGTACGTCTAGAGCTTATGGCGCCTCATCAGGTGATTATTATCGGATCCGGTCCGGCGGGATACACGGCGGCGATTTATGCCGCGCGTGCTGAACTCGCCCCTGTTTTGTTTGAAGGACGTTCACTTGGCGGTCAACCGGGTGGACAGCTCATGTTGACGACGGAAGTGGAAAATTTTCCTGGATTTCCGGATGGACTCATGGGACCGGAGATGATGGAACTCTTTAAAAAACAGGCGTTGCGTTTTGGGACACAGATCGTGAGCGATGATGTCGTTTCTGTAGATTTTTCCAAACGTCCGTTTGTCGTAAACACAGCGAATCAAGCTTATGAAGCGAAATCCGTTATTGTGTGTACGGGTGCACAGGCGATCTGGTTGAACATTCCTGGTGAGAAAGAATATCAGGGTCGTGGGGTGAGTGCCTGTGCCACCTGCGATGGGTTTTTCTTTAAAGGCAAACAAGTTGTGGTGGTGGGTGGAGGTGATAGTGCCATGGAAGAGTCGAATTTTCTCGCGAAGTTTGCGAGCAAGGTGACGGTGATGCATCGACGCGAGGAACTTCGTGCGTCAAAAATTATGCAGGCGCGCGCAATGAATAATCCAAAGATTGAGTTTCTGTGGAATACCGAAGTGCGCGAGGTGATCGGAGACGGTACGCGCATGACCGGGCTTAAAATTTTTAACAACAAAACAGAACAAGTCTCAGAGTTTGCAACAGACGGATTGTTTGTCGCGATCGGACATAAACCGAACACGGCTATTTTTGACGGACAGTTGGAACTGGATGCAAAAGGATACATTGTCGTGAAACCGCACACCGCACACACCAGCGTGGAAGGAATATTCGCAGGAGGAGATGTGATTGACCATGTGTATCGTCAGGCAATCACGGCTGCGGGGACCGGGTGTATGGCGGCACTGGATGCGGAAAGGTGGCTGAGTAACCTGTCGCCCTGAGCAGTCCCGCCAACGGCGGGACGACGAAGGATCACAAAGGACGAGTAAATCGCTCGTCTTTTTGATTCGGGATCCTTCGCTGGTCATTCGACCGCCTCAGGATGACGGATGGAGAAACAAAAAACCGCTCGGCAGGAGCCGAAGCGGTTAGAGCGAGCGCAAGAAGGTGCGGGTGACGTCGGCGAAGCGCGCGGCGTCTTCGAGCGTATTCGCGTAGCCGAAGGAGGCACGGACGGCCCCGATCGGCTTGCCGCCCGAGTGCGCGCGCAGCGTCTCGAGCGACACGTCCTCCGGACGGATGCCGTCGTTGTACATCGCCTGGAACGATTCGATGCCGTAGCCGAACACCGACTCGTTGACGCCCGGGTTGCAGAAACACCCCGTGCGGACCGAACAGCCGAGCTTGGTGCCGGCCTGCTCGAAGTTCCAGGCGTCGACGACCGTGTCCCCCTTGAGGATGCTGAAGGTGACGGTGTCGTTGCCGCGCGCCGAGTGGATCTGCACGCGGTTGTCGCCCTCGCGCATCTCGGTGAGCCGGTCGTAGAGCGCGGTGGCGATCGCGACGGCGTGGGGCTTCACGTCGCCGAGCTCCTTGCGGAAGCGCAGACCATCCATGACCGACGGGATCATCGCGAAGTTGACCGTCCCGTCCTCGTAACGCGCATACCCGAGCGGCTCGGGCGCGTAGAAGTCGGCGGCGACGCTCACGAGCAGGATGGTCCCGCCCGAGAACCACTTCTTATGGAGTTTCGTGTAGGCCGACTTCTTGATGATCAGGCACCCGATGCCGGTCGGGTAGCCGAACATCTTGTAGAACGAGATCGGCACGAAGTCGGGCTTGACGACCGACAGGTCGAGCTGATCGTTCGCCACGAAGGCGGCGGCGTCGAGCAGGACGCTCCAGCCGCGCTCCTGGGCGAAATTGACCCATGACAGCGGATGCACCGTTCCGGCGTAGTTGGACTTGGCCGGGTAGGCGAACAGCTTGTTGCCGTGACTCGAGCGCGGGTACGAGAGCATGCGCCGGAGTGCTTCGTCGTTGAGCGTAAGGTCGGGCCGGATAGGTGCGTAACGGGCCACGGCGCCGTTGCGCCGCGCGATCTCACGCAGACCGTTGACCGTGTTGTGGTTGTCTTCGGTGAGCAGGAGCTCGCCGCCCTCGAACACGAAGTGCTGCATGAGCAGGATCGCGCCGGAGGCGTTCGGCGTGAAGATCACCTCGTACTCGTCCGGACTCGCGTGGAAGTACGAGAGGATCGCGCCGCGCGTCTGCGTCACAGCTTCCATCGCGGCCATGGACGGACCGTGATGGGAATGTGGATTGCCAAGGAGCGTCGTTCGAAGACGCTTGTGCCCGGCGTCGATGAGGTGTGCGGGTGGAAGCGCGGCTCCGGTCCAGTCGGCGTATACGTCGCCGGGCCTGAGTTGCGGGAACTGGGAGCGTGGGAGACCTGAAAATGCCATCTGACTTTACTCCATGGGACAGAGTTTTGGACGTTCTGCCATTGACAGATGTGGCGCAATAATAGCCTAAAAACGCAAATTTGTCAAGGAATTTGCATCTTGTAAGAGACGTGTGAAAGGGATACGCTTAATGCACTATGTCGAACATCAATCCATTTGAAAACGCTCTGTTGCAACTCAAACGTGCAACGGATCTTAAATCGTTTGATCCTACACTTATCGCGCAGTTGAGCTATCCGCATCGCGAAATCCGGGGCCATATCCCTCTCAAAAAAGACGATGGAACGCTCGCAATGGTTGAGTATTATCGTGTCCAGCACAACAATTGGCGCGGTCCGTATAAAGGCGGTATTCGATTTCATCAAGATACGGACATCAATGAAGTGAAAGCGCTCGCGTTTTGGATGACTCTGAAATGCGCGGTGGCGAATATTCCGATGGGGGGTGGAAAAGGTGGCGCGACCACCAATCCAAAAGAACTTTCCGCATCAGAACTTGAGCAGCTTTCCCGCGCATGGATGCGTGCACTGAGCGATGTGGTTGGTCCCGATAAGGACGTGCCGGCGCCGGACGTGAATACAACGCCTCAAATCATGGCGTGGATGGCGGATGAATATGCAAAGGCAACAGGCGATACAAGTGGAGCGGTGATTACGGGCAAGCCGATTGAAGCGGGAGGGTCGTTGGGTCGGGATCGTGCGACCGCCATGGGAGGATTTTATGTGTTTGAAGCGCTGCGAGAAAAACTGAACTTATCCATGCAGTCCCGTGTCGTCATTCAGGGATTCGGCAATGCTGGTTTGCATGCCGCCGAGCTGTTTTTTCATCATGGCCATACGGTGGTTGCGGTTTCCGATTCCAAAGGCGCGATTGCGAATCCGGATGGATTGGATATTCCCGCACTCACCGCTCATAAAGACATGACGAAATCTGTTATGGGATTTTCCGGTGGTGAAGATTTGACCGGCAGTGTCTTGGAAGTGGAATGCGATCTGCTTATTCCGGCTGCGCTCGAAAATCAAATCACCAAACAGAACGCGGCAGATCTTCACACAAAGGTTATTCTCGAACTTGCCAATGGTCCAACCACGCCGGATGCCGATGATTTGTTGTTCGCCGCGGATGTTCCCGTGATTCCTGATATTTTAGCGAACTCCGGCGGAGTGACGGTTTCCACCTACGAATGGGAACAAAACAAAAAGGGCGAGCACTGGAGCGAACAACAGGTGTTTGACCGTCTGAAAGAAAATATACAAGCACAAGCGCATTTGATTTTTGATCGCGCACAAGAATTGAAAACGGATTTGAGGCGAGCCGCCTTTGTGGTAGCACTCGAGCGGCTTGAGTCAGCACGGAAATAAAAAAGAAGTCCGGTGGACTTCAGGTGGAAAGGTGAGGGGCGCTTCGACGCGGGCGAAGCGCTTTTTCGATTTGTCCGATCAGTCGCTCGAGGACGGCGATTTCTTCATCTTCGACGCGCAACTCGTAATTCACGTCCTCCGGCCGACCGACCATCACTCTGACCGGGATGAACCTGCGGTCGTACCGTGCGGTGGCGGCGTGTGCTCCGCGGATGATCCGTTGCTGCTGATCGAGCGATCCGTTTGCGTCCGAGGTGGTGCCGTTCATGAGATGCTCGGCATTCATCCGCTCCGGTCGGTTGACGGACTTAACGCTTACTGCGAGATGTAGCGGAACTTGCAGGCCAGTCACTGGGAGCGGTAACACTTCGACAAACAGATCAATCCCTTGGTCGAGATCCTCTTCGATCGTTGGAAGGCGAAGAGTCACGTTGTCGATCGCGTGAAACGCGCGGATGGTACGAACGGCAGCGGTCGCGCCACGAAATTCGTTTTCCCACGCCGTTTTCGAGAGTGCCCAGAGCTTGCCGAGGCCGAAGACCCTGGTGCGTTGCCAGGGATCGAGGCCGAGCAGCAATTCGGTCAAGCGTTCCTGGATCATGGAGCCAAGAAGTGCGACTGCGCGCCCAGCTTCCGGGACGCGGGTTTGACTTTTTGCATGCTGCTCTTTGAGCAGATGCAACAGAACGATCTCGATGAGCAGTCGGTCGGCTCGCGATCGAGCGACAAGACCGGCATCAATCAAACACCGTTCTATGTGCAGGTTTGCGTGAAGCTCCTGCGTCCGCGCCGCAAGAAAGGTCTGGAACACCTCCAACGACAAGGGGGGGAGACGCGATGCGTTCCGGCAAAGCGTCTTAATCTCTTCGAAGGTTGAATCCTGGAGCCGAGCGTACTCGCCCAGGATCATCACGTGGGAATGTCCTGAAACGAAACCGTCGAGCATGACACACTTCCTCTCCGCCTCAATGCGGAGTAGACAGGATAACGAAAAACAACCGTTGCGTCAACAGTTCCATGAAAGAATCATGGCTTGGAGAATGGCTGCGCCTCTGCTAAGATCGATGCAATATGCCTTATAATCATCATGAGATCGAGAAAAAATGGCAGGCACGCTGGGAGGAAATCGGCGTGTTTCATGCAAAAGACGATTCCGACAAACCCAAATTTTATTGTCTAATCGAATTTCCTTATCCATCCGGCGCTGGGCTTCACATCGGCCATCCGCGTTCGTATACGGCACTTGACGTGATTGCACGTAAACGGCGTATGGAGGGGTATAACGTTTTGTACCCGATCGGGTGGGATGCGTTTGGTCTTCCCACGGAAAATTATGCCATTAAAACCGGTCGTAAGCCTCAGGACGTGACGGCCGAAAATGTGTCCACCTTTAAGCGGCAACTGCAAGCCCTTGGGTTCAGTTTCGATTGGTCGCGGGAAGTAAACACGACTGATCCGGAGTATTACAAATGGACCCAATGGATGTTTCTTGAATTTTTTAAGGCGGGACTTGCGTACAAAACAAACATGCCGATCAACTGGTGTCTATCGTGCAAGATCGGTCTCGCAAATGAAGAAGTGGTGGACGGTAAATGTGAACGATGCGGCGGACCCACGGAGAAACGGGATAAAGCGCAGTGGATGATTGCGATTACGAAATATGCGGATCGATTGATTGATGATCTGGAAACCGTCGATTATCTCGAAAAAATTAAAACACAACAATTGAACTGGATCGGTAGAAGCGAAGGTGCGGAGATCGAATTTAAACTGCATGTGCCTGATCAGCCGGAAGGGAAGCATACTGTGCGTGTGTTTACCACACGACCCGATACCCTGTTCGGTGCAACGTTTTTGGTGATTTCGCCTGAGCTTGCAAAGAAATGGATGGAAGTCGGATGGCAGGCAAGTGATGAGGTGAACGTGTATGTGCAGTCAGCGCTCTCGCGTGCGGAGGAAGAACGAGCGAATGAAGGTCGTGAAAAAACAGGAGTCGACACAGGTGTTAGAGCCATCAATCCGGCAAACGGGGAAGAGATTCCTGTCTGGGTTGCGGACTATGTGCTTGGCGAATATGGGACAGGCGCGATTATGGCGGTTCCCGCGCATGACGAGCGTGATTTCGCGTTTGCGGAAAAATTTGGTTTGACCGTTCGACAGGTGATCCAGCACAAGACGGACGAACCGTGTTACGCGGGTTCCGGAACGCTCATGAATTCAGGAACATTTGATGGAATGCAAAACGAAGAGGCGAAATGGGCAATCACGGAAAAAGTCGGTGGACAGCGCAAGATACAATATAAACTCCGCGACTGGGTGTTTTCTCGCCAGCGCTATTGGGGTGAACCGATCCCGCTTATACATTGTGAGAAGTGTGATTGGGTTCCTGTTCCGGATGAACAGTTGCCGGTGACACTTCCGGAGGTCGAAAAATATGAGCCCACGGATACGGGCGAGTCGCCGCTTGCGGCCATAACAGAGTGGGTCAATACGATCTGTCCTTCTTGTGGAGGACCGGCTACACGCGAAACCGATACCATGCCTAACTGGGCGGGCTCCAGTTGGTACTTTTTGGCGTATGCCATGCATACGAAGCTCGGTGCACAGCCATCCTCAAAACTCCCAACCGCCATTGCCGATCTTTTGGCCTATTGGATGCCCGTGGATTGGTACAACGGCGGGATGGAACATACAACGCTTCATTTGCTCTACTCTCGCTTCTGGAACAAATTTCTATTTGACCGCGGACATGTGCCGACAAGCGAGCCGTATGCAAAACGCACAAGTCACGGACTCATTCTCGCACAGGACGGAAGCAAAATGTCAAAATCAAAAGGCAACGTGGTGAATCCGGATGAGGTCGTCGAGCAGTATGGCGCGGACAGTGTTCGTTTGTACGAACTTTTTATGGGTCCGTTTGGTGAACCTGTTCCGTGGAGTACGAACGGACTTATTGGGATGCGTCGATTTTTGGAGAAGGTCGCGGAAATTCCAAAGAAGGATGAGGAGACAAAAAAGGCGACGCGCGCGTTGCATCAGATGGTCAAAAAGGTGACAGAGGATATTGAGGCGATGCGATTCAATACCGCCGTTTCACAGCTGATGATTTTTATCAACGCCGTGAAGGAGGAGGGGGGAATGACAAAAAATTCGTTTGCCGTATTTTTGCGTGTTTTGTGTCCGTTTGCACCGCATCTCGCAAACGAACTTTCCGAGGAACAGGGCGCAACCGATTTGTTGGAAACGATGCCGTGGCCTTCGTATGATCCCGAGCTGGTGAAAGAAGATGTGGTGACGGTCGCTGTTCAAGTGAACGGGAAACTTCGCACAACCGTGGATGCCTCACCGGACGCGACCGAAGAAGTCGTGGTTGGGCTGGCTCTTCAGGATATCAATATCCAGAAATATCTTTCGGGCATGGAACCGAAGAAGGTCATTTATGTGCCGGGTAGAATTTTGAATTTTCTTGTATGATTCCAGAGCAGGCAAAAAAAGTTTTTTCCGGCGTCCTGTTTGATGTGTACCAGTGGGAACAGGAAATGTTTGACGGAACGCATGAGACGTTTGAGATGTTGAAGCGCCAGGATACAGCGGAGATTATTGCCATCAACGAAGAGGGAAAAGTTATGCTTCAGGAACAAGAGCAGCCAAATAAGCCGCTCTTCTTGTGCTTGCCGGGGGGTCGGATTGAACACGGAGAAGATCCGCTTACGGGAGCCAAACGGGAGCTGCTTGAAGAATCAGGTTTTGTTTCGGATGCATGGTCGCTTTATCGGGTAACCAATCCGACTTCCAAAATGGATTGGCGCATTTACGTATATGTCGCTCGCGGATGTGTCTATGCGCAAGAGCCCCAACTTGATGCGGGCGAGCGCATCCAGATCCGTTGGGTTACGTTTGATGAACTGTTGGATTTGGTGGACGAGGGGAAACTCACGTGGATCGAGCAGGACTTGCGCGTTGAGCTCATCCGTGCAAAATATCATGTACAGGCCAAGGAAAAACTTCTTCAGCTTCTTCAGCTCCCCTAGCTTCCTCCTATGAATATCGTCATGATTGGCACCGGATACGTGGGACTGACCACCGGGCTCGGATTCGCTTCGCTTGGACATCGCGTGGCGTGCGTAGATACGGATGCGTCAAAAGTCGCCAACTTGGATTTGGGTGAGCCCCCGTTTTACGAGCCCGGGCTTGAGGAGGCTCTGCGCGAACATCAGGAAAACGGCCGCATTGTGTTTACAACGGATTTGGCATCGGTGATTGATCAGGCGGATGTCATCATGGTTGCGGTACAGACGCCGCCAAAATCAAACGGCGAGGCGGAGTTGTCTTTTTTGTTTTCTGCCGCGGATGAAATCGGCCGTCTCTTGAACCATGAGTCATTGCTTGTGGTGAAAAGTACGGTTCCGGTGGGAACGAATCGCCGGTTTCTCGATCGTGTGCGCATGAAGCTTGTAGAGAATCATCATGCGGAGCTCGCTCCGCTTATTCAGATTGCGTCGCTTCCGGAATTTTTACGCGAAGGGGCGGCGCTTTCGGATTTTAGGAATCCTGACCGTGTGGTGATGGGAGCCGACGACGAAGTGGTGTTTCAGACACTCGAACGCATGCACGAGGGAATCAAAACGATTTTTTTGCGCACCAGCATCGAATCGGCAGAACTGATTAAAGTCTGTTCAAATGCCTTTCTTGCCACCAAAATTTCGTTCATCAACGAAATTGCAAATATCGCGGAGGGAACAGGAGCGGACGTACGTGATATCGCACATGGCATCGGACTCGACAAACGGATTGGTTCCCAATTTTTGCGTGCAGGGATCGGGTTTGGCGGTTCGTGTTTTCCGAAGGATGTACACGCACTCAAATCCTATGCGGGCATTCACGGATATGAATTCAAACTGCTCAGCGCGGTGATTGAAGTGAATCAGCGGCAACGGGAATTATTTTTGAAAAAAATTCAAAAGGAGCTCCATACGCTGAAAGGACGTAAGATCGGTGTCTGGGGACTTTCGTTTAAACCGGACACGGATGATATTCGAGACTCGGCGGCGATTTATCTCGTTCAGCAACTGGTGGCTCTTGGGGCGGAAGTCAGTGTCTTTGATCCCAAAGCGATGGAGAATGCCACGCGTGTTCTGCCCGACTCGGTCCACTATGCACCGACCGCGATGGATGCGTCGACCGGAGCGGATGCGCTTGTTGTCTTGACCGAATGGCCCGAATTTCGAAGTGTCTCTTTTTCCGTTCTGAAAGAAAAAATGATCGACCCGATCATTTTTGATGGACGTAATTGTCTCGCGGATCTCAATCTCACAGAACTTGGTTTCCGTTATGTGGGCGTGGGTCTTGCTTCATAAGATCGCATCATCCCCTTCAAAAACGCTGACTTGGATTTTGGCGTTTTTTTGTTTGGGCGTTCTTGTGGCGCCTTTCTTTCTCTCCTTTTCAAGTTACCCGTTCCTTTTTGCCGCTCTCTTGGCACTCCTGGCCGGATCTGTGTTGCGACCGAATCGACGACTGCTCGTTTTTGCGTGTGCCTGTATCGCGTTCGGGATTTTTCGTTATCAGCAAAGTTTTTTTCCTCCAAACCTCACGACCGTTGCCGATCGGGTTGGGATCACCACGCGTGTGGAAGCGACTGTTTCCTCTGACGTTGAGCATCGGCTGAGCAGACAACAAGCGATCGTTTCGCAAGTGCGTTTGGCTGGTGAATCTGTTGAAGGCAAACTCCTTGTACACCTTCCTCTTTATCCGTCCGTCCGGTACGGAGATCAATTGGCGTTTAGTTGTGCACTCGCACGTCCCGGGCCGATCGATGGATTCGCGTATGACCGCCAACTTGCTGCACGTGGAGTCTTGGCGGTGTGTGCGTTCCCGCAGTATGTGACCGTGAATGCATCACAGACAACACTCATCGGTTCGATCCTTGCCGTGCGCGACCATCTGATTGCTCGTCTGCAATCGGGATTGCCCGAACCGCACGTCTCGTTTGTGTCCGGATTGTTATTTGGCGGAAGTTCTTCGTTGTCACCTGCACTCCGCGATGACTTTTCACGCACCGGTCTTTCTCATATCTTAGCGGCGTCTGGTTTCAATCTGTCTCTTTTCTCCGTTGTGCTTCTTGGGATCCTTTTGCAAAGTCCGTTTGGTCGCCGACGCGGCCTTGTACTCACGGGAATTTTTTTGCTCGTGTATGTGGTGATCGCCGGGGGGACTCCGGCAGTGGTGCGCTCTGCGCTCATGGCCG
Source organism: uncultured Gammaproteobacteria bacterium (assembly GCA_964388785.1). Classification (GTDB taxonomy): domain Bacteria; phylum Patescibacteriota; class Patescibacteriia; order UBA9934; family GWF2-40-263; genus VGKU01. The sequence continues at coordinate 15,105 of CAYMBX010000024.1, forward strand.
GAGTGCTTATCATTCAAAAGGGGATAGGTCGCCAGGCGTCTTCTATCAATCTTCTTTTGCTTGCACTTGCGATCATGTTGCTCGTGAATCCGAAGTTGTTGCTCGACGATGTTGGATTTCAATTATCTTTTGTCGCCACAGCTTCCTTGCTCTTCATTCATCCGCGTGTCGAACACTGGTTCCATGTCATTCCGGAAGATATTGGGATTCGAACAGCCATCACTTCTTCTGTGGTCGCGATCATTTTCACGCTCCCAATTCTTCTGTGGCACTTCGGATCTGTTTCGTTGTTTGCTCCGATCGCAAATGCCATCGTTCTTCCGTTCGTCCCATTATTGATGGCCTTGGGGATGA
>CAYMBX010000025.1:0-15149 GCA_964388785.1 uncultured Gammaproteobacteria bacterium
TTGGTCATCAAAAAACGAGACAGCTTCTCGAAATCGAAAAAGGGAGAGGAAGGGAGATGGGAAAGGGAATGGTTAGCGGGCGATGTGGCTGGGGGCGATCGAGTAAAGCTTTGAACCGGACAGAAGATAGATGGAGTATGCGGACTCGTCCACGATGATATCTGAAAGATTTTGGAAGGCTTCGGAGCGGTATTGCACAATGAATGCGCCATTTTCTTTGTTGAAAACCACTATGCGTTTTGTGTCCGGTTCGAGCACATAAAGAAAATCGCTGTCCGCATCGGTCCAAATATTCGTCGCATTCGTCAAAGGTGGGTCGACCACCCCGAGCTCAAATTCCACTTCACCGCCGTTGTCGAATCGTTCAACACCACCATTTTTTTGCAGGATAAAGACAGAACCGTCAATGGTGAGCGCACGCGCATGGTTCAACGGAGTTGTTTTGGAACTGATCCAACGCGTCCCATCCCCGAACGTGTCTCCTGTTTTTCCGTAGCGATAAATTTGTCCGTCGGCTTCTGTCACAGACAAGACGTACAATCGGTTTGCATACGCGATTAGATCCACGAGAGACCCCTCTGGCTTATTGAGCGAAACCGGTTTTTGAACAGAATCGTCAGAGACAAACTCGACCACACTTTGGTCGTTCATGAGCGCGTAGACACGACCATTTTCTGCGCTCGCAGATAGGGCAACACGTGCGCCTTCCGTCTGAGTGCTCGCCGGTTTGAATATTTTTTGTGTTCGGTCAAGCTGGTACACACGGCCATCTGATGCAAAGACGTAAATGACATCCCCGGCTTTAATAAATGTTTGACCGAAGACCCCATCGGTCAATGTCGCAAGATCTCCAAGGAGTGCCGGATTCGGTACAGAAACCAGATGTCTGATTTCATCCGTAGCTTTTTGAATCGTTGTCTTTAGTTCATCTACTTTTTCTGATCGTTCCGGTGTGTCGGTTGGAAGCTGATCGATGAGCGCGGATGCACTGATGTACAATCCACGCGCTTGATTCTCGTCTTTGTAGATCACCGCTCCGGCCGCACGTTCCATCAGGTCTTCAATCTTGAGGACTTTCTCCTCATACACCTTTTGCTCTGAAGCTCGCGCGCGCGCGGAGGAGAGCAAGGAGATACTGACAGTCAGGACAAGGATGACGGCCGCGATCCCGAGGCCAAGATACTTGGTTGAGCGGGGAAGATGGGTCAGTCTATATGCGAGACGCTGAATTCCTTCTCGGGAGTTTTTAAATCCACCCATTAAGCGTCTTTTTGCTTCCGTACGTCCTTCGGATGATTTGAGATGGTTCGTTGCTTTTAAGAAATGCCAGAATGCGCGTCGTGTCCACGCCCAAAGCAGAGGCCAAATTTTTTGTTCTTTCAGGCGTTTCCAATATTTTTTCACTCCTTGAGCCACATGGGTCAGTTTTGGAGTTTGATCGGCAAGGAGGCGTTGTGTTGTTTCCTCATATTCCTGAAATTGTTTGACGGAAACATCGGTTTTGGGGACGGCACGCGTTTCACTTATGTATGCGGGTTCGTGCTGGTCCGTCATTTTCAGGATGGTTAAAAGTAACGCATGGCGTTCCCCAAAATATTGGCGGATTTTTTCAGACGCTCCTTTTGGCGGCAATGTTGTCAAAATACTGTTCAGATCATCCGGAGGGATTGCTCTTTGCAGATCCTGATTGGAAACGACAAAGACGTCTCCTTCATGGAGATCTCCATCAAGTACAACCGCAAACGCTTTTTCCCACGTGGGAAGAGATTGTTCCGTCTGGATGCTCCGGAAGAGATTGAAGATTTGATAACGTTGTTGTCTGCGATGTAGGAAAAGAGCACACAGGTCGCCGGTGCCGGAAAAAAACATTTGGTCGTCACACGCAATTCCCACGAGAGCATCAAACTGATGGATCGGAATACGCCAACGTCCTTCGCGCACACCTTGAGCAAGCGTTTCATTGAGTGCACCAAGAAATTGTTCAAATCGTTGCTGTGCGTTTGCTTCGGTTCCAAACGATTCCGCCAGCCGGTGAACTTGGTCCGACAGCAACTGAAAAAGATCTTCCTCATCCGCATGCGTTTTTTCTGTTTTTGCAACCAAAAAAACAAAACCGTTTCTGACACGAAGTGGAATAAGGACAGAAACGCCCTCGATACGCTCTTCGGGGCTTTGCGGGGTGTATTGCGCGGCTTTCATGATTGCGTGCATAGTCAAATCGGCTTCATTTGCCCTTCCAAAACCGTTTGTGTACATTATACCGAGAAAGGACCTCAACGCAACGGGTCATATGGGAAAACCAGTATTCAAGCTTGAACAGATGTTTGGTTCAAAGACACGCGCCCGTCTTATCGGCCTTTTTTTGCAGTATCCGAAAGAGGCGTTTTTCGTTCGGGAGTTAACGCGACGCATTGATGCACAACTCAATTCTGTGCGTCGTGAACTCAAAAATTTGGTCGAGATGGGTCTCATTGTCGAAAAACAATCGGAAAATAGAAAAGTAGGAAAAACGCTTTCGGAAAAGAAAAAATATTATACGGCAAATGATAATTTTATTTTGTTTGAAGATTTACGTGCATTGTTTCAGAAGGTTCATATTCTCTTGAAACAAAATCTTGTACAAGACGTTGATGAAAATGGTCAGGTTATGTATTTGGCGTTCACTGGACGCTTCATTGGAGCGACGGACGTTCCCACGGATTTGTTCATTGTTGGTTCCATGAAACCGGGGAGTCTGGAAAAGCTCATTTCAAAGTTTGAATCGGAATTTAATTACGAGGTGAATTATACAGTCATGTCAAAAGATGAATTTCTTGACCGGAAACAGGTGGGCGATCGCTTTTTACTCTCGCTTCTCAATTCCGAAAAAATCGTGATGATTGATCGATTGAACGTATGATCCTTTTTTTGTGCGCGCAAGATTTGCACCGCTTTTGGATCGGCCTGATCCGGGATGGCGGTTCAGTGAAGGTCATGGAAGAACAAGCGGCCCCGCCCGAACGGTACCTATCTGTCATTGATCATTTTCTCAAAAGCCAAGAGGTCACGCTTGATCAACTCTCCGGCATTTCGTTGGTAACCGGACCTGGTTCGTTTACCTCAACACGTGTTTCGTTGACCATTGCCAATGCCCTGCACTTTGGTAAAAAAATTCCATTGTACGTTCAACAGAATCCCGAGAGGCTTCACCCGGAACAACTTTTGAAGCAACAGGGGATCGGCGAAGCGCTTCCGTGCGAATCTTACGCATCCGCGGCGTATGATCGGCCCGCACATATTACGCGACCTCGTGGGGATAAATCGTTGGAATCTTAAGGATTCCGGTGATATTCTGATATTAAGTTTCATTTTGTCATTGTCTAATTCGTAAGCTCACATCTCTATGAATTTAACAGACGTTCTTCAGGGTCCGTTGCTCGAATTATGGGACACTGTCGTCGCCTATTTGCCGAATTTACTCGGGGCGATCGTCGTGTTTCTGCTGGGGGTCATTATTGCCCTCGTTTTACGCAGCGCGGTTGAACAAATTATTAAATTGTTGCGGATTGATGATTTGGCGCAGAAGTTGGAGATTCGATCGCAGTTTGAGCGTGTGGGGATTCCTCTGCACATCGGTCGATTGCTCGGCTGGATTGTTAAATGGTTTTTCATCATCGTGGCGCTTATTGCCGCAACCGACATTCTCGGGTGGGATCAGCTGACCGAGTATCTCAAAGAAATCGTTCTGTTTATCCCCAATGTCATTATTGCGGTGATTATTTTACTTGCGGGAATTCTCTTGGGAAATTTCGTGCAACGGATTGTAAAATCGGCTGTTGAAGCCGCGCATCTTGCGTCCGCCGAGTTTCTTTCGGGCATTTCGAAATGGGCGATTGTGATTTTTAGCTTTATGGCGGCGATGGTTCAGCTCGAGATCGCGCCTGATCTTATTCGTGTCCTGTTCACAGGTCTGGTGTTTATGCTAGCCCTTGCAGGCGGTCTCGCCTTTGGTCTTGGGGGGCGTGACCACGCCGAACGGTTTCTCGCGCGTTTGAAGAAAGATATTTCGTCGGATCGATAGTGAGGATGAGAATAAACGTTCAACTTGACAGACGTTAAAGCTCTGTCGAACGTGAAAGACGGAGCTTTAACGTCCAGCAAAGATTGGTTAGCCACACCATGTCAGAACAGTATCACTACGGAAAGATGCGGTTTTGGGAAATGTTCCCCGGCCTATTGGTTTGGGGAACTTTTGCACTTGCCATCGCCCTCTCATTTATCAAACCGCTGTGGGTCATTGTGTTTATCATTGTGTTTGATTTGCTCTGGTTTTTTCGGGTGATTTATTTCAATATCTTTGTGCTTATCGCGTGGGTCAGATATCACCGAACCACACGCGTCGACTGGCAAGCCAAAATTGCATTCATGCCGGAAGCCGATCGGCTCGTTCATCTTATTTTCCTCCCCACGTATCAGGAAGAATACAGCATCGTCCATGCGACCTTACGTTCTCTTCAGGAGAATGCAACACCCAACGACCGACTTGTAGTGATTTTGTGCGGGGAAGAAGCGGATCGCATGCGGTTTGAAGAGGTTTCAGATCGTGCGAGCCGCGAGTTTGGAGGGGTCTTTAAAAAGCTCTATACCACACTTCATCCACGCGGGCTTCCAGATGAGATTCCAGGCAAGGGTTCGAATTTGAACTGGGCGGGGCGGGATATCGCCGAGCGTCTTGCCCGGGATTTTCCCGAAATCCACGACGAACAATATATTGTTTCCGCATTTGACGTCGATACGATCGCGCACCCACAGTATTTTTCTCATCTCGCCTACCTTTTTTGTACCGTCGAAAATCCGCATCGGAGTTCGTATCAGCCGGTGGCCTTGTTCTCAAACAACATTTGGAAATCTTCCGCTCCGGTTCGTATCGGCGCGTTCGGAACCACGTTTTGGTTGTTTGGGGAGCTTTCGCGACCGGATCGTTTATGGACATTTTCCTCTCACTCCATGTCATGGACTATGTTAAAGGATGTCGGATTTTGGCAAAAAGATATTGTGAGTGAGGATTCTCGCATTTTTATGCAGGCATTCCTGCACTATCACGGGGACTATCGAGTGACGCCCGTCTTTCTGCCCGTCTCCATGGACGCGGTTTCCGGCAAGACCTATCTGGATTCATTACGCGCGCTTTATGTGCAAATGCGCCGATGGGCGTGGGGTGTTGAGCATCTTCCGTTTCTGATTGATGGATTCAAAAAAGATCGCCTGATTCCATTTTGGAAAAAAGCGATGTATTTGTTCAATCATATCGAGGGAATGTATACATGGGCGACGGCTCCGCTGTTGATGTTCGTGCTTGGGTGGCTCCCGCTCTGGCTGGCAAAGGGACAAACAAACGCGATTGTGCAGGCGGCTCCGTTCACGCTTGAGCAGTTGATGCAATATGCCATGATCGGGGTATTGATTTCCGCGGTGGTGGCGCTTTCGCTCTTACCAAAACGTCCAGATCAAGTGAGAAGGCACACGTGGCTTGTGATGATTTTGCAGTGGGCGCTTTTGCCCGTCACCTTTATTGTATTCGGATCCTTTCCGGCCATCGATGCGCAAACGCGGCTGATGGTGGGGAAGTATTTGGGATTTAGTGTGACAAAAAAGCAGAGAAGTTAAGGACGCGTCTCATCCAAAATAATTTTGTTTTCAAACCCGCCGCGCTCGTCGCGTTTTTTGGTTTGGATCAGTTGCAACTGTTCGCGCGGGGTGCCGTGCAATGCCGTAAGTGCATGGATAACCTCAAGAATATCTGCAAGCTCCTCATGTTCTCCATTCTGTAGGAACTCATCTACCTCTTCGACGAGTTTTGCACGCAGTGCACAGGCATATTCTTCGAGGGATGCTTCGTGTGTTACGGCAACGCCACCGCGTTCTTGGATGATTTCGGGAATGCGATCGCGGACCAGTTTTCCATAATAGGTTGCGAGAGGATGGACACCTTGCTTCATGATTTTTTCAAGAGGTCGGAATCGGGGAGACGGAACTTCTTCCCAACGCACCCACCGAAGATCAATGTATTTATCCGGTTCACAGACTCGTGGTTCGCCTTCCGGTGCCTCCGCTTTGACGAAAATCGTCACGTAATGTTTTCCCTCGCCGATATCGTAATCGTCCGTCACCCCCAAGTACGTGATCTGATGCAGATCAAGCCCAACTTCTTCTTTTGCCTCCCGGATCGCGCAAGCCTCCCAGGATTCCCCGAATTCAATGTGACCTCCGGGAATGGACCAAGAGTTCGCTCCGTGCGCGCCCATGCGTTTGCCAATCAGAATTTTTCCGTCGCGGACAATGACGACACCGAGACCGACTTTTGGACGTTCTTGTTGCATAGACACAGAAGGATTGAGGGTGTAGTGTGGTGGCACTCTATGTATCCGCGGATCTCCGTTCATATCGTTGCCTGGAATTCCATGCGCTTTTTGCCGGACCTGTTGAAAAGTTTGTCTGAGCAGACGTTTCAGGATTTTTCCGTTTTGGTGATCGATAACGGATCGACCGACGGTGTCGAGGCGTTCTTACGTGAACAGTACCCGCAAATCACCTTTTTGCGCAACGTGAGGAATTTGGGATTTTCCGCCGCACACAATCAAGGCATTCGTTACGCACTCGAGCGGTGGCCGAAAGAGGACTGGTCGGACCGTTTTATTCTGGTGACAAATCCTGATCTGATTTTTGAACCGAACTGTCTTGAGCGGCTTGTGGCTTCGGCGGATGTGCATCCGGAGGCGGGAACATTCGGACCAAAACTTCGCAGGGCATTCGGAGAAAATTTGCATGATGAGACGCTGCAAGAAACAGTGAAATCCGATTTGATCGACTCGACAGGCTTGCGTGCCCGAAAAAACAGAACCGTGGCCGATCGCGGGGCGGGGGAAATGGATGAGGGGCAATACGATGAAGCGGTTGAAATTTTTGGCGTCTCCGGCGCACTCGCACTTTATCGAGCGCAAGCGCTTCAAGATGCCCGGTTTGAAGACGAATTTTTTGACCACGACTTTTTTGCCTATAAAGAGGATGTGGATCTTGCATGGCGTCTGCAACATCTTGGATGGAGTGCGCGATTTGTGCCCGATGCCGTCGCGTTTCATTATCGCGGCATGTACGGAAAGGAGAAAATGGGATTGTGGGAACGCATGCGCAATCGTCGCAATAAATCACGGCTCAGGAGTTATTATTCAAATCGCAACCACTGGCTTGTCCTATTGAAAAATGAGCGTTTCATCAATTTTTTATTGGCTTCATGGCGGATCGTCCCGTTGGAAGGGCTTCGGGTTCTTTACACGGTGGTTTTTGAAACGCGAAATACGAAGAGTTTCATTGATGCCATCGCTTTGTTTCCGCGCATATGGAAAAAACGGCGCGCGTGGCTTCCAAAACGCAAACGTTCAGCCAAAGAGCTTCGTTCGTGGTTTGCCTAGGATCCTGGAGGACTTCTTCCACTATGAAAAAAGACGTTTCCATACTGATCGTGCACTACAATACCCCCGGTCTTCTTCGCCAGACCTTAAAAGGGCTTTTCGGTTCGAAACAGTCTGTCAGTTTTGAGGTGATCGTCGTGGATAATAATCCCAACATGCGCGTCCGCGAGTGGGTGCAAAAAGATTTCCCACTGGTGAAGCTTGTTATGAGCGATCGTAATGTGGGGTTTGGCGCCGGAATGAATCTTGCCATGCACCAGGCGTCCGGCCGATATTATTTTGTGTTCAATCCGGATATCGCCACGTTTGATGGAGTGCTGGATTCACTCACCGCGTTTATGGATACTCATCCGGATATTGGCATGCTTGGGCCGAAGCTTTTGAATCCAGATCGAACACTCCAATACAGCTGCTATGAATTCATGAAACCCTCCATCATTTTTTTTCGGCGCGTTCCCGTGTTGCGTTCATTGCCGTTTGCGAAGCGCGCCGTGGATGCCTACCAGATGAAATCGTGGGCGCACGATCAAATTCAGGACGTGGATTATCTACTTGGAGCGGCCATGTTCGTCCGAAAAGAGGCTGTGGATGAAGTGGGCGGCTTTGATCCAACATTTTTTGTGTATTTTGAAGACCAAGATTGGTGCCGCCGATTTTGGCTTGCCGGCTGGCGTGTGGTGTATCACCCGGATATTTCATTGATCCACTACCACCGGCGGGAAACGGCCGAAGGATCGTTTTTTCAACAATTGCGCAATCCTCTTACGCGCATCCAAATGGAAAGTGCGATATACTATTATCGAAAATATCGAGGTCAAGAAAATCCTCGTCATGCACGACGAAACCTTTCTCCATAAGAGTGAAACTACACATGTACACACGCGACATCGTCGTCGTCGGTTTTATCGTTCGCTTGTAACCGTGATTCTGGTGATCGTATCTGCGTGGGTCGTGTTGTTGGCTCTTGCCGTTGGACAGCTTGTGGCCGCCGCGCTTGATGTACGCGACGCAATGGGAAGCGCCAACACGCATGCCCAGACACAGGAGTTTACGTTCGCAAAAAACGATCTTGTCGATGCAACGCGTTCGTTGCATGAATTGGAACGCGCCCTATTTTTTTTGAGGACCGTTTGGGTTTTTCCGGGATTTGATCGTCAACTTGAAGATCTGCAAGGGGCCTTTATTTCCAGCCGTCAGCTTCTTGAGTCGTTGGGTGCATTTTTTGAGCTGGGTGAAGATGTGATGCAACTGACCGGCTCGAGTGACACCGTACTTTCCGATCTCAAAACTTCCATTCCTCCTCACGCGACGTTTAAAGATTTACCTGCATCGACTAAACGTGCGATTCTCCAGCGTCTGAGTACAGCCTCGGACGATTTTGACCTTCTTTCAGCACGCATTGAAATTGCAAAAATCGAGTTCGAACGATTAAGAACCAATCTATTTGTTAGTCCATTTTTGGGGGTACTTGATCCCTTTTTGGACCGAATGGACGATATTCACAATGAGCTCTCGGTTGCTTCAACGCTCGCCCATGTGCTCCCAGAGCTTGCCGGGGTGGATGGTATACGAACACATTTGTTGCTCTTCCTGAATAATGATGAATTACGACCGGGTGGCGGCTTTATCGGAACGTACGGCGTGCTGAAAACGGATGGAGGGGAAATTCTTTCGCTTGAGACAAAAGATGTTTATGCCATTGATAGCGCTGCTGCTTCTGAGATCAAGACCATTCCTCCCGTTCCACTCCAAAAATACAATGCCACGCAAACGTGGTTTTTCCGGGACGGGAATTGGAGTCCGGATTTTGCCGTGAGTGCGCAGAAGCTCATCGAACTGTTTGAACAGGAATCCTCTATTGTGGGTTTCCAGACAGAGATTCCGACGGCAGCTCATGTCGACGGTGTGATTGGTTTCACTCCTACGGCCGCGTCCGTGTTACTTTCCTATCTGGGTCCTGTTCAGGCGGGAGGTCAGACGTTCACGGCGGAGAATGTTCCTGAACTCATTGAATATCAAGTGGAGAAGGGCTTTCTTGAGAACGGAATTCCGCTTGCCCAGCGCAAGGAGATTTTATCTGAACTCGTCGTTCAAATTCAGGATCGACTTGTCACGTTACCGTTTTCGAAATGGTCGGACATATTCCTGATGTTCTCGCAAGCGATTTCAAACAAGCAAATCGCCGTCTACAGCCAAAACGAGTCTGTTCAAAAAGCCCTCATCACGTCGGGATGGAGTGGGACGATTTCGGCGGGAGAGACGGACGTTCAGTTGTTTGTGGATGCGAATTTGGCGAGCCTCAAAACCGATCCTGCGGTGAAGCGCGCACTGCGCTACGAATTGTTCCGCAACGAAAGCGGGGCATGGGTTGGTCGCACCACTGTGACCTACGATCATCAAGGGACATTTGATTGGCGGACAACCCGTTATCGGACTTACGCGCGTTTGTTTGTACCGGAGGGAACGACGCTTGTCCGGGCAACTGGTTTTCAAGAAGGAGTCGAGATAGCATCTGACCTCGGGTTGACGAGTTTTGGTGGGTTCGTCGTTGTAGAACCAGGGACGGAACATTCCATTGTGTTTGAATATCGGCTTGCCGACGAGGTGGTCGAGCTCATTGCCAAGCGGTCCTACCAACTCTCGTTCTATAAACAGATGGGAGCTCAGGATTACGCGTTGACGCTTGACCTTGATTTTGATAAGAATGTGACGAATGCTCAACCTCCGGAAAACAGAAACGAATGGGGAGATGATCGTTACCGTTTGAACACGAAATTGAGTCAGGATAGAAAGATCGGGGTGAGTCTGTAAGGAACAGTCCTCTCACGCTATGTTTCAAAAAAAGATCGGCATTGACCTCGGTACCACCACCGTCCTCGTTTATGTCCCTAAACGAGGAATTATTATTCATGAACCTTCCGTGGTGGCGGTTTCGCATACGGATAAAAAGGTTCTCGCGGTTGGGAAAGAAGCGAAGGATATGCTCGGTCGTACGCCTGAAACCATCGTGGCACGGCGGCCTCTTAAAGATGGCGTCATTGCGGATTATCGAACGACCGAGGCCATGCTGCGTTATTTTATTAACAAAGCGCTTGGGGGACTCCGTTTGTTTCGCCCAGAGGTTATGGTTGCGGTTCCGGGTGGAATCACCTCAGTGGAACGTCGTGCTGTGATCGATGCAACACTTGCGGCCGGAGCGAAGGCGGCCTATATCATCAAAGAGCCTATTGTGGCGGCAATCGGTGCCAATATCCCGATCGGCTCCCCGTCGGGACACATGATTATTGATATCGGGGGAGGAACGGCCGAAATGGCGGTGATTTCTCTTGGAGGGATCGTGGCATCTGAGTCTGTGCGCATTGGTGGGGTAAAGTTTGATGCCGCAATTTCGGAATATGTACGCCGTAAATACGGGCTTGCGGTTGGGGAACGGACGGCGGAAGACATCAAAATTCAAATCGGCGCAGCCATGTATTTACCGGACAAACTTTCGATGGAAGTGAAAGGCCGCGATATGATTACCGGACTTCCAAAGGTCATCGAAGTGAGTTCGGATGATGTGACGGCCGCGATTCAAAATGAACTGGAGGGGATTATTGCAACTGTCAAAGAAGTGCTCCATAAAACTCCGCCTGAACTTTCGGCGGACGTGATGGACAAAGGGATTGTTCTATCCGGGGGGTCCTCTCAATTGCGAAATCTTGATACCTTGATTGCGGAAGCCACAGGGGTGCCGACGTTTGTTGCGGAAGATCCTCAGCAGTGTGTGGTCAAAGGGACGGGAATAGCACTTGAAAATCTCGAGGCGTACAAACGGAGTATCTTTACGAGTTAACTTTTGTTGTCCAACTTTTAGGTGTGAAGAGATCGATGAGTTCTATTTTCTTCGCCATTCTGATAAGCCGAAGGCAGAAAATAGAACTCATAACGATCTCTTTGATGAACGGTAGTGAATCAATGTTTGTACGCTGACGGGTCGTGCGATTCTCTGTGCTCGCCGGCATGTGTAGAAATAGGCGGGGTCCCTAGACCCCGCCATGTATTTCGAGCGAGCGTTTATCATCCCTCTCCTGTCATCCTGAGCGAGCGTTTATCATTTAGTCGAAGGATCCCAACGCCCGCCGGGATCCTTCGCTGGCGCTCAGGATGACAGAAAGATGGCTAAGGAAAATATGGAAAACGAAATCAACCTCCTTCAATCCAACAAGCCGGTGGTGTACGCCATTGACGCACAGTCCGCGAATAAGGAAAGGCGGACCGGTGTGGAAGAATATGCGTTTCAGTTAATTCAGGCGATGAAGCGCGAGCCGCTCAGGGAGGGGGAGCGGGTTTTTTTGTATTCGCCGACCGTGCTTTCGGGAGCGCTTGCGGATCTTCCGAGCGGTTGGGAGTCGCATGTACTTGGATGGAAATTGAAGCGCGGATGGATGCAGGGGCGCGTGAGTTGGGAATTGCTGCGTCGCCCCCCGCGCGTGCTCTTTGTTCCTTCTCAAGGCCTCCCGCGTTTTTTTTCGGGTGTTCCAGTTGTCACGACCGTTCATGACGTGGCATTTCGTCGCGTGGGTAAATTATATAATCCCTCCGTGAGACGACGGATTGCTTCCGTAACCAAACGGTCCATCTCACACGCAACCAAATTGTTCACCGTCTCCGAATTTACGAAACGAGAATTGCGAGAGGGTTATCACGTGCGTGAAGATCGACTGTTCGTCACGCCGCTTGCCGCGGATACACAAATCTACAGAAGGTTGGATCGCAATGTCATCGATGCCGTTTTGCGCTCACACCGTTTGGGGCACACGTTTTTTCTGTTTGTCGGACGACTAGAAAGAAAAAAGAATGTGGCGATGCTGATTCGCGCGTTTGAGTTGTTCAAACAGAATAGAGGAGTAGGTGATCCGTTTGAACTTGTTCTTGTTGGAGAATCCGGTTACGGATATAGCGAGATCAAAACACTGATTGAACACTCACCTCAAAAAGAGCTGATTCGCGAAACGGGCTATCTGTCGGATCACGATGTGGCAGCGCTCATGAATGTAGCCACTGCCTTTTGTTTTCCATCCTTTTACGAAGGATTCGGTATTCCGAATGTGGAAGCGATGGCATGCGGAGCCCCGCTTCTGATTTCGGATATACCTGTTCATCATGAAGTGGCCGGGGAGGCAGCCTTGTATGCGCCGTCCCAAGAACCAGAAGCGTGGGCAAAGCACATGGAACGATTGGTGAGCGATCATCAATTGCGCGAGCAGTTGATTGAAAAAGGCACTGTGCGTGCCTCGCAGTTCAGTTGGCAGGACACAGCTAAGCGAACCTGGGAAATTCTTCGAAGTTTGGTATAATTTTTTCCATATGGATGAACTCATGTCAGAATTGAAACACCTTGGTCTATCCGATAAGGAGGCCAGTGTTTATCTTGCTTCGCTTGAACTCGGTCCGGCTCCGGTTCAAGACATCTCACATAAATCGAAAATCAATCGCGCGACCACGTACGTGATGATCGAGTCGCTTTCCGCCCGTGGACTTATGTCCACATTCGTGCGTGGAAAGAAACGTTTTTACGCGCCGGAAAGTCCGGACCGTTTGCTCTCGATTTTGCGCTTGCAGCGCAAGGAGTTGGAAGAAAAAGAAAATGAATTTCAAAAAGCGTTGCCGATGCTGTTTGCGCTTTACAATGCGGAAGGAGCAAAGCCCCAAATTCGGTATTTGGAAGGGCCGGAAGGACTCGCGACTGTCCGTCAAAGTTTCGAAAAGTTGGAGGGAGAGTTTGTACAGATTATTTCGTTTGATGACGCACTTGCTTCCAGAGAATTGGCAAACGGGAGGCAAACGCATATTAATAATTTGAAAAATGAAAAGGCACCACATCGCATTTTGGCGGTGATGGATAATCCAAATCCCGAGGCGGTGCCCGAGATTGGCGTGGGGGAATGGAGGATTATTCCTTCTTCGGAATTTCCGATTCACGGAGATATCACCGTGCGCGGGAATCACGTGTTTCTCTTTTCCTATCGAACGGCCGTGTTGGCGGTGATTATTGTGAGCAAAGAGATCGCCGAGTCCGTAAGAGCGTTGTTTAATTTGGCGTGGAAAGGAGCGGAGAGCTATCCGCACAAAAAACGTTCGGGGGAATAAAAAAGACCGCGAGTGTGCGGTGGGAGTTCGTGCCGGATACTGTTTGATTGAATCGGATCGGAAAACGAGAGATCTTGCGTTGCTAGCCACCGCCTGGACAATGCAGGTGCGGCTGCAAGGATCGTGGATCACGCCTGAGCGGGCAGATCTCGCGATCATGGTCCGTAAGGACCCGTCTCGTTTCTTGGTCGTGGGCTGTCACGGCTTCTTCTCCGGGGAAACCGGAGTGAGCTGCATGAAGCAGACGACTCTCTCGATCCTGTTCATCACACGACTCCGGAACAGTACCGGCTGGGCCCGCCGGCGAGGCCTACGTTGAGGCGCAGAGTCCAAGTACTCATCCGCATCCCCAAACAAGACAAAACAATAGCAGTTTGTTTATAAAATGTCAAGAAATATAAGAATGATTTAGCAAGAGTTTTGTAAAATGTTGATAAAATTTGGCATTTTTTGTCTAAAAGTTATTGACAAAAAGAAAAACCTCTGTTAATTTCGCTTGTCCCTCAAAAGGGGCAAAAGGGAAGAGAGAACGGCACTTGTCGTGCCAACAGAAAAACCGAGCTCCACAGCTCGGTTTTTTGTAAGTTGTGAATGGACCAACGTTTGGTGGGCCAGGTGACTGTCGTTCTGCGAGCACTCGAACGACAGTCACCTGGCCATGTCAGGATGGGGGTTTGTGAGTTTTCCCAACCTGTCATCCTGAAGCCCGCTCAGCGGGCTGAAGGATCCCGAAGCATCAGTGTTTCTACAGCTCAACAAGTTTGTGAGGTAGAGGGATGGGGGAGCGAACAATTTTGTTTTTCGAAAGCCCAATGAGAACGACGTGAGTGCTTAGATGGATTTTGTGAAAAGACTCCCGGGTTGTAGGGACTTCCGTCTACCACCGTTCATGAAAGAGATCCTTATGAGTTCTATTTTCTGCCTTCGGCTTATCAGAATGGCGAGAAAATAGAACTCATCGATCTCTCCTCCACGAACGTTGGTTCATGTATGGCAGAGAGCGGAGAGTAAACAGAAAAGACGGCCTGCTTGGCCCGCTTAGCGGGTTGAACAGGTCGTCTTTTCGTTGGGAAGAGAGTTGGTCTTGCGACCAACCAAAGATGTCATACGCATCATGTTTGGTTGGTCGTCCCTTCCAGACACCTCCATGGCAAGCATGGAGCCATGAAGATTTCTGGTGGGACGGGGGACGCTCAGCTTTCGCCGAACGTCCCCCGCGAGAGTACCGGCGCGTTGCACGCCGGTCGGGCCTCAGGCTACTTGGAGCCCCTGCCCTTCTTGCCGACCTTGCGCGCGGCCGGAGCGGAGCCGTAGGGGCCCATGCCGCTGCGGCCGAAGGCGCCGTTGTTGCGCTGGCGCATCTGGCGCTGGCGCTGCTCCTCGCGGGCCTTGCGCTCCGCCTCGGCCTTGGCCATGGCGGCGAGGCGCTTCTCCTCGGTCTCGGCCTCGCGCGCGAGCCGCTCGGCCTGCTTGCGCTCCGCGATCTCCTGGAGCTTCGCGTCGCGGGCCTCGAGCGCCTCCGTCACGGACTGGTGTCCGGTGGGGAGAGCCCTGTCGGCGCAGGTGGGG
>CAYMBX010000026.1:0-14205 GCA_964388785.1 uncultured Gammaproteobacteria bacterium
GACGTAGATGGCCTCGTTGAGCTCGTGGGTGACGATGAACACCGTGTAGGGAGGTTCCTCACCCAGGCGCCGCGCCTTCATGTTCTCCTGGTAGTAGCCGAGCAGCATCTTCTGGAGTTCTTCGCGCATGGCTTCGTCGAGCGCACCGAAAGGCTCGTCGAGCAGGAGGATACGCGGCTTGGTGGCAAGCGCTTGCGCGAGCGCGACCCGCTGTTGCATTCCACCCGAGAGTTCATTCGGATACTTCTTGATCGACGATCCCAACCCCATGCGCGTGAGGATCTTGCGCGCTTCGATGAGATCACGGCGCCGTTGACGTCGCCACTTCGACCAGGGCCAGAACGCTCCGACCGCGCGATCGAACAGGTTCGTATGGAGCAGATCGGGTCCCAGTGCCACGTTCTCCTCGACCGTCAGAAACGGCATGAGGGCGTAGTTCTGAAACACGATTCCCCGATCGGGACCCGGTGCGCTCACGCGTACGGGTGTCCCGTCCTGTTTGATGAGAACGGCGCCGGCGGTCGATTCGAGGATCCCCAGGATCGTGTAGAGCAGGGTGGACTTGCCGCACCCGCTGGGGCCGACAAGCGCCACGATCTGTCCTTGCGCGATCCGCAGATGTACGTCATGGAGAACCTGCGCTTTGCCGAAGGCCTTGTAGAGCCCGTCGACATGCAACAGGACATTGTGGTTTCCGCGCTCAGGCATGTTCCACCTCCGTACCCTTCGCGGAGCGACCAAAGCGCTTGCGAAGCTTTATCCACCACACAGCCGGTCCGCCCCGTTCCTTTTCCGGAACCGTCCACGGGCACATCCAGACCTGCAGTTTCTTGAGTATCTTGTCGATCACCAGTCCGAAGACGGCGAGATAGACAAGATAGAAGTAGACGATCGCCATGACCGGCCGCTTCTGCTCGAGACGAATGCGGTAGCCGATGCCCACGTCGCTCACGAGCATTTCCGCCGGGATGAGGAATACGAGTGCCGGCCCGATCATGAGCCGGATCGTGTCGATCACCTTTGGGAGAACCGTGGGCAAGATGATGCGCCAGATGATCTCGAGTTTGCTTGCCCCCAAGGTGTGACCCTTTTGGATGAGCTGGATCGGGATCTCCTTGACCGCCAGATGGATCGACATCGCCATACTCGGCGCGATGCCAAACGCGATGATGTCGCGAAACAGCGCTTGATCGCCTTTGCTGAGTACGAAGAAGATTGCCATTGCGGCCGTGGCCGGGATTTTGGTCATGAAGGAGACGGCGGGAAGAAGCAATGCTTCGATCACCGTAAAGCTCCCCATGTGCAAGCCGATCAGGAATCCGATGAGCGTTCCGTAGAGTAGACCCCAGAAGAGCCGTTCGATCGTCTTCAAGGAGTCGTCCACGATCGCACGCTTTGTTTCCATCTGACCGTACTTTCCGACCTCTTCGTGGTTTTCGAGCGCGAACATGCGCGCACAGCCATCCACGAGGTTGTCGTAGGTCGGCCACATTTGTTGCGGCGCGTTCTCGATGTCCCATTTGTTGCGCCACTGCTTGAGCGGCTCAACCACGTTCACGACTCCCACCCAGATTTGAGTCATTGTGGGGATCGTTTTGTCGTTGGGATTGATCTCGTGCTGCTTGTGGCTGAGGCGGACGTAGGCGAAGAGGAGAACCAGGATGAAGGAGAACCCCAAAAAGAGTCTCCATCCCGTCCCTAGCTCGCCACGGATGTCCGTCGCGGTGCGCCAGAGTTTCTTCAGAGTTGTCATGAGCGCCTCCCGATTGAAAAGGACAGAACCATTCGTTCAGTAGCCCACTCACTTCTGTCATCCTGAGCGTTAGCGAAGGATCTCGAAGACTTCGAGATCCTTCGTCGGCCAGAGGGACTGGCCTCCTCAGGATGACAAGAGGGGAGGTAAGTGAGCCCCTGAAAAAAAGGGGGTTGGAACGGTGAGGTCTCCAACCCTAGGGAAGGTACGGGGTCAGTTCCCCGGGCCCGACTGCACCAGGCGCATGTAGCTCGGGTCGTAGCGGAACGTGGCGTCCGGCGCCTGCTCCTTGGTGCCGTAGCCGATCTTGAGCTTGGTGCCGGTGATGCCCTTGCTGTCGGTCCAGGCCTGGACCGTGGCCATCACGGTGCGCAGCTCGGGGTTCTCGTAGAGCGTGAGGCCCTTGTCGGCGGTGTCGAAGAAGCGGGTCTCCGTCACGCAGGTCTCCATCTGCTCGAGTGACAGCGGTGCGAACCGATCGATCATCCCGAGCAGTGTCTCGCTACGGGTGGCCGGGTCGTTCATACGCACGCCGATCTGGTAGAACGTATCGGCGAGCGCGGCCGCGAACCGATCGCCACCCCTGCGGTCGAGTGCATCTTGACCGACGACCATGAGGTCGAGCACTTCGAGCGGGATGACGCCGGAGTTCCCGAGCTCGTGCAGATCGTTCGGGCGCTCCGCGAGCGTCTGGACCTTGAACGGGTTCCAGAAGGCGCACACGCGCACATCCGGGTTCTTCTGCTGCATCTCAGTTGCACACGCCTGCGGGTCCTTCATCTTGTAGGTGAAGTCCGCGGGATTGAGCCCGGCCTTCTGCAGGATGCGGTCGAACACGAAGTGGCTAACTCCCTTCTCGAGGCCCCACACGGTCTCTCCCTTGAGGTCCGCGAGCGAGCCGATCGACTTCAGGGCGAGCAGGGTGTCGGCCTTGTCGGAGGTCGAGGTGGGGAAGATCGCCACCACCGTGCGGCCCTCGGAGAGGGAGAGCACGTCGATGTTGGTGATCGTCGTGGCGTCCACTTGGTTGCTTGCGAGCTGCGCGATGCAAGGATCGTAGTCGATCATCGCGAGCTTGATGTCGACGCCCCACTTGCGCTCCATCGAGCCGATCTTGCCCTGCTCGGGCTCGAGGAGTCCCAGCGCCTGCGCGTAGGTGAACGCGACCCAGCTCGGGTACTCGGAGACCGAGACGGTGAAGACCGGGAAGTTCGCGGGGTCGCCGAAGTTGGGCGCGAGTGGGGTCGGGTTCGCGACCGGCGCGGTGAGATCCACCCCCTTGGGCGCCATCGGATCGTTCATGGTCACGTTGGGCGCCGGCGGTGGCGAACTCGTGGTCTGCGTCGTGGCCTCGGCCTTCGCGGGCGGCGGTGTGGACTTGGTGCAGCCGACGCTGAGCGTGAGGATGAGGCCAATGGCCAGGATGAGGTTGGGGCGGAACTTCGGTCGCATCTTCGGATCCTCCATAATGTGCCTCTCGGGCACGTGTGTGTTCGGTTTGTGACCGAACGGGTGGTCACTGTCCCCGGAGTGTTCCCCGGTTCGAGTGATGAAAGGGCGCAGGGAAGTGTGAACTGTCCCTGCGCGAGTTGTTGTACGTCCTGCTTGGCAGGACTAGGTGAGCGGCGCGGGACCGCTCGGGCCCTTGCTGCCGTCGGTGCTCTCGGTCGCGGCCGCGTCAGTGGCCTTGACCTCGGGCTCGGGGCTCACCTCGCCCTTGACTGCGCCGCGCACGCGCTCCATGAACTTGTTGCCCGCGGCGCGCTCAGCAGCCTTCGCACGGAAGCGCTCACGCTGCGAGCTGTCGTCCATGCCCGCAAGACGCTGCTTGGCGCGAGCGGCCCCGACCATCTGGGCGACGGCTTCGTCCGCACGCTGGAGCAGCTCGTTGGTGCCCTTGAGCTGGATGCCGGCGCGAAGCGACGCGACCTTGTCCATTCGCGACGCCACGAGAGCTTGGGACTTGGCAGAGGCGCGCTTGCGCTTGGTCTGTCCGAGCTGACGGTGGAGCTCCTTGAGCTTGCTGTCGGTGTCCTCCAGCATGTCGCGCCATTCCTGGAGCCCGGACTTCACTTCGGCGACGAGACTCTCGCGCTCAGCGATCGTAGACTCAGCGTCTTGCGCGAACGCCATCGCCTCTTTGAAGTCCTTGTCGGCCTGGATATCGGCGTCGGTCTTCCCGGCGGCACTCAGCTTGGCGTAAATGTCTTCACCGACCGCGTAGGCACCTTCGAGATCCTGCTTGAGAACGATGAGACCGTCCTTGCTGTCCTCCACGAGGGTCTTGAGACGAGCTTCCTCCGAGGCGATGTTGCCTTCGATCATGCCCACGACTTCGGCAAGCTGATCGATCGCCGCCGAGTCGTCTTCGAGAGCGCGTCGGTAGAGAGCGTCGATCGC
Source organism: uncultured Gammaproteobacteria bacterium (assembly GCA_964388785.1). Lineage (GTDB taxonomy): Bacteria > Patescibacteriota > Patescibacteriia > UBA9934 > GWF2-40-263 > VGKU01. Next base: position 4,154 of record CAYMBX010000026.1, read on the forward strand.
GTACGGATCTCGCAGATTGCGGTCCGTTGCCGCCTCGATTTGACCCTCGCCTTTGGCGAAGATGCTGCGGAACCACCGTCCGATGGCTGCGAAGATTCCCAGAATCATGACTTCTACCTCCATCTTCTTCCGTTGCTGGTTTTGTTGGGCTCCGTCAGGCCCGGTCCGCGTCCTCACCCTCAGCGGTTTCGGGTTCGAGGCCGGATTGCTCCGCCACTCGTGCATCTCGCAGGCGTCGACGGAACGCCTCATGCTTTCGATCTCGCGCCGGTGCAGACATCCGCTCATGAGCGGCTTGCGCCCCGGTCAGGATGGCATCGAGTTCGGCCATCTGTGCTTTGCCGTCTCCGTGGGAGAGGGCTTTGTCTGCGATGGCGCGAATGCCAAGCGCCTGAATTCCTCCCAGGACGCTCGCCATGTGCTCGACGAACTCCCCGACTTCGGAGAGTAGTTGCTCTCGCGCCTGCCTGAGAGGTTCAAGCGCGGCGGACTCAAGCGATGCCGCTTGATCGCGCAGTTCGACAGAGCTACGCAGTCGCGCGATCGCGTCTTCAAAAAGCGTGTGGAACGTGTCGCGGACGCGTTCACGTACGACCGGATTGAGTGCTTTGTACCACGCGTGCTCTTCTCCGAAGCGGCCGTTGATTTCGCGTAGACGATCGAGCAACTGTTCGTCGCGGTGGTCGCTGTCTTCGGCAAGTCGACGACGCAGGATGTCGAGTTCGCGTTCTTTGGCACGAACTTGTGCGTCCTGTTCCGCCTCCAGTGCCTCGATTTCCGCTTCGCGCTGACGCTGTTCTTCCAAGGCGATGTCTTCCGCGATCTTGTTTGTGCGAAAGAGTGCTCGATAGGCGCCAACTCCGATACTGATCGCGCCGAGTCCGGCGGCTCCCAGGATGATCCACGGGGATGCGACGACCATGGCCGTCGCGGCAACGATCCCGGCGCCGACTGCAGGAGCAACGACGCCGGGATGCCCGAAGATCCGCAGAGCCAGCCGCTTGGTGCGCGACGGGTGCTTTCCTTCAGACATCAGGCGTCCTCCTTTAGTAGGGCCTCTGCAAGAGACGGAACGTCACCGACCGTCCCATACCGTGGTTGGCTTGGGGTTCGGTCCGCGCGTTCAGCCGATTTTCGCTCACACCCTTGCCGACAAGTGCTTGCGTCACCGATTGCGCTCTGGCAACGGCGAGAGCACGATTGGCTTGCTCATCTCCCCCGGCCATTGCGCGACCCGTGACCTCGACGTAGAAGCTGGGCCATTGATCGAGCTGCTCGACAATCTCCTGGAGCAGCCGCTGGGCTGTTCCGGAGAGCCTGGAGCTTGCCGGACGGAAGGTGATTTCGACGGCGTCGAGATCCGCGATGTAGGTCAGGCGCTGCCACTCCTCAGGTGCGAGCTTGGGCAGGACCTTGCGGCCGCGAATCTGCTCGGCACCTCCGGAGGCAGGACGGTATCCCGCCCGCTGCATCCGCGCGAGCACATCGCTTGTGAACAAGATGTGCTCCCGGCCCTCGACCGGATTGCTCGCGAGCTTTCCGGTTTTCACCAGGAACTTCGCGATCTGGTCGATCATGAGCCGGATGTGGGGGAGACCTTGGGATTGTTCACGGGAAAGCAGGCCAAAGAAGGCGTAGTTCTCCATCGTGTTGGCCCAAAGGATACCGCTCACAATCTTGTCGGCCTGCGCGCGCGTGAGGGTCTTGCCAAAGCCGCTTGCGTCACGCATGACGAGTTCGTTGAGTCCACCTTCGATCGAGTTGAAGTGGTTGAGCGCGCTGAAGTAGGACTCCAGCGTGTGCATCACCATCTCCTCGTTCTCGGCGTAGAACTTCCGACTCGCCATCCAAACGTCGACGATCGTGCCGGAGACCATGTCGGATCCGTACACCTTGATGGTGCCCGGAATCTCGAGCGCAAGCGACAGATACGGCTCCCACAGCGCGTAGCACTGTACAAGGTTCCGCGCTGACTTGCGCATGAGTTCCAACGTTTCGTCCTGACTCTTGGTTGCCAGAAGCCACTGCTCGCCACGAATGGCGGGAAGGGCATTGGCGACCAAGTGACGCGCGATCGTCTCGGACGGGGAATCGCCCAGTGCCACGATCTTCGCACCGCGCTTGTTGAGCGCGTCGGCGTTTGGAACCGCTTGCTTGAAGCAGACGATTCCGTCCGCGCCGTTACTCTTGTCGAGCACGGCGACGATCACGCCAGGGAAGTCGTTCAGGCTTGCGCCCGAGACAAGATCTGCATCGATCGTGAACACGGCCATGTCGAGCTCGCCGGACTGGATCGCCGAGAGTCGGGCGTGGTAGTCGCCCTTGTCGTCGACGAAGTACAGGCGCGTGTCGTAGGGGTCCATACCCCGCTGCATCTCCTCACTACGTAGAACCGCGTAGGAGGGGAAGTCGTCGTTGCCGACCTTGATGACTTTGCCATACTCGCGACCATCACTGGTCTTGCGCAGGAGTTCTTCTTTTTCCTGCTTTGCGCTCGCTTCGTCGACGGTCGGTTTGACGAAATACTTGTAGATCGCCACCACGCCGAAGACGAGTACGAGCACAACGACGCCGAGAATGATCCAGCGCTTGGCATTGGACTCCTGGTCCATGGCTTCCTCCTTGTTCTCTCTTGTCTTGGTGTCACGTCAGTGTTCTGACATGAACCCAAGGAAAAGGTCGAGCTCAACAAGATCGCGCTGAGCGCGATGAGATTGAACTCGACAGATCTAGCGCGTCTTGCGCTCGGCCGCGACGATGGCCTGCAGAAGCGCGTTGAGCACATCCGGCGGAACGTTCGCGAGCACGGAGATGTCTCCGGCTCCGCCGCCGCTCACCTTCACGCTCTCGAGATTGAGCACTTGCTTGAGCGTTTGGAAGAGTCGTGAGGCTTCGTGGACTTCGTGGTAGGCGTTGCTGAACCCGTAGCGGGCCAGTGTTGCACGGATGTTCTTGTCCACGAATTCCACGCCGATGACGTCGAGGCGTTGCCCGGTCTGACTGACTTCGGCGATCGCATCGACCGGATTGCGCCCAGCCGTGTTGTCGCCGTCGCTCATCAGCACGATCTGGAACTTCGCGCCTTCCGCTCTCGGGCCGAGCCGTTGCCTGTGTTGCTCGAGCCCGCGGGACGCTGCTGTGAGTGCGTCGCCGATCGCGGTGTTGCCGCCGACGCCGATCCGCCTGATCTGCGCAATGGCGGAAGGTCGATTGAGCCTGCCGATCGGGACAAGCCAGTTGTAGTTCCCGTTGAACTGGATCACGCCGACGTTCGCATCATCGGGGAGCTTGGTGAGCACCCCCACGAGCGCATTCTTGGCCTGAGTGATCCTGTCGCCAGCCATCGAGCCGGAGACGTCGAGCACGAGCACGACGTTCGTCTTCGAGTCCGACGGTTCGGCGAGCGCTTCGCCGGGCTTCATGCACCCGGTGAGGAACACGAGAAGCAGCAGAGAAGTGAAGCGATTCATGTTTTGTTTCTCCCTTGCTGCTCTTACAGCTCGTACATGGAGTCGGTCAGACCCTCGCCGGTCGCCTTCACGAGTGCGCACTCGGCGCGTCGGTTGGCGGCGGCTTGCTCGGGGCTTCGCGCCTTGACCACGATGGGCTCGCTCATGCCAGCTGCCTCGGTGACGAGACGGTTGGGATCGAGTGATTTGCCCTGGGCCTTGGCGTAGTCGAGCATACAGGTCTTGAGCGCGTCGGCCCGCTTCTGCGAGTCCGTGCGCGCCTGATCGATGTAGAGCGTCAGTGCGTTGCCCTGCGAGTCGACCGCTCCTTGGTAATTGGGGTCGTTCAGCAGCTTGAGCCAGGGCTGCACCGACTGGAGGCTCAGCGGTTCGCCGCCTGCGAAGTAGGTGTAGTTGCCCGGCGTGCCCTGCTGACTGATCGCGCCGCTTCGGATCCCCGCCATCATGATCTCGGCGATGAGCCGACTGGGATCGTAGTGGGCGCGGATGACGATGGGCGCCGTCGAGTACCGCTCGCCCGCCTCGAGGATGTTCTTGAACGCCTCGTGGTAGGGAGAGCAGTCCTTGATCTCGACCTCGTTCTCGGCGAACTGCGCGGAGAAGCGCAGCATCGTGTTCTCGCCGATCGTGCCGGACTTGCTCATGGCTTCGATCTGGGCGGCCGTGGCCTCCCCCTTGAACTTGGAGACCAGGCGCGCACTGCGGCTTGCGAGCCGTGAGAACGCACTGTGGTTCCAGTCGATCGGGGAGGAGCCGAACTTCACGTCGCCTTGGGCCGTGCCCAGGAGCTTGGCTGTGGTGTTCGCCCACTTCTCGTGGTACTTCACTCCGACCGCCCCAGCTTCGTCGAAGAACGCGGCGTTGCCCGCGATGCCGAGGAATCCGGCGTCGAGGTACAGGCCGTTTGCTTCCTCCCGATCGCCCTTGAGCTCGGTCGGGTAGACCGCGACCATGGCCGCCATCGCCTGCTCGTACTCGAGGCTGCCTCCGCCGCCGTTGTAGGCGCGCGAGAGACGCATGAGCTCCTCGCTCGCCTCCTCGTAGGCGGCGAGCATGGTGTGCAGGAGCTGGCCGTTCTTCACCGACCACTCCGTCGACACAGCGAATCCGTCGATGATGCCGGCGTCGCGCCGGTGGAACGTGGAGGTCACGACGTGCGCGCCGGGGACGGTGTTGTCCGCGCCGTTGCCTTTGGCGGTGACCCCGCCGGTGAGCGCGAACATGTCCGGAGTGATCGCCATGGTGCAGTCGACACTCGGGTCGTTGCGGAAGACCGCGTCACCCGAATCCGTCTCGCCGCTCAGGTTCTTCACCCAGACCATCTCGACGTCGCTCCACTGACCCTTCGCATCCTCCATGACGACCGAGACCAGGAACTTGTCCCAGGGCCCATCCTTCATGGCGGCGATCTTGCACTTGCGGGGGTTGCCCGTGTTGTCCTTGCATCCGCCCACGAGCGACGCGACATCCTTGACGTGCTCGCGGCACACCAGGAAGTCGCCCTTGCTCTTGCTCTCCATGAACCACGGACGCGGGCAGAGTCCCGGGTCTTCCTTGCAGAGCGTCTCCCAATACTTGCCGATGGTCCCGAGCGTGTTCCGTAGCAGCGGCGTGCGCCGCGCACGGTAGTCCGCGAGCTGGCCTGCGTAGTCATCGCCCTTGACGATGCGGATGTTGATACCGTGCTTGGCACAGATCGTCCCTTGACGGGTACCGTCCGTGCCTCCGGCGCAGTAGACCCACGGGAAGTCAGCGCCCCACGCGATGATGGGAAGCTGGATGGCCTCGCCGCCCATGAGCGGCTGGCCGTCACCCGGGAGCTTGGCCGTGAGCTTCGCGACCTTCGGGGTCTCGCCCGGGGGCGTGGCCGCCGGCGGGGAAGTTGGTGTGGGATTGGATTGCGCCGCCGGCGCGTGCTCCGGCGTCGAGGACTGCTGCTCTTCCTTCTTGCACCCGCCCAGCGCCAACGTGGCGAGGAACAGGACGCCGAGGATCATGCGGACGGAACGTCGCATCTTCCGACTCCTTTTCTGGTGATCCTGTCATTGATTCAATCCTCGCATCGTGACAGGCCGATGAGAGGACATTTCGCACTGAAAGGTGCGCTCGGGCAGGAAGCCCGAAGGCGGAAACTTACGTAAAAAAGACGATTTTGTCAATGTGTATATGAGGTTGATTTGTGTCCAAACGAAAAAACAGCCGTTTTGGCCGAAAATGGGGTTTTGTGTTTACCAACGTTTTGTGGACGACAATACTCTGTCTGCGTGCTCTCGACAGAGTATTGTCGTCTGTCAGGATGAAGATCGGTTGCCTCCTTACGTTCAACCTGACACGGCATTAAAGCTCGTTCGAGAGCACGCAGAACGAGCTTTAATGCCCACCAAACGTGAGTGAAAATATAAGCCTATAACCATTGTCGTATTTGGGTTCCCTGGATTTTTAGGGGGTGACGGCGCCTTTTCCGCCAGCATGTTCATCAAAGGGAAGTTCTGTCGTAATAACCGGCTGCGAAGAATTGGTTTGTGTCTGTGTTGTGAGGTCTGTTGCCTCTAGTGAAGTCTGATTGGTGAGCTTCATGAATTTTCCGGCGTCGGAAGACTTCGGGGTAATATTCACATCAAACCAAGCCTGGGCCTGCTGAATATCTTTGGGAAGTTTCGAAATCTGCCAACGCACTTGTCGAGTGGTCGGATTGTAGGAGAGTGTGCCGATATCTTTGGCGGACGCGTCTTTCCAAGTGACATCTTGAGGAAGAATGGTTGAAACCTCGACGTTCCCAAGATCGTGAAGTGAGTTTTTCAAATCCCAGATAATCCGATAGGAGGTTGTCGCTCCGACTTTTGGCGGAAGCTGTCCGGTGCCAAGCGGAGTTCCGTCCTCAGCAAAGTAGAGCGCGTATGCTCCCAGCGATACGTTGGAAGCAAGTGAGATGACGATCGGCGTTGCCTCGATCGTACGTGTCGCGGTGATGGATCCCACGCGTGCGACGTCCATGGAGAGTGAGACCGTAAACGTGTCGGCGAGATCCGCGCTTGCCGAAAGAAGCGGAAGCGTAAAGTCAATCACGCCTTCTTTCCCGGGGTCGAGCCCCCCCAATTCTTTTTTGGCCTCTTTACTCCAGTGTACTGTGTGACCGGAACGCGTACCATCCGACAGATCTGCTTTTGACCAATCAATCGGATGTTTTCCATCCGCGCTCACACTCAGGGTGAATGTCACGTCTTCAACGATTTCCGTGCCGGGATTTTTAAAATCAATCGACCCACGAATCGTCTTGCCGGGTTGAATGGTTTGATCTTTATCCGATCCATCTAAAATGAGATGAAAGCTAACTGCTCCGCCGAGGACATCGGTTTTCACCTCGCCACGAGCCTGTTCAAAAAAGTTTTCTTCATCCATGAAGCCGACGCGTGCGCCAACAGGAAGTTCACCCGAGGCAGTCGAGGTAAACGTGCCTGTGAGCGTGATGTCCATTAATTTGCCAGGCTCGAGAGAAGGAATTTCCCAGAAGGCTCCTTCCTGAAGTTCGGGCACAGCTTTTTCGATCACAAAATCTTCGGGCAGGGTAGGGATAACCCGCAAATTGAACGCGGGTTCTTTTCCTGTGTGCGTCAGTTTAATGACATAGTCAACCGGATCTCCCGCGAGCGCTTTTTCAGGGCCGGTCATTGTCATTTGAATCGTTGATTCCTCGATATCTACGCTTTTACTCTCGATTTCCTGAAAATCTGAACTAAAGTTTGCCGGCTTATAGGTAAAGAGTGCTTGAATGCGCTGCGTGCTGGGAACCTCTGAGAGAAAAATGCCTTTGATTGTCACTGCTCCGTCGGAATTGGGTGTGAGTGAACCAATCGTCCACTGGAGTTCTTCTGTCGGCTCTGGAAGGGAAGAGGTTGTATGAAAACTCGGGGGAAGATTTAATTTCATCTCCAGCGCGGCGATCGGAACATCGCCGGTATTTTCATAACGGACAACGATCCCTGTTTCTTCTCCTGAGCGGATGGATTTTTCTGTTTCAATTTCAACAACCAGCGTTTCGTTTCCATCAAACAATCCCTGTGTGAACAGGAAGAAACCACCCCAGGCAAGTAGTGAGAGGAAAAAGAGGACCCCGATTGCTTTAAGAAGAAACGAGGTCATGGCAGAACTTTTCTTGCGAGAAAGTTTGGTGAAATCAGGAAGTTTTCCATCTTTTCCCGCGTAGATGGTGCGGAGTTCTTGTCGAAATTCTCGTGAAGATCGTCGTGAGCGGCGCATACCTTTTATTTAAGCAACAATCCGAAAAATGCATCGGTGTCGTTATCAAAGACGACGTCTGTGAGATCGTGTGATTTCCAAACCACCTCTTTTTCTTCGGGAACATGCACAGAAATCGCCGTGGTACGATCGATCGTGCCAGCTTGTTTCTGAATCGTCAACGAATAGGTTGATGTTGGTTCAATGCCGATCGCTGCTTTGAGGCGCTCTTGCCACGCGACTGATTGCTCAAACGCATTGAACGGCAACCGATAGCGGAAGCTCGTCGTCCATGTTTCACCGGGAGCTGTGAGAACCCAATTGCCAAAAACGGTTTTGCCCTGTTCCTCATAGATGTCCGTTCTGCTCTCCTCATGTATGGAGGAAGTCATTGCCGCAAATTCCAAATCATCATCGATGGTCCAATGCGCTTCAGGAGTTTCAAACAAGGTATCGTCCGGGACCCGGAAACCATGTGCTTCCAGAAGCGTGCTCCCTTTTGGAACATACAGACGCATGTAGTTCACGTTGTTGACCCCGGAGAATACCATTCCGCTGAGCCCTTGGTGTTCACGTGTCACCGTCACGGTGTTGATGATCGATCCGTCTTCATTGATTTCCACATCTACCTTTACGTGTTCTTTGATTACACTGTCCGTTTTTCCACCACCCACGTTTGAATTCACCAACAGCAGATAGTCTTTTTCAGAGGGTTGAATCGCACCGCCCCAACGGTGTGCGAGGATTGCACGCTGCATGTGCTCATCCGTAAAGTACAGTTGGATCTCTTTTTGTGTCAGTCCGGTTGAGAGATGATCGATGAGGGTGAGAAATTGTTCGGGATCATCTTCGAGTGCGCGTTGTACCAACTTAGGTGCCAGATCGCCGATGAATTGTTTCGGTTTGTTTTCTTCCCGATCGTATTCCACCTCAACGATTTTTTGTGCCTCGAACAAAAAGTTTTCTGCATCGATCGTCCGTCCGTAGTCTGGCATGTCGATCGGGCCAAGCAGTCCGATCAAATCCGCGACATAGGTGGCATTGATGGCGATCACCCCGTCTATACTTGGTCCACCCGCATCGCGGTAAAATTCAATGATCTGTCTTGCACTCGTGGGAAAATCCGGGAACCAGTTTGCATCTTGGAATTCCCAGCGTGCATTAATGAGTTGAAGTGGTTTGGGTGCAACACGCGATTCTCGCAACAGTCCTTGCAGATCATAGGTGCCCCCGCCCGGGACCGAAAGATGTTCCATGACCCCGTCGCGCACTTTGAGTTCCGCAAAGCTTCCCATGAATCCTCCCGTGGCTCGAATCTCCGTATTGTTTTGAAAGACAAGCAAATAGCGTTTAGTGGATGTTCCTCCAAGAATGTTCACAGCGAGATCGCTGAGTTCGTCAAACTGTGTCAGCGTTTCCAAAATGTGGGGCAACCGGATGCGCATTTCCTCGAACGTTGCGCGATAGGCGTCAGGAATGATTTCCGGATTGACTTCCGCGAGCAGTTCGTTCGCCCGGGAGAGGTGAGGGAGTGCCGTGCGCAGATAGGATTGCAACAGACGGATGCGAGAAACCGGCGTGGGATTGGTTTCAGAAGCAAGGGCGCTCACCGCTTGGGTCAGATAGGATCCAGCGGTGGTGAGGTGTTCTCCGGCTGAGACGAGGTTCTTTCCGGCGGAGAGTCGGGTTTTGGCGGCAGGAATAGCTGAAAGAAGTAGCGATGTACCTACGCCGATTTCTTCGATAGAAGACTGCGCGCGTGAAAAGCGTGTGTTGGCGTTGGAAAATGCAGTTGCGGCGCCGGCATCTTCTTTTGCAGCCGCGGCATCTGTTCCGGACTTGAGATAAGAAAACGCTTCCTGCGAGACCGTTTCAATTTGGGATTTGGTTTGACGCAATCCGCTCACCACGTTCATCGCATGCAGTGGGAGGACGAACACAAACGAAATGAGGATGAAGACGCCGACCGGCCGAAGGAGGGGAAAAGAAAAGGAAGCTGGAGCGGTCGGAGACGTTTGCATTTGTAAATCTTCTGGCTCGAATTCCACCAAATCGCTTTCGTCTTCTTCGTCTGGTTCCTCTTCGGGAAGATCAAAATAGGTGAATAAATTTTCTGGAATTTGTTTGGGAAGAAATTGATCAAGGGAAATGGGGGATTGATTCGGTAGACGAATGTTCGCAAATGAAATGGGAGAAAAAATCATCAGCCGTTCCGGTTTTTGTACGACAAGATCCTCCTGCATTTGGGAGGAAATGGCATGCGCATCCAGTGTTAAGGAGTTTTGCGGCTCAGAGGCAAGGTGGGCGGTTTCTCTCAGACGAGGATGGAGCAGATTGAGACGGATG
>CAYMBX010000027.1:0-14107 GCA_964388785.1 uncultured Gammaproteobacteria bacterium
ATCTCCCCAAGCAATTGTTGCCGTCCAGGCAGTCCCACAAACGATTTGAGCGTGTGATGAATCTGTTCATCAGTCACGCCGGCAAAATGGGCCGCGAGCGAGGCGGAAAGGGCATTCATGATGTTGTGTTCGCCTTTGAGGGTGGTGAGATCATGTACATGTGCAAATACCTTGTCTTCCGCACCCTTCATCTTCCATTTGAGAAAATCGCCTTCGCAATACGCCCCAAACTTCCCGTCTGGAAGCGGACGAGAGGAAAACCAAAATACTTTTTTGGAAGGAACACGCGAAGCGATCTCGTCCATTAATTCCTGATCCGCATTGAACAGAGCAATCTGTTCGGGTTTCTGTTCTTTAAAAATCAATTCTTTCGCCCACACGTAATGTTCAAACGAATCATAACGATCCAAATGATCTTTATAGGCATTTGTCAGCAGGGCGATATCCGGACCGCGACCAAGCCCTTCCAAACTTTCCAGAAGCCAGGAAGAAAGTTCGAGCACGATCGGAACAGGCGTCTTTTCTTCCAGAAGCCAATCTAAATCCTCAAGCGGTGAACGCGTAATATTTCCAGCAACAACAGTCTTTGGATGGAGCGCATGAAGCATCTCGCCAAGCAATGCCGTGGTCGTGGATTTACCCCGTGTGCCCGTGATGCTGTAGATCGGGAACGGACAGTAACGGAAAAAAAGCGAGACATCGCTTTCAATCGGCACACCTGCTTGTTTGGCGATTTGAACAAATTGAGATTCCCGCGCCACCCCCGGATTTTGCATGACCAGATCGACATTGGTGAAATCATCTTCGTGGTGTTCCCCCAACACAAACACCGGCGGATAAATCGAACGATCCGGATACTCTTTTCGGTAGTGCGTATACCATTTCGTAATCTCGTCTACGGACTCTTTGAGTTCCGCTTCCGTTTTGAGATCCGTAATCACAATCTGCGCACCGTGGCGCATGAGCCACTTCGCAGCCCCCACCCCGCTCCCTTGTTTGAAACGTCCAAGTCCCATCACGGTGACCATGGCGTCCTGAAAATTGTTGATGGAAGATAAGTCGATGGACATAATAGAAGATGAGGAATGGAACAACAGTGTCTGTCAGGATTGAAGTTTATTCTTCTTTAGTGCGTGTGAAAAGCTAACTAAAATCGGCCGAAAAGACGCGCCAGCCGAACGGCCAGCATCGCCTTGATCACCTCAAAAAACATCTTGATATATTGTACCACAGCGAGGGGCCAGGATACTTTTTGATATTTGCGACGAATGGAAAGACCTGGAAGTTCCACCGCGCCATACGCAAGTCCGTGGACGCGGCAGAAATAATTCAAAGACGTCTCGACCATAAAACCGTGCAGATATTCAGGCGGCACCCCCTCAAAAACATCACGCTGCATCGCCCGTTCTCCACTAATCAGCGGGAGATGGTGCGAAAGCCGTGTCCAAAACCGACCGCGATCGCGGATTCCGATATTCATCGCACGTCCACCGGTCAACACCGGCCAAAGAAGACGCTCGATATGCTCGGATTCGAGTCCGATCAAATCCGCATCGAAAAACGCAATGACATCCGAATCGGTATGTGCAACACCGTATTGCATCGCCTCGCCTTTTCCGCCTTTTTTCGACAGCACATGCACGAGTGCACCGGCCTGTTGAGCGCACGATGCCGTTCGATCCGTCGAGCCATCAGAAATCACAAACACCTCATCGATCAATTCCGAAGCCGCAAGCGGCCGCACAACCCGAGCAATCGTTTCTTCTTCATTATACGCGGGAATCACCGCAGTCACGGTTGGTCGATTCATACAAGGTGCAGACGAATGGACCGTTCTAATTCGCGGCCTTCTTTTTCAAGCCGTACCGCCTCTTCGTCTCCAAGAAACGCACGATGCTGAAGCGAATCGAGGGTTCGTGTCAAGTAGGTGAAGCAGAGCTGCTGTTCTTTCTGGGCGATGTGCTGTGACACGGGATCATCCGCCATCTGTTCAAAAAGAGCGGACGCCAACTTGAGTGGAATCATGTTAACGTTTACGTAAATGCGAAACACATCTTCATCTTTGAACTGTTGCGACAGGTATTTTTCCGCCGCGTATGCGTACGCACGTTTTGCCCAAAGGTACACAACTTCATAGAGCGGGTCACGAGCACTTTGCGCTTTGAGAGAATCTGGCAGGGATCCGGAAAAAAAATCATGCGGCGGACGAACCTCTTCCGGCTCCACGTCAATTGTGACATCCGTCTCGAACTGTTCTTCTGTCTGCAACTGCTCTTTAAGGACCCGATCTTCCATTTGTGAAACAGGGTCATGAGCCGATGGGCGATGCGCACGGTAGATGTCATCCATCTCCTCTTCAAGAAGATCGATTTCGTCACGATGAAATATCCATGGATTATCGCAAAGAAAGGTCATACAGAATGTCCTCAAGCCGCTTCAAATTCCCTTTTGCTTGGTCGAATTTCGTCCGCAGATATCCGGTTGCGTCCAAATCCAACATAAACTCGATGATCATTTCGACCGTGTCGCGTGCATCACGTACACGATCGGTGTTTCCTTGAGTGACTTGTCTGATCGTGTACCGGACAATTTCGCCCGTGGCATCGGAAAGACCTGCCAAATAAACCTGCGGATCCATTGCGCGCGCATCAATCGCTCCCATCTTTCCTTTGTCCAAGTACTGAGCAAAAAGCAGTGCTTCCGCATATTCTTCAAGCGCCGCGCGATATGCCCCTTCATAACGCAAGCTCTGTGCGCGCTTCATGGAACGCTCGGCCTGTGCAAACAAGTCCGCAGCTTCTTTAAACAAACCATTCGCGGACGCTCGATCATCGCAATGCAGCGCAAAAATAGCGCGCTTACTTTTGCTGAGCGCTTCGTTTGAATGAGCGATCACTTGGCGACGCACGTCGGCATACGCATGGTACTGGGATCGGATTTTGGGAAAAATCGAAGACATAGGTTAACGAAGACGCTGCAACAACTCGCGAATGAGCCGTTCTTGCTCATCTTTACTTGACGTACGGCGTCGAATAAGTGCCTTTTGGCGGCGGATGTATTTCGCCACGGAACGGGAGATGCGCTTCATATTGGCTGATACCTCCTTTGTTTTAAATGAATCAATTCTTTGATCAACTCGATGACAAACAACTTGATCGTACTTATCATAAGCAACAGAAGCCATTCGGACAAGCCAAGCGGAGTGACTTCGAAAATTTGTTGGAGTATCGGCAGCATAAATGCGAGGAGCATGAGACCGAAACTGACGCAAACGCTCAAGAGGAGCCAGGGATTGGAAAGAGGATTCATGCGGAAAATCGAGTGGCGCAAACTCTTGATGGCAAAGACATAAATCAGTGTATCCAACGCAACCGCCGCAAACATGTACGTCCTGATACGCGAGACGTCATCAAATCGGCCAAGCAAGTACAGATAGAAGACCACAAGGCTGATAATCACTACGGTCCCGATGGAAAACATCAATCGACGCATTTCCTTGTTCAAGACCGGTTCGGTACGCGGGCGCGGAGTCAATTTCATCACATCTTTTTCGCCGGGTTCAAGCGTGAGCCCGATATTGGGAAATGTGTCTGCAACCAGATTGATCCAAAGAATCTGTGCGGGCAAAAGCGGGAGCGGGAGGCCGAAAAGCATCGTGCCTGCAATCAGAATAATCTCGGTAAAACTTCCGGAGATCAAATAGACGGTTGTCTTTCGAATGTTATCGAAAATGACACGTCCTTGTTCAATCGCCGACGTGATCGTCCCAAGATCATTATCAAGCAAGACAAGATCCGCCACATGCTTTGCCGCTTCTGTTCCGGACCCGACCGCCACCCCGATATCCGCTGCTTTGAGCGCCGGCGTGTCATTGACCCCGTCCCCGACCATCGCCACCACATCTCCCCTGCTCTGCCACGCTTTGATAATTCGTATTTTGTGCTTCGGCTCCACACGCGCGAACACGCTTACACGCGAAATGCGGCGCTCCAATTCCTGATCGCTCCACCCATCCATTTCTTCGCCCGTCACCACGGATCCAGCGTTCACTTCCAAACCAACCTGCAACGCAATCGCACGTGCCGTGCTGGGATGATCACCGGTCGCCATAATTGTTCGCACCCCCGCCGCTTTTGCCTGCGCAATCTGCACACGGGCCTGCTCGCGAACCGGATCGCTCAGGCCCACCATCCCAAGCCAGACAAAATCCTCAAGCATCTCGCGAGATAATTCGCTTTCTTTCTGCTTGATCTCTTTGCGGACAAATGCCACGAGACGGATTCCCTCAGAAGCATGCCGCTCCATTTGGGCAAACACCTGTTTCTGTCGTGTCTGGCTAAACTCTTTTCTTTCCCCACGCTCTTCGATAAACGAACAAAATTTCACAAGACGATCCGGTGCGCCTGAGAGAATCACAAAGGCGGATTTTTGATTCCGATGCGCGGTGGCGAGATATTTGAATGAGGAGTCAAAAGGAATCTCTGAGTATCGTGGTGTTTCACGCACCACCGCATCGACATCGATCCCCAACTCGATGGCGAAACGCAACAGTGCTCGATCCGTGGGACTTCCGCGCAAAACCGGATTGATTCCGTCGGAAACACGCTCCGCATTATTACACAACACAAGTGCGTTCATCAGACGTTGAGCCGTCGGATGTGACGGAACGTTTTTCGCGTGCGAAAGTTCATACGTCTGGTCAATGGTGATGAGATGGGTTGCACGCATTTCTCCTTCCGTCAGGGTTCCGGTTTTGTCGGTACAAATCACTGACACGCTTCCCAGTGTTTCTGCACCAACCAAACGGCGTACAAGCGATCGACGAAGCAAGATCCGGTGCATTCCAATGGCTAAAATAATCGTCACGGAAATCACCAACCCCTCCGGAATCGCCGCCACGGCAAGGGCAACGGAAATTTTTAGCATATCGACTATGCGATAGCCTAAAAACGGTCCGAGCACGAATAAGACGACGATTAACAATGAAATAATGACGGCAATATGTTTTGCGAGAACAACTAACTGCTGCTGCAATGGAGTAGCCACCTCTTCCGACTCACTCACCAATTTTGCGATTTGACCGATCTGTGTACGAATACCTGTTTCGACCACAACCGCAACCCCTTTTCCTCCCACCACAGACGTTCCCGCGTACACCATATCCTTGCGTTCTGCGAGCACACTCGATTCCGAAACCGGACGCGTTTGTTTTTTAACCGGTTGCGATTCACCGGTCAGAACCGCTTCATTGATCTGCAAATCCACGCTTTGAATCAGACGCGCATCAGCCGTTACACGATCGCCCGTCTGAAGAATCAATATATCCCCAACAACAAGCGCATCGGCGGCAATCTGCAATTCTTCTCCCGCCCGTCGCACAAGTGCCTTTGGTTGGACAAGCGCACGCAAATGCTCAAGTGCACGGTTTGCTTTCAATTCTTGAATGAATCCGATGATCGTGTTCAAAAAAATCGCGCCCAAAATGATCGCTGTATCCGTCCACTCCTGAAGCAAGATCGTAATAATGGATGCGCCAAGCAAGACGTAAATCAT
This sequence comes from uncultured Gammaproteobacteria bacterium, assembly GCA_964388785.1. Taxonomy (GTDB): domain Bacteria; phylum Patescibacteriota; class Patescibacteriia; order UBA9934; family GWF2-40-263; genus VGKU01. Next base: position 5,554 of record CAYMBX010000027.1, read on the forward strand.
CGGACTGCCGAATTGACGAAAAAAAAGAATCCACCACTGGAGTGGTTTTTCCTTGGGCAATGCGTTAAGACCGTCTTGCTCCCGACGTTTCCTCACCTCGTCTTCTGTGAGTCCTTCCTTTTGTGTCTGTTGAAGACGCATGACCTCTTCAACGGTTTTCGCGTACCAAAAAACGGATTGGGGCATAGTTTGTTCATTTTATCAGAAAAACGCATTGGCTGCGCGTAAAACCTCTTGCCAAAGAGGACAAACCTTGATATAGTCTCGTCGCTTGCAACTGATTTATCCTGCGCTGGTAGCTCAGCGGTAGAGCAAGAGCCTTTTAAGCTCGTGGTCGTGGGTTCGATGGACGAGCGAGCGAGAGAAAAGAACACATGACGCTTTTCTGTCGACAGGTCGTCATGTGTACTTTTCCGAGCGAGCGAGTCCAATCTGGCCGAGCCGTTTACGGCGAGCGCCAGATCCCCACCTTGTCTGTGGGGATCGTTGACGGTACAAACAATTTTCGCGCTGGTAGCTCAGCGGTAGAGCAAGAGCCTTTTAAGCTCGTGGTCGTGGGTTCGATCCCCACCCAGCGCACCAACAGAAACACCCCAGCTCGTCTGGGGTGTTTCTGTTTGTTTGACAATCAGATTTTATCCGGTTACACTTGCGTTGCTAATTCACATAAACCATTTCACTATGTCAGAATCCGGAGTTTGCACAGCCTGTGGTGCAACCGCAGAGCTTAACGAAGAGCAAAAGTGCGCCAACTGTGCCGGTGGTTCTATGGAAGCACCTGCTGCGGAACCTGCAGCACCCGCTGAGAGCGAAGCCGCTCCAGCAGAAGGTGGCGATCAAGCAGCAGCTTAGTCGTCCGTAAAAATCGACTCTTCACCGAGTCCAAAAACCACCCTGAGCTTGTCGAAGGGTGGTTTTTGTTTGCTAATCAATAAAAAAGAGCCCGCCGCGGTATGCGTTGGGCTTGAGAGCGAACTAGGCACTGAGCCGAAGCACTCGCGGAGACGCACGGATTCCAGATCAAACCGGACAAACGGAGGTCCTACGGTCCTGCCTACATCTTCGTCCAGCCGCTCTCATCCCTGACGCGCTCAGGGAATTTTATTTGAGAGAACCGAGAATGAAATCAATCAACGAACCAGCAACATTCGTACCCACCGCAGAACCGATCTGTTTCCGATACTGCCCTTTCAATGATTCGTCGGATTGGATTTCCCGTATCACGCCCAAAAGTTCGGCTCCGGTCGTATGTGTCTGCGACAATACGCGTGCAGCATGTTGTTGTTCAAGCACGCGCGCGTTGTCTTCTTGCGCGCCTTTCAGGGGAATTAGAATCGCGGCTTTCTTCAATGCCGCAAGCTCACTGATTGTCCCGCTGCCCGCCCGACAGACCACAAGATCCGCAAGCGCATACAAATCTTCAAGTCCTTCTTCTACATGCTCGATAACCACAAAGCCCTGTCCAAGGTTTTGCAAACCTTCCGGCCGTTTTCCCCGTCCGGTGATGTGAATGACGTTCATTTCCTTTCGCAGCTGCGGCGCGATCTCTGCAATCCGTTCGTTGAGAAATAATGATCCTGTGCCTCCTCCGAATACAAGAAGCGTGGGCATGCCGGGCCGCAAACCATACCTGGCAACGGCGCGTTCGCGCGATCCAGTATGAAGTGAGGCTCGAACCGGAATGCCAAGAAATTGGATTTTGCGTGAAGAAAAATATTGGCTCGTCTCTTGCCAGGCGAGAAAAATGCGTTGAACAAACGGCGCACTCAATTTGTTTGAAAGAAGCGGACGAACGTCGGTTTGTAAAATGAAAGCGGGTATGCGAAAAAGGGAGGCGATAAAAATCACCGGAACTTGCGTAAATCCTCCCGCCCCAAGAATGCAAACCGGCTTTTCCTGCACGATCAATTTCCAAGCAAGTAACAAAGCGAACATGGCATGCACAGGGAATAAAAACCACTCAACGGAAAAAAAACGAGGAAACCGCGCGCGCGGAAGTGTGCGAAACGGAACAGAGTACTGTTTTGCGAGGAGCGATTCCGGACCATCCGAAGTTCCCACCAAGACAAATTCAACATCCGGGTCGCGTGTACGCCACGCTTCCACAATCGCCAGAAGTGGCGTGACCGGTCCAAGTGTTCCTCCGCCCGCAAGAAGTATTTTCATACCTTATTTTCCTCGACTGACGTTTAAAACCACCCCAATTGCGGCCATGGCACTAGCGAGGGACGTCCCTCCGTAACTCACAAACGGAAGCGGAACACCGGTAATCGGCATCAATGCCACCATAGATCCGATGTTGATGAATGCTTGGAGTGTGATCCACGCCGCGACCCCGATGACGAAATATTTTGCGAACCGGTCGGGCGCATTCTGCGCGATCAGAAGCAGGCGCCAAAGCAGCAGCAAAAACAAACCGATCGTCATGATGCCAAACACAAATCCTAATTCCTCTCCAATGATCGCAAAAATCGAGTCACCGACGACTTCCGGAAGATATTGAAACTTCTGGCGCGAATGTCCGTATCCGACACCAAAAAATCCACCCGAACCGATCGCAAGGAGAGCTTGATTAATATGATAGCCGATCCCTTGCGGATCCATCTCCGGATGCAAAAACGTGGTAAACCGTGCCGCCCGGTACGGTGCGGCCGTAATCAGCAGCGCAAGCGCGCTCGCGCCCGCCGCGATCAATCCGAGCACATAGGCAATCGGTGCTCCTGCAACAAAATAGACGACGAGCGACATGGCGGCGATGATCGACATGGTTCCGATATCCGGTTGAAGAATCATGAGCAACATAATCGTGCCGAGCACAAGCAAAAACGGCAAAAAACCTGAATGAACATCTTTCACTCCGCGTTCATCGCGACTTCCGAGCCAAGCGGCGAGATAAAACAGAAAGGTCATTTTGACAATCTCCGAAGGTTGAAGTGAAAAAACGCCTCCGATGGAAATCCAACTGTGTGCCGTTCCGATTCCCGCGGAGAATCCCGGGATGAACACAAGGACGAGTAAGACAATGGAAAGGATGAGCAAATTAAAAGCATGTGTGCGCCAGAACGTGTACGGAATGCGCGAGAACGCCAGAAGCGCGGCAACACCCGGAATCAATCCGAAGATGAGTTGGTGTTTGACGAAGTAGTAACTGTCGCCGAACTGGTCATATCCGTTCGGCGCGGAAGCGGACCAAAGCATGATAAGACCAAAAAAGATGATCGCGCCGACGATCAGTAAGAGCGGATAATCGATTGTTGATGAGGAGTTGCGCATGTTGGATGGCTGTAAACCAACGTTTGGTGGACGTTCTTGCTCTGTCTGTGAGCACTCGACAGAGCAAGAACGTCTGTCGGGATGGAAGTTGGCCACAATATCTGCGGCTTATCTTTACATTTCAATTTCTGCACCTCTCTGACTGAGCGACGGCTTTTTAGGAGAGGATTACACCAATGCATCCAAAAGAGCCAAGCTCACGCCGATTGCTGCAAAGACCATCGATACCACCCACAGACGCATCACGATTTGCGGTTCGGGCCATCCGATCGCTTCGAGATGATGATGGAAAGGTGCGCTTTTGAACACACGTTTCTTCAACAACACACGGGAGGCGACCTGGATTAATACCGAGAGTGATTCAATAAAAAACACAAAACCGATAACCGGAAGCAGAAGCGCTGCGTTGGTCAACATTGCGACAATACCAAGGGTCACGCCAAGTGACATCGCTCCCGTATCTCCCATAAAAAAACTCGCCGGATGTATGTTAAACCATAAAAAGGCGAGGAGTGCGCCCAAAATCACTCCGCAAAAAATCGCGAGGTCGTACTTCCCTTGGGAAAAAGCAATGATGGCATACGCACCAAACGACGTAAGAAGTGTTCCGCCGGCCAGTCCATCCAACCCATCCGCCTCGTTGACCGAAAACGCCGTGGCCACAATTACCAAAATAAAAAACGGGACGTACCAAAAACCGATATTAAAATCTCCAAGAAACGGCACGTGCAGCAAATCCCAATCCAATTTCACGCGAAACCACCAGGCTCCGACCACGGCAATCAGCGTATAAATAAGCAGTCGATGTCGCATCCGCAATCCCCCACCCTTTGGACCTAGTCCGCGCGCATTAAAGTAATCGTCCACAAACCCAACAATTGCGGAGGCGATAAGCGCCCCAAGCGGCAAGAGCGTTTGCGAGCGGGACAAAAAATTGAGCTGTCCAAACATGGAATCCGGCGGGAGATAGGAGGCAACCGCGTCGAAAAGTAAGGCGAGAAGCAAGACAGTGACCCAAATCAGCAGACCGCCCATGGTTGGCGTCCCGCTTTTTTTCGCGTGCAGCGCGGCGAACACGGGAGCGAGAGAGGCGGGACGGATCGCTTTCGCGACATTCCATTTCTGCAACACACGCGTCAACGAAGGAGCCCACGCGAATGCGACGACGAACGCCACCGCGCTCAGCAGAAGAACACGCACAAGTTCAAACGATTCAAGACGCATACATCAAATGTTGAGGAGAATGACGAGGATAGCGGCGATGACAAATACGGCCTCCAGAAACGTTGTGCTGATCGAAAAAAAACGAGCAAGCATTTTTTCGCGTCGAAAAAAATGCGTTTGCATAATGAGACTCATCAGCAAAAAAAGCAGTCCGAGTCCGGGCAGAACAAAGACCTGATACCATGGACCAAAACGGTCCACACCGAAATACACGTTATAATGAAGCGGCAAATAGGCCTTGTCCTGTGCAAGCGGGACAATCCTCCAGACAAGCAACCCAAGACAGGTCAGCCACAATAAAACAGATACGATCAGCATCCAAAGATACATCCTTCCTTGACCGAGCATCTCTCGAAAGGATTTGAGAAACTGACGAAATTGTTTACGTCTGCGGCTCATGCGTGTTTGATTCCAACGTGTCGTGGGCGACATGACCCTGTCTGCGTGCTCTCGACAGGGTCACGTCGTCTATCAGGATGAATGTATGGTTGTAAGACAGCTGTTTGATCTAGATACGCCCAATTCCGTCAAGGAAAAAACGATGGGTTACGGAACGGAAATGACCTCAGTGACTTCCGGAATGGCGTCTTGAAGCGCGGCCTCCACTCCCATCTTGAGCGTAATTTCCGACATCGGACACCCGACGCACGCGCCTTGCATGCGCACGTGCACGGCGCCGGTTTGCTCATCAAACTTCACCAACTGAATTCCTCCGCCATCTAGACGGAGAGCCGGACGAATCTGCTCAAGCACCTGTTCGATTTGTTGTTCGATTGAAGCCATAATGATAAACAATTTTACCAAAAAATCACTTCCAAAGCAAAAACGCCCGTCTGGGCGTTTTTGGTTATTTACTTGGTTCAATGTGCGCGAAGGTACGCTTTTTGAGTGTTCCTGCAAAATTTTGAACTTTCTTTCTTGTAAACTTAACAACACCGGCAATAGATGCGTACAGTGTATCGTCTTTGCCGATACGGACGTTGTGTCCCGGGTGGATCTTGGTACCACGCTGTCGGACGATGATCTGTCCAGCAAGAGCCGTTTGGCCATCGGCAATCTTCACGCCCAGGCGTTTACTTTGGGAATCGCGGCCAAGATCTGTGGAACCGGCCGCTTTTTTATGTGCCATAGAGTAAGTTTTAGGTGAGAGGTGGTTAGGTGATAGTCCACCCAAAATACGCCAAAAGTATGCGGGTTCCAACAAAAATTGTCAAGAGGAAAGTTCAAAACAGCTCAAACAACGCGGAGCATACTCACTATCCCCTACCTCGTAGCGCTCCTGCCCTCCCATCAAGCGCTGCGACCGTGTCGCGTATCGCTGATTACACGCCGTACAGAGGGCTCGGACATGAACGATTTCATCCGCGAGCGCAAGCAGTTCGGGAATGCCGGGAAACGGCCGCTCCTGAAAATCCAAGTTTAATCCGGAGACGATGACCAATTTTCCCGAGCGGGCTAGACGCATCGCAACTTCGGGAAGTTGAGATTCAAAAAAATGTGCTTCATCGATTCCGACCACTCGGGCGTCACCCGCCTGTTCAATCATTTCGTGCGGATGCTGAACAATGGTCGCGGCAATACAGCTGCCATCGCGCGAACAAATTTCAGCGGCTGTGCGCGTATCCCGTCGAGGTTTGAATACCACAACCGACAGCTTGGCGATTTTTGCAATCGTCAGTCGACGAATCAGCTCGGTACTTTTGCCCGAAAACATGGGGCCGGTAATCACGATCAGTCCTGGTCCGAACATACAGGCGGATTATAACAAGTCGTCACGCAAATGAAAAAGCGCTATGGAACGGATCCACAGCGCCGAGGCTACTGCACAGGGGTGGGCTGCTCAGCCAGGGGCTGAGCGCTGATCCGTGCAGTGAAGTTGAGAAGGTTGAAGCTCTCGATCGGCACAGTCGGCTCGTCCGTCTCGAGAAAACCGATGTCCACCTCGTCGCCAGGCCGTGCAACGACGAGCTCGGGCGAGATCTTGCTTGTCCCCGTGAAGATACGCGAGAGTACGTCGTTGCGGAGTGTGAGATGGCAAATCGTGTTCCCATCGAGGACGGGGCACGCGTACCGATCGATCACCCCACGCTTGTGCGCGAGATCCGACTGAGACGTCGGGTTCTCGGCGTTGCCGCTCTTCACCAGGTCTTGCCGGTACCTTGTGAGCGCGGCGTGTTTGCTCTCCCCAAGCGAGACGCTGGTGTTGCTTGCGCGCACCAGGGCGAGCCGCTGGAAGATGCCGGATTCGGAGATGACCGGCACCACCCACGTGAGCTCGCCGTAGATGTTGTAGAGGATCGGCTGGGTCGCGTACCAGCCGCTGAAATTGGAGACGGCCGTGTTGACCGCTTCCATCACTCCACTCTCGTCTGAGCCGGAGAGACGGTAGATACGCGTGTGACCGGTGCGCGTGTTCATGAGTGCGAAGCCGACGAGCGAGTCGTCGGTGCCCTTCGAGCTGGTGAGGCCCGTAAACCAGTACGCCTGGCCGTCGTCGCCCCAGGTGAGCCAGAGGGCATCCGGGTCGACCTGCGAAGTCTTGGGATCGGTCGGAATGTTCACCCCTTCCTCATCCCAGACCGCGTTCCACCATCCGCCGACGTACTTGCCATAGTCGTCCAAACGGTCTTTGGCGAACTCGAGCGGCACGATGCGATCGATCCACGTCGGGGCGTTCTCGGCCGTGTACTCCTCAATCGCGCCGGTCTCCGGGTTCACGACCGCGACGCCGAGTACGATCTCGCCTCCGTAGCCGATCGACGGCTCGTAGACAGTGACGACGTAGAACGGGTTTCCACTGTCGTCGAGCTCGAACGTGTAGTCGGTTGTCCCGCGGAAGACGAATCCGTGGGTGTAGAGATGCCGCTCCAGGTTGTCGCCCCAGAACGCGCTTGGAACGTAGCGGAACTTGCGGTTCTCGACGAGCGTCGCGGGAATCTTGGGATCTTCCGCCGAAACGATGACGTAGCCGGGAGTAGTGTCCGCGGCCTGCCAGGCGGCGAAGCCTTGGAACTCGAGCGGTGCGACCCAGACCAGCTTGTCACCCACCTTCTGGATGGTCAGGTCGCCGATCTTGAACCGGCTCCCGATCGCCGTGTTCTCGGACTGGCCGAGCGCTTTCTTCGCGATCCAGCCCGCCTGGGTCTTGGAGACCATGCGCACATGGTCGACGTCGACAGGAGCCATGTCGGCCTTCCATTCGCGCTCCTCGACATTGTTGGAGACGAGTGCGCGGTAGTCGTCGGCACGGAACATGGCGCATCCGCGCAGACCGCCGATCGTGGGAAGTGCAACGAGGATCGCCGCTGCCACAAGAGCACGGATCGGGCCGTAACTGTGGTCGGAGCCGCGGTAGCCGCTGTAGGCGCCGATGAGGCACCAGATGACGTTGGTAGCAAGACCAACAGCCACAATCCACCAGATACCTGCGCCCCAGAAGGGGCCGATGAGCTGTGGTGTGGTGAGCCATGCCATGAGGCTGCCGAACACCGTGAAGATGCCGGTGAGCACGAACCATTTGATGGCCCATCGCTCGCGACCGAAGTCGAAGGGAATGCCGGCTACGAGACCGACGACCAGGCCGATAATCCAGAATGCCACGGTACTTTCTCCTTTCTGAGAGGAACACTCGGCTTTTTCTCCGCCGCGGAGGTCAGAAATGACTGACGAATATAGCGCATTTTTGACAAAAAGTCAATCTCAACCCCTGCGGTACCGCGGGGGTGAAAAAAAGAAACGACCCGGAACGATGTCCAGGTCGAGGAAGGGAATGGTCACGGGCAGCCGTGTTCCACACGAAGCTCGTAGGAGAGCTCATCGCACGGAATGGCGCCCGCGGCTGGTGTGGTGGGTGCGGAACGGATCGACGGGACGGAAGGGGTTGAGGTGGCAGCTGAACCACTGCTCGGTAGTGTGAGCTCTCCCGCGTTGTAGCGAGGGACCCACATGATGAGCAGAAGCGCGAGCGCGCCGACCACGACTGCGGTCTGATACCGCCAGTCGTTGCCGACCCGGCGGAATCCCCACGTCCCTGCGATCACGATCCCGAAGGTCGCGA
>CAYMBX010000028.1:0-13436 GCA_964388785.1 uncultured Gammaproteobacteria bacterium
GCCGCGACTTTGAAATCCGCGCGGTCTTTTCGGTGACCGTGGATTCGGCGATCCGCCACCCAGATGAAGTTCGCATCTCGTTCCGGCTGGGTGCGTGTGAGTGTCCAGGACGCACGGATCAGCCAGTCGGCGTCTACGCTCCACCGTCGAAGTTCGGGAATCTCCAAGCGCCGATAGCGCCCCTCGATCCGTCCGATTCCCCGTCGCGCATCGTAAATGCTCGTGTAGCGCAGAAACATCTGCTCGGCAAGGTTCTGTTGGTCCCGCATGCGACGGCGCGTAAGTTCGAAGTTGCGTGAAAGGAGATCGCCGGCCTTCAGACCGTGTGCATCCTTCGCGACGACATACAGACACATGTTCACCAGGACGATCAGATCGATCGTCCCAATGGCTGTGACGCCACCGTGTCCGTCGGTAATGCTCAAGGGTCGTCTTGTGGTCACCGGATTCTTGAGGTCCGGCCACACCACCTCGGCTTCCACGTATCCGTTGTACATCTGTCCCTCACTTGTCCCACGCGGGGACACCACCTTAGCCCATTTTCAACCATGCGTCAAAGATGCCAACACCTTACTTCAAATACTTGAACTTGTTCGCCACATGCTGCTCGAATGTTTCGGCGTAAATAACCTCTCCTTCCGGTGTGGTCAAATAATACAGATCATCGGAATCGATCGGGTTCAGGACAGCCTTCAGCGCATTCATTCCCGGGTTACTGATGGGCCCGGGCGGAAGGCCGAGCTGTTGATAGGTATTGTAAGGCGAGTCGATTTTTGTGTCCTCAAGCGAAACGGCGGCATCTTTTTTGCCGGTGACATAATTGACGGTCGCATCCGCTTGCAATGCCATGCCGATTTTCAGACGCGAAAGAAAAATTCCCGCGACATGCGCCATCTCTTCAGGTGAACGCACCTCGCGCTCAACAATGGACGCAAGCGTAAGCACTTCGTGAAACGTCATTCCGTTTGGCATGACAAGATGGTTCGGCACGACGATGTTATTTTCAGAAAGTCTTCGAGACAACGTTAAAATCATCGTTTCGGCAACCGTTTTTGCATCCGCATCGGCACGAAATCGATAGGTATCCGGGAACAGATAGCCTTCGAGCCCTTGTCCGGATGGAATGCCGGCGAGCAGATCCGGCGTGGAGGAGACACGGGAAGGTTGAGAGACGATCGTCTGCCAAGATGCGGCGGTGACATTGGGAAGAACCGCGCCGAGTGTATTGCCGATCTGAACCGCCGTATATCCCTCCGGAATGGTCACCTGCGCTTCGGTCGACTTTGCATGCGATAGAACATCAACAACGGAACGGAATGACATGCCCGGACGAAGGACATAGTTCCCCGCCTGAAGCGATGATTGCGCTCCGGCCAACCTCACATACGCTTTAAAGAAAAAACGGCTGGTGATGATCTCTTTCTCTTCCAACATGTTTCCAATCGCCTCGACGGAGGTTCCTGGCTCAATCGTGACACCGATTTCCGGCGCCCCTTCTTCCGGAGAGAGAAAAAAACTATCCCAAAATAGCGACCCACCAATGATCGCCCCCACCAACAGCAGCACACCAAGAAAGGTCAAAAAAAATTTCATAGAGGGAGCGAGGAAGTCATTGAGTGATGGAGTGATGGAGTGATTAAGTGATTGAGTGGAAAAGACACCAACTTTCATCCTGACACGGCAGTGAAGCCTCGTTCGAGTGCTCGCAGAACTAGGCTTCACTGCCCACCAAAGGTTGGTATACTACTTAAAATGATCCCTGAAATTTGACGAGACATGCAATCCTCTGAGATCCATTCAGTTTATTTCCCATGACATTCTACATAACGATTTTTTGATCCGCAAAAACACTCCTTCGTCTCCCGATCTTTGGCCGCAAGCCAGGAGCTGGACTGCACCTTTCCCCCTTGACCCACGTTAAACACAAGTTCGATTCCAAGCTCGCGTGCGAGGACAGCTTCCGGAATATTATCTGCAAATCGATCTCCGCCATTTGCAAACACCTGTGGTTGAATTTGTCGCAAGCTAGAACAAACGCTCATATCCGTACAATCCGGTTCATGATCGGTCAGAACCACGCGTGCCACCCCGGAAAGCGCTTCAATAATTTCCTTGCGCTGGTCCTCCGGCATAAACACAAACCCTTTTTTCTTCATCAACCAATTGTCATTATTTAAAATCACCACCAATTCATCCCCGAGCGCAGCGGCTTCACGGATCATGCGCACATGTCCAATATGAATCGGGTCAAAGCCCCCGGAGACGGCAACAACTTTGTGTGACATATATCCATCTTTTTATACAAAAAATAAGATCGCCGCAACCTTCATCGCATACGCAAGCCCAAATCCAATGATGCCGCCCGCGATCACGTCACTCACATGATGCACTCCCACCGCCACACGTCCGATTGCCACCAACATGGCCGCAATGAGCAGAAGCGGCCACACCGTCACATCATGACTAAACGCCGCGACCATCGCGAACGCAATCGTGCTGTGCGAAGAAGGAAAGCTCGGCGTTTCCACAAAAAGGTGAATGAGCGGTTTATAGGCTTGTTCGTGAAATGGCCGCGGTCGACGAATCCATTCGGAAAAAAGTAAAGAGACTCCCCACGGCAAAAACACGAGCGGAAGAATCTGCAAAATACTCGGATAGACGAACCCGAATGAGATTCCCGCCATGAACCAAATGAGTTCGGACGCACAAAAAATAGCAATGTCCCGCTTGTGAGGCGAACTGCGCGCGATTTCAAATAGGGCAAATGACCATCGTTGGTCTTTATTCATACAGGGATTTCCAAAACGTGTTTACGCAATGTCTCAAGCTCGCGCTCGCGCCGCTCAAGATCTTTTTTAATTTTCTGGGCATTTCTTGGTGTCACAAGCTGTTTTTGCGTATACGCACATTGAGATTGTATGGGACACATCCAACAGCGCGGTTTGCCGGGAATACAAATGAAGCGTCCAAACTTCACAAACACGCGATTGACAGTCGGTTGAAGGTTTTTGGGAATCACATCAAGAAGTGCGCGTTCTGTCTTCTCCGGCGTGTTCGTCTCCACCCATCCAAGCCGATTGGTCACGCGATGAACATGCGTGTCGACTGCAATGGCCGGGTGATTAAAACACGCCACAAGCACCACGCTTGCCGTTTTTCTCCCGACTCCCGGCAGCAAAACGAGTTCATCCATCGTCTGTGGAATAGCTCCGTAAAATCTTTGGACCACAGTCTGTGCCATGGCACGGAGATGCCTGGCCTTTTGTTTATACATGCCGATCGTGTTGATCGTTGCTTCTATCCGTGCGGGTGTTGCACGCGCAAGCTTTTCCACGTTTGCAAACGATCGAAAAAATTCTGGAAGAAGCTTCAATACCTGCTCATCCCGCGTGCGCGCAGACAACATGACCGCTACCAGTGTCCGGTAAGGATCCCCGATTTCCATCGCTCCGGGATTGGGAAAGTGGCGCTTGAGCACGGTGAGTACCGACTGTATTTCTCTCTTTTCCACAAATGCTTTCGTTTCTAATGCAGACTATATTAATGGTTGCCCGATCATTTCCGGCGGCTGCTCAATCCCCATCACGGCCAAAATCGTGGGCGCAACATCCGCCAACATCCCCACTGGCGGCATCAATGATAAATCACCGTCCGGCACTTCCCCAGCAATCGACGGCTGTCCTTCGTACGTTTTTGAAATGATGAGAAACGGAACAGGATTCGTTGCGTGTTCTTTATTTATATCCCCTGTGCGCAAGTTTAATTTTTCTTCCGCATTTCCATGATCGGCCGTCACGAACACAGCCCCGTCACGCGAGAGCGTCTCCTCCACGATTTTCCCCAAGCATGCATCGACCGTCTCCACCGCTTTGATGGTCGCTTCTAAATTTCCCGTATGCCCCACCATATCCGGATTCGCAAAATTCATCACCAAAAAATCGAATTTATCCTCACGCATTTCTTTGATGACTCGGTTGGTGATATCCCACGCACTCATTTCGGGAGCCAAATCGTAAGATGCGACCTTTGGTGATGGAATGATAATACGCTCTTCACCTGGAAACGGATCCTCCTTCGTCCCGTTCAAGAAAAACGTCACGTGCGCGTATTTTTCCGTTTCCGCAATGTGTAGTTGTGTCAATCCATGCGCCGAAAGTACCTCTGCGAGACACTGTTCCACGGTTTGGGGCGGAAAGGCGATGTGTACGGGGAGCCCTTTTTCATATTCCGCCATCGTAACAGGAAACAGTCCCTCGACGATCTGTCGATCAAAATTGGAAAACTCTGGGAGGACAAACGCCTTCGCGAGCTGACGCATCCGGTCCGGCCTGAAATTGAAAAAAATGACCGCGTCATTTTCTCGGATCGTCCCAACCGGCTGATCACCGTCCATCAGAACCGTTGGCACAAATTCCTCGTCGTACACTTCTTTTGCATACGAATCTTTGATGACCTGTAGAGGATCCGTCGCCTTATTTCCTTCTCCACGTACCATCGCGTCGTATGCTTTCTGCGTACGTTCCCAACGGTTATCCCGATCCATGGCAAAATAACGTCCGGACAGCGAAGCAATTTTCCCGATTTTGAGCGTGCGCATTTTTTCTTGCAAAGACGTGATGAAATCAATCCCAACATTATAGACGGTATCACGTCCGTCCAAAATCGCTTGCACATACACCTCTTTCAGTCCTTGCTTTTTCGACAGTTCCAAAAGGGCATGACAATGCTCATCCATGGAATGCACCCGTCCGCCACTGACCATTCCAACCAAATGAAGCCGGCCCCCCTGTTTTTTCACATGAGCCACCGCTTGCAAAAACGCATCATTTTCAAAAAAACTCCCGTCGGAAATCGAACGGTTGATGCGCGGAAACATTTGGTAATACACGCGTCCGGCTCCAATGGCCAAATGTCCGACTTCTGAATTGCCCATTTCCCCCCACGAAAGACCGACCTCCTCTCCGGAAGCGCGTAAGGTCATGGTTGGGTAGGTTCGGATAAATCGGTCGAAATTGGGCGTTTCCGCTTGCGTAATCGCGTTCCCTTTGCTATCGGGAGCGACACCGAACCCGTCTATCACGATAAGAACGTACGGTTTTTTCATAATCCCTTCACTTCCTCCTCAATTTCCATTAATCGATTATACTTTGCTAAACGTTCAGAACGGGATAAAGACCCGGACTTGATAAAATCCGCATTCACCGCGACCGCAAGATCTGCAATGGTCGTATCACAGGTCTCGCCGGATCGATGGGAAACGGAAACTTTATACCGCGCCTGCTTGGCAAGCATGATGGCATCCATTGCCTCCGAAAGCGAACCGATTTGATTGACTTTAATTAAGATCGCGTTCCCTGCCTTCAACTCAATCCCTTTCTGCAATCGTGTGACATTGGTGACAAAAAAATCATCTCCCACCAGCACAACTTCTTTCCCCAAACGTGTCGTCATTTCCACCCACCCTTCCCAATCGTCTTGATCCAATCCGTCTTCAATGGAAATAATCGGGTATGTTTTCACCCAGGTCTCCCAAAGTTCGACCAACTCCCGTCGATTCATTTTTTTTCGATCTACATTGAGCGTGTAACGGTCGCGCCTCGCGTCATACAATTCCGAAACCGCCGGGTCGATCGCCAGAAACACATCCTTGCCCGCTTTGTACTCGGCTTGTTTGATTGCCTGCATGATGAGTTCAAGTGCCGCTTCGTTGCGGGGACAACGCACCGAATATCCGCCTTCATCGCCTTTGAGCGTTGAATGTCCTTTTTTTGTCAACACCTCGCCGAGCACATAAAAAATTTCCGCTCCACAACGAACCCGTTCACGAAATGTTCGCTGCATCGGAACCACCATGAATTCTTGAAAATCCAAAATCCATCCCGCATGGGCTCCACCATTGAGTACATTCATCGTCGGATACGGCAAGCGATATTTTTGAAAAGGAAGATCAAACGCCTCCCGCAAAAATCGGTACAGCGGCAGTTTGCTTGCCTTCGCACCCGCATGCGCGCACGCAAGCGATACGCCCAAAATTGCGTTCGCGCCCAATCGTTGTTTGTTGGGAGTCCCATCCAAATCAATCATGGTTTGATCGATCGCTCGCGGTTTTGTCACATCCATCCCAACAACCGCTTTTTGAATTTTGGTATTGACATTGCGAACGGCCTTCAACACCCCTTTTCCCTGAAATCGCTTCGGGTCACCATCGCGAAGTTCAAGCGCTTCATGCGTGCCCGTGGAAGCTCCGCTTGGCACGGACGCCGAACCCATCGTCCCATCTTTTAACAGAACCGTGACATGCACCGTGGGATTGCCACGTGAGTCGAGAATTTCATGGGCATGCACTGATGTCACTGTGTGTTTCATATTATTTCTTGCCGACTTTGGACTTTAACGTGGCGGTCGCTTTCCCAAGACGAGAGGTCACCAACACCACAACCGCGGTAATCAGAATCGCGTACGTAAACTTTGCAATCAGCGATTCCTGGTTTGGAAAAAAGAGATTGAACAAATCTTGAATGGCGGAATTCCAAGCAAGCGCGGCAACCAACCCAAAGCCCGCGGTCGCCAGCGTGTGCATTTTTTCCAACATTTCCACGCGAAGGGATTGTTGTTCGGTTGATTGTTCTGACATAAACGTTTAGCTGTGAATGAAAATTCTAGGAATGTGGCAAAGATTTAAGCCCGGGCAATATCCGACCGGAAAGAAAATCAAGAAGCGCTCCACCACCGGTTGAAAGAAGCGTGAAACGATCGGCAAGCCCGAGTTTCTCCAGAACCGGACCCGTATCTCCACCACCCACGATCGTGACGGCCGGACCGGTACGCCGGGCAATGGCTTGTGCGATCCGTTCCGTTCCTTTGCAAAACGCATTGATTTCGCAATATCCAAACGGTCCGTTCCAAACAATGGTCTTTGCGCGAGAAATCACATTGGCAAACCGTTCTTGCGTCTGCGGGCCCACATCGACAATCCGATCACGCGCACCAATCGAAGAAACATCAACGACGCGCGTACTCGCATCTTTGCGTAAACTGGAGGCAACGACTACATCCGTTGGAAGAAGAATCTTTTCCGCAATACGCTTTGGAAGCGTACGAACCATTTCCACGCCTTCTTCATCGTACACGGAACGACCGACCGGAAAGCCCTGCGCGACAAGAAACGTCGTGGACAAAGCCCCGCCAAGCAAAATGGTGTCTGTCTGTTTTGCCAAATGGATCATCACCGGAAGTTTTGTTTCAATTTTCACCCCACCCATCGCTAAAACCATCGGTTTTTTTGCCCTTTTCTCTAATTGTGACAAAACCGTGACTTCGTTATTCAACAGATGACCCGCAAAGGAAGGGAGAAACTGCGTGATCGCCGCAACAGAGGCATGCGCGCGATGACTGACGGAAAAAGCATCGTTGATATAGTAATCCGCAAGGGCTGCGAGCTGCGTTGCGAATGCGACATCATTTTGTTCTTCTCTCGCATCGAAGCGCACGTTTTCGAGCAAAAGCACCTGCCCGTCTTTGAGTGTTTCTACGAGCCGCTGCACGCGAGGACCGACGATTCCGGGAGAAACAATCACTTTTGTTTTCAGTAAACTTGAAAGCCGCTTGGCGATCGGTTTGACCGAATAGGCGCTGCGGCGTTTCCCTTCCGGACGTCCGAGATGCGTCATCACGATCACACGAGCCCCGCGTTGAATGAGCCAGTCCAGATCAACGGCCGCACGCGCGATGCGTCCATGAGGACCATCAACAGCGCGACCTTTCTCAATCGGAACATTCGCGTCAATGCGTATCAGCACCCGCTTCCCCGCCAACTCCATTGTATTGTCGAGTACATTTAATTTCATGGAAGTACTTTATCCGAACAACCATCGGACCCACTGCTTCCGCTGCAACGATGGCTGACGTGCGATTACCCCGTCAATCCCCCAGATGTGTCCAAAACCACCCGAAAGCATGAGCAAAAAAAGAAGCGCGTACATGACGTGGTCGTCAATGAATCCGTGAGTCGTATTCTGTACAAGCTGAGAGGTGTAGTAAAGCCCCATCAACAGGACACCGAAAAATGCCGCGGGACGAACACAAAACCCAAGAAGAAGCGCGAGTCCAATTGCGAGCTGGCCGTACATATTGAGCACATCAACCCAGGGTACGCCCGCAAGCGATTGGAACCAAGAAGCAAACGGGCCGGTTGCTGCTAACAGATAATTTTGAGACGTCCATGCATCCGCAACGATTTTCGACCATGCAGAGGTGAGAAAAAGAATCCCGAATACGATGCGCAATAAAAAGAGCATGGCGGAAAACCAACTTCTGTTGGTCGCGTGAGAAAATTGATCGAACGGGGTGGTGTGCGGCATAGAAACTAAAATTGAATGTCCATTTGGACGATTTCGGGAAGATTAAATAGTCGAGCACGTGTTCCGCTCTCACCGACACCGCTCGTAATGAACAGACGTGTGTGATCGAATGCAAACCATCCTTTATCGTAGGCGCGACCAAGCCGAGTCGGCAAAGAAGGCACGGGACCGATCCAGGGCAAGCGAATTTGACCCCCGTGGGTATGGCCGGAAAGAACAAGATCCGCGCCGCGACTCACAGAATCCAATATGACATCCGGATTGTGCGCCAGCAAGATGACCGTCTCTTGCGGCGAGACCGTTTCCATCGTCTTGGAAAGATCCCCGTCAAACCAGATATCCGAAACTCCTGCGATACGCAGAGTCTGACCGGCCACATCGAGATTCCGTGTTTCGTTTTCAATCACGGTCAACCCCGCATTTTTCAATGCCTCAATCACGGCAGGAGCCGCATTGGCATGATACTCATGATTACCGGTGACCGCGTAGACGCCGTAGGTGGCGCGTAATTGCCGAAGCGGTGCGAGATGCGACACGTCTTCAGACGAGGTCACGACAAAGTCACCCGGGATAAAAACAATGTCCGGCTCAAGCGCCATAATGCGCTCGACCACTCGCTGTGTCCAATCGCGCTTTTTAAACGGACCGACATGCAAATCCGAAAAAACGACCGCACGGAGTGTCTGCGTCGGTTGTTCCGCAAGCGACACCACTTCTTGGCGAACAACCAACATGCGCGGTTCAATAAAACTTCCGTAAAAAATAACAAGCCAGGCTGCAAAAAAACAGAAAAACAGGCCAACGGAAAAAGGAGAGTGTCTTGTTTGTTTCCAGTGATGCCCTTGGTGGACCAAATACAAGCCAACGGTCCCGAGAAAGAAATAAATGATTGCGTCAAAAACTACCTCCATACCTCTGCGCTAAAGTTTACCCACATGCATTGCCAGATCCACCAGGCGCTCGCTATATCCCCACTCGTTGTCGTACCACGCAAGGACCTTCAGAAGATCGCCATCCACGAGACGTGTCATCCCAAGATCCACCACGGTCCCGTAAGGCGTCTGGAGAAAATCCGTTGACACAAGTGGCTCATCGGTCACACCCAAAATTCCCTTCCAACGCGGAGACTTCGCCGCAGTACGAAACGCCTCATTCACCTCTTCGACCGTAGTTTTTTTGCTCAGCAAAAACGTAAAATCAGTCAGGGACACGTCGATCGTCGGCACGCGCACCGCAATACCGTCAAATTTGTCTTTGAGGCTTGTGACCACCTTCGTCGTCGCTTTCGCTGCACCCGTGCTGGTGGGAACCATATTTACGAGAGCGCTCCGTGCACGCCGCAAATCCGGGTGGCGCGCCGGCGGAAGTCCGTCCACAATATTTTGTTCGGCGGTCACGGAATGAATCGTGGTAAGCATGGCTTTCTTCACCCCAAACGCATCCACTAAAATTTGCGCCACGGGCGCCACCGAATTCGTTGTACAGGAAGCGTTGTTGACGATCGTATCTTGTTTGCGCGATGTCTTATGGTTGACTCCCATCAAAAAGGTAGGTGCATCCTCTGACGGCGCGCTGATCACCACCTTTTTTGCTCCGGCTTGGATGTGCTTTTGGGCATCTTCCGTTTTCGTAAACCGTCCGGTTGATTCAATGACCACATCCACCTTTTGAGCACCCCATGGAATGGTAGCGGGATCCGTCTGTGCGTACACCTGAATTTTTTTTCCGCCGACCACCAAAAAATCCTTTCCCGCTTTTACCGGAATGTCCCACGTGCGAAACACGGAATCGTGTGTGAGTAAATGCGCTAAAATCTTCGGTTCGGTTAGATCGTTCACCGCAACAAATTCGATTCCTTTGCGTTTCCACCCAACACGGAGAGTGGTGCGGCCAATGCGGCCAAATCCATTTATGGCAATGCGAAGCATAGAAGAGTCATGATCATGATAATGATGGTCACATTCTACCAAATTCATCCCAGACGGTCATGCACAGCGATCAATTTATTGCACAGAAAAACAAAGCAACCCTTCGAGGGGGTCGCTTTGTTTTTCGTAGGCTAGATATTGAACCGTGCAAATCGTCTCACCTGCATGTTTTCCCCAAGTGAAGCGATTTTTTCTTTCACAAATTCTTCAATGGTTTTATCGTCATCCTTAATGAACGGTTGTTCCATCAGGACAATTTCCGAATACCATTTGTTCAGTTTACCCTCGATAATCTTTTCGATCACATCCGCCGGTTTGGATTGTGCCGTCAGCTCTTCGCGAAACGCCACCTTCTCTTTTTCCACAAGTTCAAGCGGAACCTGTTCGCGCGTAAGATACAGCGGATCCGCCGCACTCACATGCATGGCTAAATCGTTGCAGAAGTCGATGAATGCTTCATTACGCGCCACAAAATCCGTTTCACACAGCACTTCCACAAGTGCACCGAGTTTCCCGTTTGAATGAATATAGGCGTGAACTCGACCTTCGTTGGTTTCACGGTCGGCTTTCTTTGCGGCTTTGGCGACCCCTTTTTTGCGCAGCAGCTCCGCGGCCTTCTCGAGGTCACCGCCAGTTTCTTCAAGCGCGCTTTTGGCATCCATCATTCCGGCGCCTGTTTGCGCACGCAATTGTGCGACTTGTTGTGCGGTAATGGGCATAATGATTGACATGAAACAATTATTCGCTCTTGGATGATGGCGCGGCAGATTTTTCCGCCGCCGCTTTGGCCGCCGCTGTTGTTGCCTGCGCCTTCCCTTCCTTAATCGCATCGCTCACCGCTTTACAAAGCAATTCAATGGTCTTAACGGAATCATCATTGGCTGGAATCAGATAGCGCACGCCTTTCGGATTCACATTGGTATCGCACACAGCGATCACCTGTGTCCCGGTCACTTCAGCTTCGCGTACTGCCGTGCGTTCGTTGCGGACATCGATGACAAACAACGCCTCCGGAACCTTGGTCATATTTTCAATTCCCCCAAGACGCTTGTCCATATCTTCAATTTCCCACTGGATCATGAGCTGCTCCTTTTTGGTGTATCGGCGCAACTCACCTTTATCACGCTGATCTTTGAGCGATTTAAATCGCTTAATGGATTCCTTGATCTGACGAAAATTGGTGAGGGTTCCACCCAGCCAACGTTCGGTCACGTACGGCATGCCGCACGCCTCCGCATATTTTTTCACGATCGGTTTGGCCTGACTTTTGGTTCCGACAAACATGACCATTCCACCGCGTGACGCAATCGCTTTGATCTGATCAAGCGCCTGGTCGAATAACTCTTGCGTTTTCTCAAGGTTAATAATATGAACACCGCTTCGTGCTCCAAAAATATATGGAGCCATTTTCGGGTGCCAGCGACTGGTGCTGTGCCCGAAGTGCATGCCCGCTTTGAGCATGTCTGTGAGTGAAAGTTTTGGCATAGATTCTCCTTTTAAACGTCAGTGGCGTCTATCGGCCCGCAAAAGCGGGAGGAGCGATGTGACGGTTGGTCCACTTGTGTGATGAATTACGGCCGAAAGTGTAAAAGAAATCGGCAGAATCGTCAAGCAAAGAAAAGGTGTATACTGTATTTAATCATTTTATTCTCTTAGAACTTTTTTATGATCCCAACCAACATGACCCACGAGCACAAATGGCTGCTCATTCTCTCCGCAGCTGTTCTTAGCATGCTCTCCCTTTTTCTTGCCTTTAAAACCTGGCTGGTCTTCAAAGAAGCCGGGCAGGTCGGCAAACCCGTTCCCTACGAATACACCGTCAGTATCGAAGGTGTCGGTATTGCGTACGCAAAACCGGATATTTCAAAAATCACCTTTTACGTCGAAAGCAAGAAACCGACATTAGAAGAGGCGCAAAAAGACAACACGCAGCAGATGAATGGATTGCTGGAAAAGCTTGTGGCTTCCGGAATCGAACGCAAAGATATCCAAACAACCTATTACAATTCCTACGAGGACCAAATCTATGATTACGAACGCAGCGAGTACAAATCGTTCGGATGGATCGTCAGCCAGAGCATCGAACTCACTCTACGCGATCTTGAAAAAGTCTCGGCGACCCTTGCACTCTTAGGACAAAACGGCGCAACCAATATTTCCGGTCCGAATTTTGCCACCGAAAACGATTCGGCTGTTTTGAGCGAAGCGCGCGAGAAAGCGCTCGCAGACGCGAAACAAAAAGCTGACGCCATTTCTTCACAGCTGGGCGTCAAACTTGGTCTACCAACCAGCTACAGTGAATGGAAAGATGAGGGAGGAAGCATGTACGGATACACGGCAAAAGCGGAAATGGGCGGACCTGCCGCAGATGCGGCTCCCACGATCGAAGCGGGAGAAAATATGGTCAAACTGCACGTCAACGTAAGTTATGTGATCGCACGTTAACGAATGAACATTGCATCTCCGAAGGAAAAAAAGCGGTAGCCGTTGTCTACCGCTTTTTGATAGGCGGCGAGCACATGCTCACGACCAGCAAAGGCAGAGACGAGAACAAGCAACGTGGACTTCGGAAGATGAAAATTTGTGATGAGTCCGTCAATCATTTTGAATGTAAATCCGGGTTTGATGAACAAATTCACTTCGCCGGTAAACGGACGAAAAGGTGTCCCGACCCCTTCGAGCGTACGGACCGTTGTTGTCCCGACGGCGATGATCCGCCGTCCCTCTTGCTTCGCACGCGTAATCTTCTTTGCGGTTTCTTCGCTCACGGAAACGAATTCGCTATGCATTTCGTGCGCCTCGAGCGTCTCCGATTTCACCGGCCGAAACGTGCCGATCCCAACGTGCAGTGTGACAAATTCAAACTGGATTCCTTTCCGTTTCAGTTCGTCCAATAAACGCTCCGTAAAATGAAATCCGGCTGTCGGAGCCGCAACGGATCCCGTTTCACGCGCATAAACCGTTTGATACGCTTCAAGCGCGGTCGGCTGTTCTTTGACATACGGTGGAACGGGAATTTCACCGTGCGCGTTTGCAAACGCCACGACTTCGTCGGCGGAACGATCAAACTCTATCAGCACGGTCCCGTCCATTTCTTTCTGTCTCACTTCTCCACTTAATTCTCCACCAATCAGAACCCGACTCCCAA
>CAYMBX010000029.1:0-13248 GCA_964388785.1 uncultured Gammaproteobacteria bacterium
ACGTTGATTGAATGGAGGGGGTGTGACAAGAAAGCGTGTGTTCTCCTTCCCAATTCACCTGTGCGCCGAGCGAAGTCAAAATTTCACCGGTGATTTCGGTTTCTTGTTGATTGGGAACACTCTTGAGAATAACAGGATCTTCGGTCAGCAAACTCGCGATCATCATTTTCGATGCCGCATTTTTGGCTCCGGAAAGCGTGACACTTCCCTCGAGCGGCCGACCGCCTGTAATGCGAAAGATATCCATACGACGAGGAGAGAACTCTGAAGATTAAATCCGAGACAAGGTACCTCATCTATTAATTTCGTCAACGCAAGATCGTTCCAACCAAATAAACCGTCGTCGTAGCAAGAAACATAGGAAAAATCCAATCGACATAATTCAAAAACCAACGTTCACCACTGTACAAAAAACCAAACACAATGAGTTCAATAAGCAAAACCGTCGCGATCGCGACGGTCGTGACAAAGAAAACGGATTCGAAAGCAAAGAAAGAAAAATAAACAAAAAAAACCATGGCAAATGCCGCGATCACGCTCAGATAATGAAAAAAAACGTATGCGTTGCGGTTTAAACGGTGGGCGTTGTTTACAAACACCTCCACGAAGACCCACGCAATCAATGCATGCAGAGAAATGGTGAGAATTGAGAGAAAAAATTGCATACGCTTGAATCACACACACTATACACCTCTTAAGACATACGCAAAATCGTCTGGACACAAAGACGTAAAGGACGTATACTACGCTCGCTTAATTTCTTTTTATGCCTTACAGCAAAAAATACCTGGTCAGTGACTACATGCGCTCGCCGGTGATCACGATCCGTCCGGAATCCACGTTTCGCGAAGCCATCGAGCTCATGCTGAAAGAAAAAACAAACGGGCTCGTGGTAACCGATGATGCTCAAACACTCGTTGGGATCCTTTCGAGTTGGGATATCATCGAGTATATCGTTCCGGATTATTTGGAAGAGGACAAACATCTCGCAGCATTTGAAGACGGGGCGGTGTTTGTGAAGCGCATTCGTGAACTTGAAAACGAGCCGGTGAGCAAATTCATGACCGATTCGGTTCATGCGGTGAAGTCGACTTCCACAATTATGGAAGCGGCCGCCACACTTTCAGAACACGGGATCCGCCAGCTTCCGGTAACGGATGAAGACAACCGGGTGATCGGTTACCTCAACCGAACGGACATTAAAAAAATTATCGGCGAGGTGCTTGGCATCGAAGTCTAATCTATGGGAACACTTTTTTGGGTCACCATTGCAATCTTTTGTTTGACCTACGCCATTATTATCTCGGAAAAAATCCACCGCAGTGTGATTGCGCTGACGGGGGCCGGGCTCATGATTCTTTTGGGAGTGTTAACCCAAGAGCGTGCGATCGAAGGAATCGATTTCAACACACTCGGACTGCTGGTTGGGATGATGGTTGTGGTTGGAATCGCCAAAGAATGCGGTATGTTCCAGTATGTCGCGCTGATGTCCGCGAAAATCGCCAAAGGGAAACCCTTGCGTATTTTCATTCTTCTTGGAATCATTACCGCCGTTTTCTCGGCGTTTCTCGATAACGTGACGACTGTCCTCCTCATGATTCCCGTGACGTTCGTCATCACCAACAACCTTCGACTGGATCCCAAACCGTTCATGGTAAGCGCTATTTTGCTTTCCAATATCGGAGGGGCCGCGACCTTGATCGGTGACCCACCAAACATTCTCATTGGATCAGCGGCCGGATTGACGTTTAATGATTTTCTCGTTCACATGGCGCCGGCATCCATTGTGGTCGCTGCGGTCACAATTGGACTTCTGGTGCTCATGTACCGCAAACAAATGCACGTGGCTCCGGAAGCGTCGGCCGCGCTTGCCGCATTCGAACCGAAAGAAGCCATCACCGACAAAAAGCTGCTGGTCAAGTCACTGGTGGTTCTTGGACTCGTTCTTGTGGGATTTTTTACGCACTCCATCACGCATTTTGAAGGAGCGACCATTGCCCTGTTTGGCGCGGCACTTCTCCTGCTTCTCACAATGAACGATCCTGAAAAACATTTGGCCGAAGTCGAATGGACTACGATCTTCTTCTTCACCGGGCTCTTCGTCTTGGTGGCCGGTCTGGAAGAAATCGGGGCGATCCATCTCCTTGCCGAATTTTTGCTTGAGTGGACGCACGGAAACCCGGCGGCAACCATGTTCGGACTACTCTGGGGTTCCGCGATTTTCTCATCCGTCGTCGATAACATCCCGTTTGTCGCCACGATGATTCCACTCATTAAAAATATCGGGGAAATCAGTGGCATGAACATTGCACCGCTTTGGTGGGTGCTTGCGTTAGGAGCGGACATCGGCGGAAACGCAACGCTCGTCGGTGCGTCTGCAAACGTGATCGTTAGCGGTATGGCGGAACGCGAAGGGCACAAAATCGGTTTTATGGAATACATCAAGCTCGCTGCACCACTGACGTTTGTCGGACTTCTGGTGTGCAGCGCGTACATCTGGATCCGATATCTCTAAAACGTGTTCAAAAAATTCTGTCCGTAAGGCAGGATTTTTTGATTACTTCTTCCCGAAAATATAAACGGTTGTTGCAATGAGAAACGCGGGAAAAATCCAGTCGACAAAATTTAACAAGTGACCAAGATCCGGGATGATCACGCCAAAGAGTATGGCCTCCAAAATAAACAAAGAAACCATGGTGAGGGCTGTCGTCTCAAACGGATTTGCCCTCGGATGCGCTTCATAATAAGAGCGGAACACCACGCCGAATAAAACAAGATCCGACACATAATGGAGAGAGACGAACGCTGGACGCGGGAGATTGATCAAGAATGACAAAAGAAAGACAACAACAATCCACGCAACAAATGCATACAAGAAGACCGTGAGAAATGTGATCATGCGCGCCTGCATAATCATGTGGATCGCAAAAACCGAAGAAGATTTGAAGAGAACGGCCATCGCATGAGTTTTGGACGCAAATCATGTCCGCCTGTTTGATAAAATCGGTGACCACATTTCACGTGTTCCACAAAACGCTCTGCTGGCACGATCGGAACCACGCGGTCATCGTATGCATGTGCAAGAAAAATTTTGTCAGGATCAAATTCATCCAGATGCGTCATGGGTTGGAAAAATTCTCCACGTGCTAACTTCCTCCAATCTTCATGAGAAAAACGGTAAGCGGATCCGTATCCTTCCTGCACAACACGTTCGAGCCAATCCATCGGTTCATCCGCGTCAACCGTCCAATCAATGACCGGAGAAATCGCGATCACTTTGCTCACCACAACATGAAGAGAAGCCATGAGCGCCGCGGTGCCGCCGAAACTCGCGCCGACGACACACACACGTGCGGGCTGAATCGCAAACGACTGATCACTCCACACGTCCTTAAATCCATTGGGAAGCGCAGCGACGACATCGAGGATATCTTTTTCCGGAACATGGTCTAAAAATGTTCCCCCACTTTCCCATGTTCCGCGATAACGGATATGGAATGTCCAAAAATTTTTGCGCGCAAACCATTCAACCATACGTGTTTTTGAATTTCCGGATGGCAGCCCGTCACACAAAATCACTACATCATTCGTTGGATGTTTTGGTGGAAGAAATTCCGCAACGATCTCTCCGGCAAGTCGAGTGCGCAACAAGGACATAGCAATTTTTATGGTAGTCCAGTGAAAAAATCTACGCAAGAAAGAGCAACAAAAAAAGCCTGGAAGCCAGGCTCAGTTCATCATGTGCTCGAGCGGGACGAAGTCCCCGTTGGGACCTTGCGTGTGCCAGGAGACCTCCTCTGCGGACGGCAGATCCCGGGTACGCACGATGAACGTGGCACGCACCTGTCCGCCTTCCCATTCGAGGATCCCCTCGAACACCGCGCCCGACACCCCGCCGAGAGAACCGCGCCGGCCGGTGTCCGTAACCCGACCCTCGCTCATGTCGTTTTGAAGATCCACGTGGTCCACGCCATTGAGCACGCATTCACGCGCGGCGGCATAGAACGCGTCGCACATACCCGGCGTCATCATGACACCGGTCTTCATCAAGCAGTAGATGGGTCCCATCGCCACTTCTCCTTTCCTTCGTTGGCGGCGGTTTGTGTTGCGTCGTCCTCACGTAAAACGTGAGCGTTAACGCTATCACAAACAGAGAAGCAGGTCAACCGATCAAAAACAAAACCTTAAATTTGGATGAGATGATGGTACACACTGAGCATACGACCGAGCCGTACAATGACGTACGGTGAGGCGATGACCGCAGATGCAAGCCGATAGCTCATCAGATTTGTATATAAAAATACATCGACCCCCAAATTTGGATGAGCTGTCGATGCACGGGAAACGCGGCAAAGGAGCTGTACAATGACGGTGTGTTGTTAATACAAAGACAAGGCCTCAAAACCGGATGAGATGTCGGTGCGTGCCGAGCATGCGACCGAGCCGTACTAAAACGTACGGTGAGGGAGCACGTGCAGGCACAAGCCGACAGATCGCCAGTTTTGAGGCCTTGTCGCGCCTAACGGGAGATGGGCAGCCCTGATTCAACAGAATCGGAATGATATGACCATGCGCACACCCTGGTTCATATCTCCTCTTACATGACGGTGGAGGCAGAAATTCCGCATCGTCGCCTGTTCGAGGGTTACAGCCGTGGATCCTACTGCTCTGCCGGAGCTGAGCAATCCCGGATCAAGGATTTTTGCGTTTGAAATCATTGGACTCACCCATCCGGCCGTAAGGCACTTTTAAACTTATCACTCTGACAGAGTTCTGCAAGTTTGAAAAGCGTCAGTCGTCCACCGCTGATCCACAGACTTATCCACGATTTTATCCACATCAACGCATTCAACCGAAATCGAATCGCCAAAAAGTTGTTTCACGGTTTTTTCAAACACCTCTGAAGACTTGGAAACAAAAAATGTATTCAATCCACTTCCCCGCACATCACACCTATGGACCGCTTCCTGTGCGACTGCATCACTGGGATCGTACAACTCGATTTCATACTGTTTAGATGCAAACGCACGAGCGAATGTTTCTCGAATAAACGGATACTGTGTGCACCCAAACACAAACGTCTTTGCACCGATGGCAATTGCTTTTTCAACGGCCGGTGCAATGATCGTCTGTAATTTCATTTCGTCTGCGGATTCTTCAATGGCACGCGCGAGTTCCGGAAGAGCGATCATCTCAGTCGGGATTCCTTCTTTTTCAAACGCGCGCTCGTACATACCGGAACGCACGGTGGCAAGCGTGGCGCCAACCAGCACGGTCCCCCGCGCCCGTGTACGAAGTGCTTTGGCTGTCGGACCAACCATTTCAATCACGATCGTGTTTGATTTGCCAAACATGTCCAAGATGGGAGTGATCACCGAAACGGAGACGCTGTTGCATGCCGCGACAAATTCGTTCGCACCTTGTGCACGCACAAACGCCATCGCGCGAAGCGTCAATCGGAACAATTCTTCGGTCGACTTTGGCCCATACGGCATGTTGGCAAGATCACCGAAGTAAACCAAATCTGCCTCCGGAGCATTTTGCCGAATCTTCTGGGCTGTGCCGAGCCCGCCAATCCCCGAATCAAAAATGCCGATCATACACTCACAAAAGAAAAGAAAGATCATCTCCTATTTCACACGCACGTGTGGTTCCGTCCGAAAAAAATACTTTTGCCGTATTCCCTATCAGTTGCAATATACCTTGATCGCGCACCAATATTCCTCCCTCTCGAAGTCCCACAACCACACTCGCATTTTCCTCGAAAAATTCTTTGAGACGCTGCTCTCGCGTTTCACCCATATGTGTCGAGTCAGGGTTCGCGTCAAGGAAGTGAGGATTGATGTTAAACGGAACAAGGCCGAGCGCATCAAACGACGGCGGATAGACGATCGGCATATCGTTTGTGGTTTTAATGTTGATCGTGGCAACATTGGTTCCCGCACTTGTCCCGATGTACACCGCTCCCTGTTCGACACGATTTCGGATCGGTACAAGCAGATCACGTACAAACAATTCGTTTAATAAACGAAACGTGTTTCCTCCGCCGATAAAAATCGCGTCGGCTTGGTCAAGAAACACCACCGGATCAGATTGATGGTGCACGGAATCAAGTGCATACCCCATCTTTTCAAATCGCTCGGACGCGATCTTTGTGTATCCATCGTGATCTTTCAGAGCAAACGGCACAAAGGCAACCCGCTTTGACCCTTCGCCAAGCGTTTGCCGAATCACCGATTCCAGATGATCCAAATATCCTTGTCCATGATTGGTTGAATTGCTCCCTAAAATCAATTTCATATTAATCGCGTTTCTGAAGACGTGTCATCGAGCCGTAAAGCTCTTGAAGTCGTACGAACTCTTCTTTTGAATAAAATGCTGCTTTTCCTGCGGTGAACGCTTTTGCGACTTCAAGCACAAATCGTCCGGCCGCATCGAGCGTCGCGATGTTCACGACTCCGGTTGCACATCCGGGAACAGGCAAACCGCTTGTCAGTGCCACTCCAACAACCGGAGCAGAAGTCGCAACACACGGTTGCATGATGCTATTGAAATGATACACGTCGTTTCCGTATGGGGTGATGTCTTGCATGGTGATAGGCACAACCGCCGCGAATGTACCGGTCACCGTTTCCATATGCGTTAGCAAATCCTCCGACACACGCAAGATCCATCCTTCCTTTACGGTCGGGGTAATCGCAAAAAAATTGTTGTTGATAATGCGATTCCCTCGTGAAGTATCGATACTCAAAATCGCCTCTGCGTTTGGATCGACCTCGTAGGTATTCATGGTCGAGAGTTCCACGGGAGAACCCATGAATGGCACGGGTTCGTGCGGTGCCGTCGGAGCATTCGTGCACAGATGCGTGGTGACGATCATGTCTCCCTCAAGTCGATCACCGTTTTTTGCCATACGGGCAAGTCGGAGAGCTACGGCAAGCGCAGTGAGCGCCCCATCCCCATCGGAAACAAATCCGATTTGTGCGGGCCGTGCCCCGATTCCTCCCAAACGACCGATCACACCCATGGTGGGGGCGGATCCGCCGGAAGACACACCCGACAAACCGGGGATGATGATTTTAATGAATTCTGTGCTTCCATTTTTTTCTGTGATTTCTTGAATCTGAATTTGGATCCCTTCCTGCGCAAAAAGTTCCGCGACAGGCGCAGCAACTTTGCCTGGACGATCAAGGAGACGATAAAGTTCTGTAAGTTCTTGATACAACATATGATTGCATTAACGGGCTCAGATTAGCCCAGAAACTTGAAAAAGAAAAGAGAGGGTGAACCCTCTCAGGAGTGGAAGACGCGCGTGTTGCGCATCACGTCGGGGAACTCGCCCCCGAGCATGATGTACTGCAGGTACGCACTGAGCTTCGGGAAGATGAGCGCGCACAGACGCCTGATCTCCCGCTGCTTGTACTCCTTGCCCTGCTCGCTCGTGTCAATCTGCGCGATCTCGTGCAGGAACGCACGGAAATCGGGATCGAACAGGAACTGCGTGGCGTAGAGCACGAACAGGTTGGTGTGCAGCGGGTAGACGGTCATAATGACCGGCTTCTCGCGAGGCGAGAGCTGCGCGTCGAACGCGGCGAGCTTGCGCGTCGCCGCGGTGAGATCGCGCTCAGCCT
The DNA here is from genome assembly GCA_964388785.1 of uncultured Gammaproteobacteria bacterium. Classification (GTDB taxonomy): domain Bacteria; phylum Patescibacteriota; class Patescibacteriia; order UBA9934; family GWF2-40-263; genus VGKU01. Next base: position 7,632 of record CAYMBX010000029.1, read on the forward strand.
GATCGAACGCCGTCTGGGCGAGGGTGACCGAGGCGAGACGATCCGCCTCGAAGCGTTCGATCATCGGACGCCAGAGGTCGGGTCGCATGGTGGAACCGGTCAGGTCCTCGCGCAAGGCGCGAAGCATCATCCGATCGGTGATGTCACGCTCCGTAAGCTCCCTTCCCTCGAACCCCGCGAGCGTACGGTCGATGCGGTGGATCATCGCGTTAAAGACGGTCTGATCCTCATCCGATGAACCGGGACGCTTGCCTTGAAGCAGGTCGGCGTAGACCCGCTGGGCATGCGCGAGCTCCGCGAGGAGCTTCGTTTTGCGATCGCACAGCCCCTTGGCCTTGGCGACCGCGCCGTTCGCCTTACCGCGCCGCGCCCGCAGATCGAGATCCGCTTCGTCGGGCATCTCGGTACGCGCGTTCGCAGGCTCGAGCATGGACGCGAGGTAGTCGAGGTGGGCCGCGACGTTGCCGTGCCAGAGCCTCACGGGAGACGCGATCAACGCGTCGGTCGTGTCCGAGGTCGCGGGGAGCTTCGGGACCATGTGGATCGGCCCCCAGCCATAGGGCATGTCGAAGAAGCCACTGACACGACTCGGGTTCTCGCGCCGGTGACGGCGCACCCAGCGCGCGACCGCGATTCCCGCCCGCACGGCGTAGGTCGCGTCCTCGGGGAGCTTGCCACCGTTGAGCACCAGGCTTTTGGCAGCCCGGTCCATCGTCGAGTCCCAGTCGTTGTGGTCGATCTGCTTGGCGCGCACCACGTGCGTCACCCGATCGGACCAGCCGTGACCGGCGCTTCGCAGCAGCCCCGTGACGATGTCGCGCATCTCGGGACCACAGTAGGTGTAGAGCACCTCGGCGACGCCGAAGTTCTCATCGTCCTCGAGTCCCATCTCGGCGAACCATCGACGGATGGGTCCCTCGCGCAGGGCGAGTTCGTCGAAGTTGATCGAGACGATCTGTGCGTCCTGGTTGATGAGACAGGCACGACGTTCGACGGCCGCGTGAATGCGATCGTAGGCCGCGCGCACCTTGTGCACCGCATCGCCGACCCCCCACTGGGTGAGCCGATCCGACCAGAGACGATCCTCGATGAAGTGCACGCCGTGGGCACCACCCGTGAGCAGCGCACCCGTGGCGTGACTGAAGGTCGGTGCCATCGCGAGCAGCTGATCGGCGATCTGCGCAAGGCGATCCGCCTCGTGGTGACGCACCCGTTCGATGGTGCGCATCCCCCAGGTCTCGATCGCGCAGGAACCGCCGACCGGCAGCACCTTGACCGAGTTTCCGTAGAGCAGATCGTCGCCGGCGCGCATGCGCCAGCTGTCCCGTCCGAGGTGTTCGGTCAGGTGGTTGAACTCACCAGGATCCCGCTCTTCGGGCGCCCACGGATGAGGGTTCATGACGAGATAGCTCGCCGCATCCTCTTCCGTGGCCTCACGCGCCGCGCGGGCGCGATCGAACTCCCCCAGGAGCTTTGGGGACTGCCTGAACACCGTGCGAATCGCCCCCGTAACCCCCGTGAACCGTTCGTGACTGAGCATGATCTCCTCCACAAAATGACCGTCTTGCCTGATTCATTGTCCTCAGGCCATGCAAGCCTTCATTCGCTCGCATAGCCTGAGAACAAAAGAGCCACCGCGTTTGTCTTCCGCGGTGGCTCTGCAACAATCACTTTTGAAAATGATCTATGCACGCATAGCCACCAACGGAATAAGCACAAAGAGGACGGAAAGAATTCCGACTCCTGCATAATCCATAAACATGTTGATGGCAAATTGCATACCAAAATTGAGTCTAGCAAGACGACATTTTGTCGTCAAGCGGCCTGTGGAAAAAAGAAATCAGGGGCGTGATGAGATGAGCACCCCTGATGCGATGACGGCGACCGCGCCCAAGACCGAGTACATGCTAAAGGGCTGGTCGAAGTAGAAGACCGAAAGTAGCGTTGCGAAAATCATTTCGCTGTTTCCGATGATGCCGGCTTCGGCAGTTGTGTTGAGCCGCCGCATGCCGTCATACCAGAACCAGAAGTAAATGATCCCGCTAATAAGCCCAAAGGCGATGAGCCACAGCACGGTCGTAGATGTATAAACTGCCGAGGGCAAGATGGGCATGAGTGTGACCGCAGTGACGGCATGGCCCCAGAACACCACGGAGAGTGGGTTCATGGTTTTCGTCATGTGCTTGCCGAGCACGTACGCACCCGAAGCGATGAAGCTCACCGCAAGTGCGGCGCTCACTCCCAAGATGTCCGAAGACTTACTCCAGTCGAGGTCCATGGACATGAACACACACCCCACGAACCCGAGCAGGCATGCGAACCATCCTCCTTTCTGATCCGGCCTGCCGAACAGATTCTCGTAGATGACAAGCCAGACCGGCGAGAGGTACGTGATCGCCGTTGCCATGCCCACGTTGATGTGGTTCATCGCAAAGACGTAGAGCCATGTCCCGATCACGAAAATCGCTCCGTTGAGTGCGATTTCCCTCCCCATCGCGTTTCCTTCGCGAAACGCTCTTACACTCCAAGGAAGCAAGAGGAGAACGGCGATGAGACTGCGGCCGCCTGTGGTTTGAAATGCATCCCAACCCTCCGCGGAGAGGTGACGGGTGAAAACGGGCAGAAGCGCGCTGCTGAGCGCGGCAAGGAGAATGAACAACCGACCGACCTGCATGGATGACCTCCTGAACGCGGGCATTCTTTACCACAAAAGAAAAAGACCCTCAAGGGGTCTCGATCGAGTGATGTCCGTTGACGCGCCAGCCGAGACGGGACGTCATCCAGGCATTCATCTGCTTGCCGACGTGTCCGCTGTCCCACTTGATCCCGTAGACCTGCTCAGGCCAGAGTTGTGGGAATGCATACTTGCGTGCTTGGCGCAGCTTGTAGAGCGCATGGTTCGCATCCGTCAGCGAATCGCGCGCATTGAAGTGATCCGCGAACGTGGTGAATTGAAGTTCGAACTTCCTGCCGCGCCACACCACGATCATCTTGGCGACTTTGTAAGACGACGAAGAGACGTCGTTTTTTAAGTCGACCACCACACCGTCTTTCCCGTGATTGCCATCGAGCGACTCGACGACATGTCCGCCGTCGCGAACGATTTGACGTTCAATGTGGCGTGCCAGTGCAGCGATATCTTCCTCGCGCTCAACCACGAACATGAGACCGCAGCGATCGTGGATCGCGTACGGATCGACAAGCTTCTGTTGGAGAGCTTGTCGTTGAATCTTGAGCCAGACGTTATACGCGCTCTTGTCGCGATGTGACAAGAACACCAGTTTGCCGTCGCGCGTGCGGCGGCATGTGAGTCGATTGAGACGGCGTGTCCGTCCTTCTGCACGGTGACTCAGATGCCGTCCGACCCCCACATCTTCGGAGCCGACCGTATAGTCGTGTTGGGGGTCGTGATAGACGAAAAATTCTTCCGCCACCAGTCCACCGGCAAACACACGTCGACCAAGAAACGTGATCAGCGCATCGAGATCGCGTCCGACCGCTTCCGTGGGATCTTCCCGCTCGAGCATAGCGACTGCAACCGTCTGATCAAAAATGCTGAGCGCGTCGAACCAGCGATGCGGCTCGGGATCTCGGCCCGGCTCTCGCATCTGTGCGAGGACGAGCAAGCGATCGAGATCGTAGGTGGTGGCGACCGAAGAGTCCGGATCGAGCTGATCTTTGAAACCGTAGGCGAACTCACTGACGAGTTCACGCCGGCCTGTCCGGACCTTCTCGATCGAGAGTGTAAGCAACCATTTGTCCCGGTGAAGCATGCGGCGCAGGAAATCCCGCCTCCGGCGGATCGCCTGTCGGCTCACTTCGAGCCAGTCCCCCTCCCACTGCTGAAGCGTTGGCCAGTCGATCAAGGTGTCTCCTTCCCCTTAGGAAGCCCGTCATGGGCTTCAGATACGGCCCAAGGACCATACAAAGAAAAAACAGGGTCTGTCAACCCTGCTTTGTCTAGATTCCTTCACCGAAGTGATATCGATCCGTAATTTTTTCGTAAGCGAACAACTCCTCGTCTTTGAAAAACCGTTTGATTTCCCCGATAGCCGTCTCAAGTGAATCGGACGCATGGATCAAGTTCGACGGCACATTCATGGATAAGTCTGCTCGAATCGTTCCCGCATCCGCTTCCCGTGGATTTGTCGATCCCACAAGTTTTCGCACTTCCGCAACCGCGTCATATCCCTCAAGAACCATTCCGACCACGGGCGTTTGCATCATAAACTGTTTCAGTGATCCGAAAAATGGCTTTTCGGAAAGATGTGTGTAATGCTCATTAAGCATCTCCTCCGAAAGGCGGATGAATTTAAGACCGGCGATTTTCATGCCTTTGCGTTCAAATCGCGAAACGATCTCCCCGAGCAAATCACGCTGCAGTGCATCCGGTTTAAGGAGCACTAATGTTCGTTGAATATCGGCCATAGATACGGTTTTAGGTTTTAAGTAATAGGGATTCCGTAATATTGGCCAGATTCTAATGTGTTTTCTTTAAAATGGCAAGAAGACTGGTGCGGTTTCCAGAGTTGTTCCATTAGTTTTCACCAAAATGTCGCCGTCCAAATCCGTGCGCCAGATGTCCACTCCCCGTCCAAGGAGTCGGATAAGGACGATGGGGTGCGGGTGTCCGTATGCATTTTTTTCTCCCGCGGAGATGATCGCGACTTCTGGGTTGGTAATCTCAAGCAACTTCCAACCGGTTGATGTCTTGCTGCCATGATGCCCAATCTTCAATACATCAACATCTCCGGCGGAAACGGCAATCTGCTCTTCTACGGATTCCTCCGCATCTCCTGTAAGCAGAAAAACCGTGTTGCCGTATCGTATACGCATCACGATCGACGTATTGTTGCGATCCTTTTCTTTTTTGATCGCCGATTCCGTTGGCCAAAGAAAATCGATCGTCATCCCATCAAACTCAATGGCATTTCCCGCACGAACGACTCGATGAGATGCGTGCTCGGCATCCATCGCCTCAGTTAATTCCGCAATGACGGGCGTTCCGCCACGTACCCCTGTTTCATAAATGGTCTGGATGTCATACCGGGCGAGAACGGAAACCAAACCGGTGATGTGGTCCGCATCCGGATGGGTGACAATTATCGCGTCAATGGTGCGATCCCATGGCCACATCACAGAGGAGAGTTTGGATAAAACAGATTGGTCGGGACCTCCGTCAATCAACAATTGCTTGCCGTTTGGCGTTTCAAGAAAAATCGCATCACCTTGCCCAACATCGAACACCCACATGCGAAGCGCGGGATCATGTATGCGCAGAAACGGAGAAAGCAACGAGATAATAAAAAAGAGACACACAGCGAAAATCGCAAGTCCATACGTCCGTTGTATTTTACGTGCAGGTTTTACGCGATGCAGTGACATAACGATCGTAAAAAATCCAACCGATCAGACAGCCGGCAATCAACACGGCAAACAGCCGAGCGTGTACGACCGTTAAGCTGGCAAGCGGAACCGCGGAGAGAGCCTGTGTCATGCGAAGAAGCACGAAGGAAAGACCGTAAGCAGGAAGAGCGAAAAAAATTCCTCCGAAAAGGGCCATCATCCCCAAGGCCATCAATAATGGGACGAACGGAAGAACGATGGCATTTGCGAT
>CAYMBX010000030.1:0-12786 GCA_964388785.1 uncultured Gammaproteobacteria bacterium
AATTGCTTTTGGAAATCGATCCGCACGAAACACCCGCGACCTTTATGCAAAAGGTTAAAGAGCAAGGCGGACCGTTTTTTTTGGAAACGCTCAAATCGTATGCGCAAGGCAAACTTTTTCCAAAAGAGCAGGATCATGAACAGGCAACCTATTGCAACATGCTTGAAAAAAAGGACGGGCGCATCGACTGGACACGACCGGCGGAGGAGATTGAGCGTCTTGTGCGTGCCTATCAGCCGTGGCCGGGCACATGGACAGAGTGGACACACAACAGACAGACGATCCGATTGAAAATTTTGGATGCTGTCCCAACAGAGGAAAAATCCTCTCAAGCACCAGGCACATTTTTTGCGCACGGAAATGATCAATTGTGTGTCGCGACCGCGACGCATCTGTTGCGCATCAAGAAGATTCAGCCGGAAGGACGGCAGCCGATGAACGAACAGGCATTTCTTGCAGGCTACGCGCAATTTTTTCCTTCTCATTAACGTCGGTCAGAAAGAGAAACGAGAACAGAATGAAACCAAGTCCGATGGGATGATTTAGATATGGTGAGAAGAAGTGTGTGGCGTAAAGAAAGACAACGGCCGCACACAGACCAATCCCGACCCACCCTTGGTCGGTTTTTGATTGAATAAGCGTGTAACGTATGATCACAGAAAACACGACGAAAAATCCGACCGGGCCGAGTATCCCCATCTTTAACCAAAGTTCAAGCCACCCCCACTCCATCGCATGAGTTGACCAGCGTCCATCCGGATTTAATTCTCGCACTCTTGGATCGTCGGAGATAAATGAAACTGCCGTGCCAAACCCATGTCCGAGCACCGGACGTTCGACGATCTTTTCACGCATGGGATCCAGAAGGGCCCAACGACTTGAAACCGCTACATCACTCTCTGTGCGCGCGCGCAGTGCATCCGCGAGTTCATTCCCTCCGATTCGTTGCGATGGAATGGGAAACAGAACCACGAGTGCGATCAGAAGTACGGCGCAGACAGCGGAAACGGCTACATGTATATACAAAATCGACCAGCAGGCTTCCCGTCTTCGAGAATACCAAACCAGAAATAAGAGAATCACTGCGGCGACAATCAATCCGATCCAAAAACTCCGAGATAACGACAGGAGGACAACCGCCCAAATACCAACAAGAACTGACATCGCAGGCAGGCGTTCTGTCCGCCCCCCACCAAAAAAGAGAAACGCGAGAAAAAGCACACCAAATGCGATGGCAAAAAATTGAGATTGAATAAACACACGATACACTCCCCCTCCCAAATCCGTAATTTCCGCAAGGCGAATGTCTCGAAGAAATACATAGCTCATCCGAAGGAGACCTTCACCTACATGGGAAAAAACATACAAAATCACAAGACTCAGTATTACATTCCAAACAGCACCCGCCGCGAGAATTTGAAGCAATGTCTTCTTTTGTACGGCGGTGAGTTGAACGGCAAAGAACGGAATCACATAAAGCAGATAGATGTAGGCATTCCCGTCTTGAAAAACCACGGCCGGATTCTGTTCTCTAAATCCCTGTACAAATCCAAGTAATACCGCAAGCGCCAACAAAACAAATGCCGGCGCAACGCGCAACACCCCACGAGGAAATTGCTTGGATCCCAACAGATAAACGAGATATCCAGAAAAAAAACCGAGAAAGACAACCATGCGTAAAGAAACATTCAGAAACGGTGTCTCCGCAAAAAAAAGATGACCGTGCGAGTTTGAAAAGAGCTCCAAAAAAACGGCACACATGCCGAGGAATGGGTTTTTTGCGGTGACGATCGCAACGATGATTGCAACCGCAAATAATATGAACCCGCTCACCTCTCCTGCATAGGCCGCGATCGCGATCAAAAAAAGAACAGTGATGATCGACAGTCCAGACACAAACGCACGTCCGAAAAATTGTTCTTTTATCTCACGTATGTTCACATGGGTTTCATCAGACTGGCGATAACGCTAAACACATAAAAGAGAGGCTCCATCATCCAGAAAAATCGTCCAATCGTTTTTCCGTAATGCTTGGTCATGTAATGACGAATACTGCGACGAAGCATTTGCTGCTTGCGTACGGTTGGGACACGGTCAAAGCTGCTCCCTTTCTTATGTTTGGCTGCAATGTCCGCGAAGTAGCGGACACGCCAGCCGGCTTTTGTGACTCGCCTGCAATAATCCACCTCCTCGTACCACATGAAAAAGCCTGCGTCCAGCATACCAATGCGATCAATCACTTCTCTGCGCACGCAAAAAAATGCTCCCATCACCTGATCAACATCCGCGCTCTTTGTATAGTCAAAATCATCCATCCGCCAGGAAGCAATACTCTTCAGTGAGGGAAAAGCATGATGGAGTTTCAAGAGAACAATCAATTGATCTTTTGGGGTTGGATAGCGCCACACGCACTTCTGCTGTGTTCCATCTAAATTTTTTAAAGAGATGCCACCGATTCCAACGGACGGATCTGCGTTCATCGCATCGCGTATTTTGTAGAGCGCCGGTTCCGTAAAGACAATGTCCGGATTGAGCAAGACGACAAAATCGCCATGTGCGTGCGTCAGCCCCAAATTGCATCCACCGGCAAACCCCAAGTTTTGTTGACTGATCACAACCTGCACGCTCGGAAATCGCTCCTCGATACCGGAAAGATCATCTCCTGAACCGTTCTCAACCACAATGACTTCGATCCCACCCTCGGTGTGATGTGCAAAAAGGGATTCGAGCATGCGCTGTAAGTAATCGGCGGTTTTGTAATTGACGGTAATCGTAGAAATCATAGCAGAACGTGCTTTTGTGCAAGAATGTCTTTTGCCGCTTCGTAGTCCCGTAACGGCTTCGGTTTCCAACCGACCAGTCTCCACGGAAAACGATAGACCCAAGAAGGCATCCATGTCGAAATCCCGGTTCGACCTTTGACATCAGTAATGCGAAATAATTCTTCCTCAACCGCCACGCCAACCTGTCCCTGTTCAAGCATCGTGAGCCAAAGATCCCAATCTTGAAATCGTTTCAACCTTGGGTCAAACCCCGGAAATGCGTTCGCACGAATGAGTGAAGTTGTGTGAATATAATTTTGGCGTTGAAGCGCGAGAGGATCGAACGGTTTTGCACGGAATAACTTGGTTCCCCAACGAAACGATGCGTAGGCGTACGAAGCTTCCGGCTGTTCCTCTAGTGCCTCGGCCAGGCGTGCAAGCATGTTTGGCAAGGCGAACACGTCGGCATCGCAAAATAACAGGTATGCTCCGGTTGCGATCTGCGCTCCGTAATTGCGGGCGATGGGTGCCCCTTGATTGGACTGATAGATGTACTGGATCTGCCCTGCAAACTCAGAAACAACCTCTTTTGTGTGATCGTACGATCCGTCGTCTACCACAATAATTTCTTTGGGAGTCACTGTTTGCTCTAAAAGCAGACGGATGCACATTCCGATTGTTGCGGCGTGTTGGTACGTTGGGATGATGACGGAAATCTGGCTCACAAATAAGGTTCAAGTTTGGAAAATTGATTCTGACAGATGAACTCACGTTGAACTCGCTCTCGAGCTTGTTGTCCTAATTGTTTGCGTTTTTGCTCATCTCCTGCAAGTGTGGCGATCGCTTTGGTCAATTCATCGAGATTTCCCGAGGAAATCAATATCCCTGTTTTCTCATGCAAAATCGCCTCATCCACTCCTTCGATCTTACTCCCTATCGAGGGAATGCCATACTGTGCCGCCTCGAGATAGACAAGTCCGAAACCCTCTTTGTCCACCGGGTCGTGCAAGACAGGCATAACGAACAGATCGGCACGAGAAAAAAAGACGTCGCGCTGCTGGTCGGACAGTTCACCATGAAATCGTACTTCGCTCAAATGCAGCTCTTGTGCGAGCGACTGCAAGGACTCCCTCATCGGACCTTCTCCAACGATATCATAGATAAACGGACCGATGGTACCGGTTTGCTTAAGCCGACTCAACGCCATCAGTACATGCAAATGCCCCTTTCGTTGGACCAATCTGCTCACGGTCAAGATTCGAAAAGGAGCATCTGCCGCTTTTGTTTCTAACAAAACCGTTCGTTCTTCCACGCACGGATAGATGACAAGAGGAAGCGTAACACCAAATCCGCGCGCAACCTCCTGAGCTAATGCGTGCGAATTTGCCACAACAACCCGCGCGTGACGCAGCACAATGCGGCTCAGCACGCGTTTCCTCCAAGAACGTGTGGCTAGACGAACGTCCATTCCGTGCAAAATAATGACGTACGGTTTTTTGGTAAACATGGAAGCGATCCAAGCAGCGGTTCCAAACGGAAGCAGATGACTAATCATCGCGATCTCATAGTGTTTTCTCATCCGAAAGAGCAGTGCGACACTTTTTCCCCATTTGGGCCACCCGAATACGGAAAGCAACGAACACTCGATAATGCGATAATCAGCCGGTTGCTGGGCACTCTTTGACACGGATGTCACAACGGTGATTTGTTGATGAAAGTGATCGGCTAACAAACGAAGATACCGTGCAACCCCACCTTGTTGCGGTGGAAAATCCGGGGTGACCAATAAAAGACGCGTCTGATTCATAGACGAATAAGATCTTTCATCTTTTGCAGATCACCTTTCGTCAAACTGCGTGTGGTAAAAAGTAAAAGAAGATAAACGAATCCACAGAGAGGAACGGTTGCAATCCAGCCAATGGATGGCATCATCCAGAAACCGATGAAAAACATGATGAGACCACTCAGTGCGATGCGAAAAAAATCCCAAAGAAACCACCTGAGACGAAATGCCGGAACCAGCTTCGGCACAAACATCAATCCGGCTATAAAAAGAAAGAAGAAGCTGACCAGAGCTGCGTAAGCGGCACCGATCGTTCCAAACGCTGGAATCAATATCGCGTTTAACACAATATTGATCACCATGGTCATGCCCATGATAGCGGTTTTTGTCATCTGTCTTCCGGCGGCGTTCAAAAGCGAACCAATCGGAAAATCTAAAAAAATTGGGATGAGCACAAAAATCAGCATGGACAAAATAGGCGCGGCGGCCTGATACGATTCACCCACCAACAGAACCGCATGCACCGAAACAAGCCTGAGCCCCAACACGATGGGAACGGACAAGAGCGCCATATACCACAAAGACCGGCGAAATAACCGCGCCAATTCCGCTGGTTCACGCGTAAATGTGGAACTGAACTTCGGATAGAGCGCGGCGATAAATGCGAGTGGGAGAAATTGAAAAGCGTAGGTAAATTTATAGGCAACACTGTAAAGACCAACTGCGGTCGCATCGAGAAATTTGGAAAGAAAAATCGTATCGATGTAGGAATACACTTTGACAAAAATAGCGGCCAGGGCGAATGGAAATGCCATTTTGAACAGTTGTGTTGCATGGTCACGATCCCAGACAAGGCGGAACATGTTGGAGCCGAAACGTCTATAAAGAACTGTTCCTGAGAGCAGAACATTGAAGAGACTTCCGGCGACAAGCGCAAACATGAGGAGGAGAAGTGACGGGTGAAGCCATAAAATAAAACCACCGAAGATCGCCACAGTGAGCTGACCTAAAAACATTCCGAGCGATTCCACACCGAGTTTTTGATGACCACGGAGCACCCCGTAAAAGAGCAGATGCAACGAATCAAGAACCAGTGAGAGTCCGCTAATAGCCGTTAAGAGAATCACCTCTTGCGAATAGCCTAACAAAAAAACCGCCGCAAGTGCACAAAGATAACCAATGAGCAGAAATGGAAGTTTGATCGTGAAGGCACGACGAAAGATCGATTCGGTTTTGTCGGGAGTTTTCGCCATCTCGCGAATCACCACTGGTGTGATACCCATGTCCCCAACGACAGAAAAAATCATGGCGATTGACACCGCCAGAAAGTACATCCCCGTGCGTTCAGGCTGAAGCACACGCGCGACAAACAAAAAATAGACAAAGGCGATCAGCTTTTGCCCGACAGACGCAAGAGTGAGATAAAATGTATTTTTGCTCAGTTCTGAATTCACAGATACCAATTGTTTGTTGCCGTGTGAGGATAGATGCCCTGTGGTGAAACAGTGCTCTTCAGATCGAATTTTAAAAGAAAAAAGGCGTCTTGTAAACGCCAGAGGGGGGGGTCATGACATACGGAGTTGAGTGAGATGTGTGAGCCGACCGCGACGGTCGCGGACGATCGTTCCCAAGCTCTGCACGCCGATTCGCGTGTGGCCGATGCGCTCGAGCTGGTATCCGTCGGCCTTGAGCTGAGAGCTCACGTCACCCTCGTTGAACACCGATCGCCAGAGCGATTCCATGATGGTCGCGAAGTGCTGATTCACGATGCGAGTCAGTTCGCTCTCGTTCTCGGCCAGCCACGTGTCGTGCTCGGGCACCTCGGGCACGTCTACGAGTCCGATCTTTCGCCACTTGATGAACCAGCCAAACGGCCACGCCTTCTCGATGGTCAGTGCGTTCTGACGCTCGGCCTCGAGACGTTCGCGACGCGCCGACTCAAGCGAGGAGGCGAACCATTCGAGGACAGGCTGACCCTGCATGTCGAAGGCGAAGGTGACCTGCAGGAAGCTTCCCTGCGGCGGCTGAAGCAGCGACAGCTCGTTGTGCGCCAGACGAAGCCTCGGGATCATCTCGTAACTGACGCCTCCCTCTCCTAGATCGCCCTTGACGCGGCCGAAAAGGCGGCGTAGCAACCTCTCCTCGTGCGGAGAGACGATGAGCTTCCATTGGAAGATCGGCGGGATGCCATGCTGAACGACCGCAGCGTCCAATGACGTCCGTAGCGCGACCACTGCGGGAATCTTGCCGATCCCCGGCACCCGAACGATCGAGATGTTGCTTGGCAAGTCGTCGGGCCTGAGTCTCACGACCTTCTGGCCCATCGGGCTAGCGAGCGCATCCGAGAGGGAAACGTGTGTTACTGGCATCATCTGGGTCGCACCCATGTGTCCTCCATTCTCAGTCGGCCTGCCCAGGATTTAAGCATAAGTAGACAAAAGAGACAAGGCTGATCAACCTAAAACAAATATCCTGCCGGAGGGAACAAGGGTGACAATCCCTTGGCCCGGAGGCAGGATATTTGTTTTTCCTTTCGATGTCTTAACGTTTTGACCACTGAGGAGATCGGCGAGCCGACTTCTTTCCGTATTTCTTACGTTCACGCACACGGGCATCGCGGCTGAGAAAACCCAATTTCTTCAAGCTGGTTCTGAGTTCAGGATTAAAATCAATCAGCGCCCGTGCGATTCCAAGGCGTACCGCTTCGGCCTGACCGCGAATCCCACCGCCTTCTACACGGACAGTTACATCAAACACCGTTTCGGTTCCTGTTTGGACGAACGGCGATTTCACAGCTTGTTGCAATGTGGAAACGGGAAGATAGACATCGAGCGCACGCTCGTTAATCGTAATCTTTCCGGAACCTCCGTGGTGCAACCGCACGCGCGCGATGGCCTCTTTTCGACGACCGATCGTTTCAATATATTGTGTCTTTGCATCAGTCATACTAGTTCTTTACAACAAGTCGCTTCATGCGCTCGCTGCGGTGCTTATTCTTTGGAAGCATGCGGGAAACCGCACGGCGAAGCACTTCGGAAGGATCTTGCGTCCAGAGAGACTTCAGGTTAGTGACACGCAATCCTTGAGCACGTGTCGTGTGGCGATAGTACACTTTTTGCTCAATTTTCTTTCCCGTCAAGCGCATTTTTGCGGCATTGACCACTTGTACATGGTCTCCCGCATCAAGATGAGGCGTGTAGGTGACTTTGTTTTTCCCAATCAAAATTCGTGCGATGCTGGTCGCCAAACGTCCCGGGGTTTTCCCTTGCGCGTCAATGGTGTGAATGTCTCGTTCGATGTCTTTCATATTTAGACAAATTCAATGCGAACCATATCCGCACCGTCATTTTTTCGGCTTCCCAATTTGACGATGCGTGTGTAGCCGCCTGGTCGTGTCGCGTAACGCGGACCCAGTACTTCGATAATCTTGTTGACCGGATGCTCCGTGTAAAACAACGAAAGAAGCTTGCGGCGCGAAGCGAGGGTCGGCTTCTTCCCGGTCGTAATCGCTTTTTCGACCACAGAGCGTAACGCCTTGGCTTTCGCTTCCGTCGTGTTGATTTTTTCATGCAACACAAGACTGGATGCAAGATTTCGCATCAAGGCCTTTCGATCTGAGGACGCACGGTCTAATTTCTTAATGACGTTACGGTGACGCATATGAATGACGTTCATATTCCGTTCGTTCGCTCGACAGAGCCTAAGCATTCGGCTTGGTCTCTGTACTCGCTCACTCACGGATAAACTTATTCGGCGCTTTGGTTGATCAAAAGCGTAAAGTGTTCGATCAGCATTTTGGCAGACTGTTGAACCGCCTCTTCCGGGGTGATCGTTCCATCGGTCTCGATCGTCATGATCAGCTTATCGTAGTTGGTAATTTCTCCCACACGTGTATTCTCGACTCGATACCCAACATTACGAACCGGAGAAAAAAGCGCGTCAATTGCGATCGTTCCAATATCGGAAGTTTGGCCATCGCGCTCTTCGGTCGAACTGTACCCTCTGCCCTTGCGTACGGTCACTTCCATATCCAATTTAGAATCCGAGCTGGTCAATGTTGCCAAATGGAGTTCCGGGTTCACAATTTCCACGTCTGCGTTTGGGGCGAAATCCGCGGCAGTCACCTCGCGTTCTCCGGACACGGAAAGTTTCAACGTGACGGGTTCGTCGGAAAACACGCGCATGCGGAGCGATTTCAAGTTCAAAATAAGCTCAAGCGCATCTTCCTTCACGTTCTCAACGGCCTGAAATTCATGATTCACGCCTTTGATTTTCACCGCCGTCACTGCGGCGCCCGGAAGAGACGAGAGCAGCACGCGTCGCAACGCATTGCCGATCGTTGTTCCATATCCATGGAAACACGGCTCAACAATGAGCACCCCTTCATTTGGGCGCTGGCCGGGTTCGTATGAAATACTTGATGGAAGAAGAATGTTCTCCATAAGGGTCCTCCTGAGGTTAATTAACGGGAATAAAATTCCACGATGAGTGTTGGGTCAAAAATGGTTTCCAAATCTTCGCCTTCTGGCAACGCAAGCACTTTTCCGGTCAATGCTTTTTCATCGCGGGACAACCATGCGGGAAGCTGACTGGCTTTCATGGCTTCCGGAATCTGCTTCACAATGCCTTTTTCAATCTTATTGCTTTTGATGGCGATTTCATCACCAATTGAAACACGGAAAGAAGGAATATCCACACGGGAACCGTTCACAGTAATGAATCCATGACCGACAATTTGTCGCGCCTGTCGGCGAGTTTTCGCAAAGCCAAGACGGAAAATCGTATTGTCCAAACGGCGTTCCAATTCCTGAACAAATGATACGGCCGTGTTCCCTTTTTGACGAGACGCCCGTTCGAAATAACGTCGAAGTTGACGCTCAAGAATGCCGTAGAGCGCTTTTGCTTTCTGCTTTTCCTGCAACTGCTCGCCATAAGAAGACAAGCGTGCGCGACTTCGAGCCTGCTTGGGACCATGAATGCCAGGCGGGTAGCTACGTCGACGCGCGTACTTTTCTTTTCCAAGTACAACGCCAAGTCGGCGAGAACGTTTGACAATGGGTGAGTGATCCTTGGCCATATTTAGACTCGACGTGGTTTAGGTGGACGGCATCCGTTATGCGGAAGCGGTGTAATATCTTTAATCCCGAGAACGCTGAATCCGTTTGCATTTAATGCACGAACGGCCGCATCTCTTCCCGATCCGATTCCTTTCACAAATACGTTCAGCTCTTTTAGACCGCTCTCTTTCGCCTGTTCAGCAATATCCTTCACAATCATGCTTGCCGCATACGGGGTTGCCTTTTTCGGTCCCTTAAAACCGCAGTGTCCGGCACTGGACCATGCAATCGTGTTCCCGTTGAGGTCCGTCAACGTCACAATGGTGTTGTTGAACGTTGCCTGGACGTATGCGCATCCCTGTGAAACCTGGCGGACGGCTTTCTTTTTTCGTGATGTCTTTGTTTTCGTAACGGCCATATTAGGTCTTGGTCAGGACGCGTCGTCCGCTTGTGGTTGTACGGCGCAGGTTTCCTCGCACCGTACGTGAATTGGTTTTTGTTCGTTGACCGCGAGCGGGAAGATGTTTCGCGTGTCGTGCTCCTCGGTAACTGCCGATTTCCTTCAAACGCTTGATGTTTGACAACAGATCACGTCGCAAATCGCCTTCCAACCGACGCTCTGGTGTTTCCAGAATCGAACGGATCGCTTTGACCTGATCTTCTGTCAACTCTTTTGTTTTAATGTTTTCCGCGACTCCGGCTTCCTTGAGAATTTTTTGTGCGGTCGGCTTTCCGACGCCAAAAATATAAGTGAGCGCAATCACGATGTGTTTATCCGATGGGATGTTCACTCCGGCAATTCGTGCCATATCTTTAACCTTGGCGTTGTTTATGTTTAGGATTTTTGCAGATAACAACGACGCGTCCTTTTCGGCGCGTCACCTGACAGTCACGGCAAATTTTTTTTGCGGAAGCGCGAACTTTCATATAGAGAATAACCAGAACGTCATCGAAACACATTTCGATGACGTATTAGAATCGATAGACGACACGACCCTTTGTGAGATCGTACGGACTAATTTCCACCTTGACTTGATCTCCAGGAAGAAGACGAATACGAAACTTTCGCATCTTTCCCGAAAGGTGACCAAGTATGGTCTGTCCGTTTTCGAGTTTGATTTTGAAACTTGCAGACGGAAGAAGTTCTTCAACCGTGCCTTTCATTTCGATAAAATCCTTTGTTCCCATGTTCATAATTTACGTAACGACCGGATTCTAGCATGAATAGGCCAAAAAAGCAACAAGATGGCCGCAATGCAAGGCGCCGCTATCTTACGGATTTCTCCGGAATGTGTCAAGAATCGTGGCGTGGATAAACAACAACCTAATTTTTTGGCTAAAATGAGCAGTGGAGAAACAAATATGTGAGGTGATAGACTCACGTTTGGCAGACAGAGTCTCCCTCAATCTGCGGGCGCTCGATTGGGGGAGACTCTGTCTGCCAGGTTTGAAGTGAGATTTTCAACCCACACTTCCTTCTCTCCTTCCTCTCTGCCATTCTTCCAGGTGGTTGTTTATCGTGAAACTGTAAGATGGGGAAAAACATTCGCCTTGCTCAATCCTTTTATCTATCACTGTTCATGAAAGGGATCGTTACGGGATAATTTTTCTGGCCGCGTCCTGTCGGAGAGTGTCAGAAAAATTCATCCCGTCGATCCCTCCACACCAACATGCTTTGTGAGCACTGCTTTGATGCGACGAACACCGGCCGCAACCGCCTCCTCTTTCAAAATCTTAAATGTTCCCATCTCGCCCGTGTGCTCCACATGCGGACCGCCACAAACCTCCTTACTGAAATACGCCTCGGTCGCTTGATCGCCGATAAAGTATACTTTGATCTTCCCGCCAATCTGTGCGTATTTGTCTTCAAACAACCCAATTGCTCCGCGCCGCTTTGCCTCCTCTAAATCTAACATTTCATAATGCACGGGAAGATTTTTCTCGATTGTTTCGTTGACAAGATCTTCCACTCGCTTCACCTGCTCCGGCGACATTTTCTCCGGATGAGAAAAATCAAAACGCAGCCGTTCCGGAGTAATATTGGAACCACGTTGGAACACGTGCTCACCAAGTACAGTACGCAACGCCTGGTGTAGCAGATGTGTTGCCGTATGCAATCGAACGGTTTCGACGGAATGATCCGCAAGCCCGCCCGCAAATTTTTCCGCCGCACCCGCCCGTGAAAGGTCCTGGTGTTTTTTAAACTCTTCCTTAAAGGAAACACGATCCACATTCTGACCTTTTTCCTCCGCCATCTCCTCAGTCAATTCAAGAGGAAAGCCGTAGGTGGAGTAAAGAATAAATGCATCATGCCCTGAAATCTGCCGGTGTTGGCTAAAAAATTTCTCAAATTCCTTTTCCCCGTTGAAAAGGGTCTTCGAAAATTTCTGTTCCTCCGTTTCCATTTCTTTGACGATCTCCTGCGCGTTCTCGCTGAGATGTGGGTAATGCGTTTGATACGTCTCGATAAACGACCGAGCAACTTCCCCGCAAAAGGCACTTCCCAACCCCAACCGTCGGCCGAAACGCACGGCGCGACGAATCAAACGCCGAGCAAAGTATCCCTGATCTTTGTTCGATGGAATCACTCCGTCTGCGATCAAAAACGTTGCCGCACGCAAATGATCCATCATTACGCGAAACGCTTTGACGTCCGCCCCGGAAGAATCGTATGAGCGACCGGAAAGGCGCTCAAGGAGTTTGCGTGCGGAATCAAACGCGTCGATCAAAAAGACGTCCGGGGTATCAATGCACGCGGCCGCCATCCGCTCAAGCCCGCCGCCAAAGTCCACATTTTTGTTCGGAAGCGGCTCAAAACCGCTGGCGGTTTTTTTGTATTCCATGAACACACTGTTGCCGATCTCCAAAAACCGTCCACAATCGCAATTGACATGACAGGGTTTATCTTTATAGATCGATTGTTCATGGAATTGTCTACTTTCGCCGAAATCCCAAAACAATTCGGAATCTGGACCACCCGGCTCGCCTTCCGGCATGTTCGCCGGCACCCCTGACCGCGACCACCAGTTCTTCCTTTCATCGTAATAAAATATTCGACCGCCCTGCATTCCGTCCCGTTCCGCATCATCCACGTCTTTGGCCTCGATCCCCTTCTCTTCAAAAACACGTTTCCACAACGCGACCGCGCGTTCATCACGCGGAATCCCAAGCTCCTCATTTCCCC
>CAYMBX010000031.1:0-12760 GCA_964388785.1 uncultured Gammaproteobacteria bacterium
AGTTAAGTGTTGACTTGTAAGAGATCGTTCGATATGATCGGTGCTCGTTCTTTTGATGAGATGGGGGACGTAAGAGGATTCACAGATCCTTTTGCGTCCCCCATTTCTGCAATGCAATCAATTTTGATCGTCGCGCTTTTTGGGGGAGAAGTGCTGACGAAGATGAGGAAACGTCCACATGAAAAAGTTGGCCGTCATCGGAGCGGGTCCGACCGCAATCGGGCTCATCCATACCCTGGTGTCGGAGGGTGCCTTGTCCGCAAAGGACATCGTCATCCTCGATCCTCAAGCGCCGCTCGCCCAGTTCGGTGAGCATGTCGGCAACATCGGCATGAAGGACATGCGCAGTCCATGGACGGTGAGCGTGACCCGCGGACGCGATGCGTTCTACCGCTTCGCCGAGGAGCGCGGGTGTGAGCCGCACTGCTACACGCGTCCGCCCTGGCACGTCTTCGCGATGCACGCCCGGCACGTCTGGGGCGGCCTCGGTGTGGAGCGTGTGAACGCGAAGGTGATCGGTCTTTCGAAGAACGGCCGGGGATGGGAGCTCGAGCTCGAGGGGAGTGACAGCCTGAGCGCGCGGCGCGTGGTCGTCGCGACCGGCCTGTCGGCGCATCGGATCCAGCCGTTCGACAACGCAATCCCGATCCCGGACCAGCCGCTCGGGCAGCACGCCGGACAGCAGGTGGCCGTGATCGGCGCGGGGATGACCGCGACCAACGCCGCCTTCACCCTGCTGCAGAGCGGAGCCAAGGTCGTGCTGTTCGCGCCCGAGGGTCTGAAGACCGAGCACGGCGAGCTCAACGCCTGGATCACCGGCCCGCAGGGGGACGGGACGTGCATCAGCGAGGGAGCCGAGGATGCGCGCAAGCGTTTCATCAAGCTCGACACCCCCGCACGTTACCGGACTCTCCTGACGAACCGCATCGAGGGCACGGTCACCGAGGATCACCGCGAGATCGTTTGGCAGGCGACCCAGACCGGTCAGCTTGCGGTGCTCGAGAAGCGCGTCACGAGTGTGGACCGCAAGGGTGATGGCCTCACGGTCAAGACGTACGGCGCTCTGCGCGACGGGAAGCACAACGGCTTCAACGCTGTGTATGACGCGCGCGGCTTCAGGCCGAACCTCGACGCGGTCCCGATCAAGGGCCTGCGCGAGGCCGTCGGTCAGGCGCGCATCGAGGAGCTTCCGCTCATCGACGACCGAACCGGTGCGGTCCAGGGGCAGCCGACCCTCTACATCGCCGGCGCCCTCTCGGCCATGAGCTTCGGCCCGGCCGCGAGTACCCTGGCCGGCGGCACCATGCTTGGTCACGTGATGGCCCAGCACGGCGATCTCCGCTAACAGTCTCGAAAGAGGCTGTTTTTCTTTTGATTTGTCCACACTTGACACAAATTTTGTGTTCAGGCATACTACGCCGAGTTCGCCTCAGAAATGGGGCAACGCTGGCCTATGGGCCAGGCCAAACCGGATCGGTTTCCGGGGCGGCAGACAGCACGCCCTTCGGGGCATTCGACAACAGAGAGGACCTGATGAACCAGCTCAACCAGATCGCGGGTGCGAACCCGGGCATCAACAAGCGCAGCGTGAACGCCGGCGAGACCACCCTGACCAGCCTCAAGGGCCCGCAGAAGCAGGTGGCCAAGGTGCTCGGCAGCGCGCTGCGCGAGGGCTACAAGCCCGACAACGTGATCGCCTTCGGCATCTCCCGCGACGGCCAGCAGATCCACGTCGTCGGCTTCGACCCCGAGGCCGGCACGCAGACCGACAAGGCCCAGATCGACGAGGCGACGCTCAAGTCGCTGTACCTCGACGGCTTCAACTACGCGCACTTCGTCGCCACGATGGACGACGGCGTCAACGCCGCGGCCTTCCAGGACCGCTTCGAGCCCGACGAGAACAACGGCAAGGCCTTCGGCAACTTCGCGCGCGCGATCTTCGAGAAGGGCCAGGTGATCGGCGCCGAGGACCAGAGCAACACGATGCTGCTGCTCGCGCCCAAGGGCGACCGCACGCTCGTCGCGAGCCGCAAGGGCTACAAGGGCCCGCTCACGACCATCGAGCAGCCCGAGCAGATCGCCGGCGACCAGCGCTACACCGTGCTCGACCGCACGACCCTGCTCGTGACCGAGCTCGACACCGGCAAGATCTACGCCGTGAAGGCCCAGGACATCTCGTACTACATCCAGGACGGCCAGGTGCCGGAGTGGAGCGAGTGCGACCTGGGCGAGAACGTCGGCATCCAGGACATGAGCCTCGGCATCGGCGGTGCGGTGATCCTCACCGCCAAGGTCGACGGCCAGACCCGCTTCATCCCGGCCAGCACCGGCTGGCACGAGGACCAGTTCAAGATGAACCCGATCCTCGCCGACGGCGTCGAGACCGGCAAGACCGCGCCGATCGTGCGCGCCGGCAAGGACCGCTTCGTCGCGGTCGACGGCAACGGCGGCGCGACCCGCCTCACCGTCGCGCCGACCAAGGACCTCGGCTCCGCGGCCGCGCTCCTCGAGAAGGCCGCTCAGGGCGCCTACGCCCAGGCCGCCTAGGCCCCCGCGCTTCACCGCGCACTCCCGCGTTTCCGCAACTCAAGGAACGCGGATTTTATTTTGTCCAATTTTTCGTCAACACTTCACGTTTTACAAAAACGCATCTATGGTGATGATATATGCGTATGCGCTATTCGCCCGAAGTCATCTCGGGATTGAAAGCTTTCGGTCTTGACGAAAAAGACGTCAAGGTTTATTTGGCGGGTGTTGAGCTTGGTCCTTCAAGCGTCCTGGACCTTGCGCGCCGCACCGAACTTGCGCGCACGACGCTCTACCCCATTTTGGAGCGGTTGTGTCATCAGGGTGTGTTTCGTCACGGAAAAATAAAGAAGACGACGGTGTATACGGCCGAGCCGCCGGACGCGCTTGAGCGGATCATGCAAGAGCGTCAAATCCTTTTTGAAAAGTCTCTTCCGGTTCTTGAAACACTCAAACAAACGGCCGCACAAGGATCGGGGGTGACAATATATGAGGGAAGTGATGGCTTTAAGCGTCTTTGGAAGCAGATGTTGCGCTCGGGCGTGAGCGAGTATCGACTTATTACCACTGGTGTGGGTCTGCTTGAGTATGTGAAAGAACCGTATTTGGTCAAACAGGTGATCGCGGAGCGGATCGAGCGGGGTATACGAAGTAAGCAGCTCATCCCTTTGTGTCGTGATGCGCGAAAGATTGTCGAAAAGGATACGGAGGAACTACGTGAATCACGCTTTCTTCCCGAAGGAACTGTTTTGCCGGCGACGGTTATCATTTTTGCCGGTTTCGTCGCCTTTATTACGACTCGACGTGAGAACACCATGATTCTTCTGACCTCAGGTGACGTCGCGGTGACCTATCAAACACTTTTTGATCTGATTTGGGACAAGGCTGATCGCCCGTGATACACTCTGGGCATGTGACGAAAATTTCCCCCACTTTTCTTATTTTAGACGGTAACGCGTTGCTCCATCGCGCGTGGCACGCGCTTCCGCCGCTCACGACCAAAGAGGGTTTGGTAGTGAATGCGGCGTACGGATTCGCCATGGTGGTCGAAAAAATGCGCGAGCAGTACGAGCCGGATTACATGGCGGTTGCGTGGGACCTCCCTGGCAAAACATTTCGGCACGAAAAGTTCGCGGCCTATAAAGCAACACGCGCGAAAAAAGAACAAGAACTTTACGACCAGATTCCTTTGATCCAAGATCTGCTCGAGGCTTTTCATATTCCCTCACTTGATGCGGTTGGCTACGAAGCCGATGACATTATCGGAACGTTGAGTGCGCAGGCGGACAAGAAAGGATATCAGACGCTGATTGTGACCGGTGATTTGGATGCACTTCAACTTGTGTCCGAAAAGACACATGTTGTCTTTTTTCAAAAAGGAATTTCAGAAACAAAACGTTACGATGAGAAGGCTGTTCAAGAACGTTACGGTCTCTCCCCATCACAACTGATCGATTATAAAGCGTTGCGCGGAGACGCGTCTGACAACATCCCGGGTGTTTCGGGAATTGGAGAAAAAACCGCGACGATCCTTGTGAAAACATACGGAACTGTTGAAGGAATTTTGCATGCGCTCGCAGAGGGAACCATTGAAGAAAAAGTTGCAAAAAAGTTAAAAGGAAATGAAGAAGTTGCCCGGGAGGCACGTGAACTTGTTTCGATCGTACGCGATGTGAAGCTTGACTTTTCATTCGCCCGCGCAAAAACAAGAGAACCGAATTGGGATTCCGTGCTTGATCAGTATCAAAAACTCGAGTTCAAGACGTTGCTAAGAAAACATCAAAGAGAAGCAGGTGAGACAAAAAAGACGATCATGAAAACTTCGAGCCGAATGAGTGTGGTTCGAGATGAGAAAGAGTTGGCTGCGACCCTGGAAACTATGGCAGAGCATCAGGGTGTTATTGCGCTTCTGATCGCAGATCAGCAACCGGATTTGTTTGGAGCAACCATGGCGGCTCTTGCCGTCAGCGATGGGAATTCCACAATCGTTATTCCAAATCCAAGTGAGAAACACCTAGCAGTGTTGCGAGATGCAATGGTCCGGTTCGACCAGCTTGTCACGCATGATCTCAAACGATTGTTTCATCAACTTTCCGGTTCTCTCCATAACTGTTTCGATACGCTGCTTGGCGCGTATGTATTGAATTCGAGTGCGCGATCGTACGATCTCCCCTCTCTTCTTTCCGCATATCTCCACATAAAAGTGAACCCACTTCCTGAGGCATTTGCATCACAAAAAGATTATGAACAGCTTGGAACGGTTGTGTCATACCTTCCGAAATTATGTGAGGTGCTCAATGCGTCGCTTGAGAAAACGGGTGCGCGTTCAATTTTCGAAGAGATAGAGCTTCCGCTCGTTCCCGTTTTGTTTCGCATGGAAACGGTAGGTGTTTTACTGGACACGGACGCACTCAGTCATTTTTCACATGATGTGCAGGCTCGGATTCGGACGCTTGAGAAACAGATTCGTGCGATTGCCGGTGAAGAGATCAATGTGAATTCGCCGATTCAACTCGCACAAGTGTTGTTTGAAAAATTAAAGCTCACGACCAAAGGAATTAAAAAAACAAAGACCGGATTTTCGACGGCCGCTTCCGAACTAGAAAAATTGTGGGATCAGCACGAAGTTATTCCCCTGATTTCAGAACATCGTGAGCTTGCAAAACTTCAATCGACATATGTGGAGACGTTGCCGAAACTGGTTGACGCAAACGGCCGCGTGCATACGACGTATAATCAAACGGTTGCCGCGACCGGGAGGCTTTCCTCATCGGATCCAAATTTGCAAAACATTCCGATTAAAACCGAGTTGGGCCGCGAAATTCGCAAGGCGTTTGTCGCACCTCGTGGCAAACGACTCATTGCCGCAGACTATTCACAGATCGAGCTTCGCCTTGCCGCCATCATCGCCAATGACAAACCGTTTATTGATGCATTTCAGTCCGGGGCCGATATTCACACGCGCACGGCTGCGGACGTATGGGATGTTGCAGAATCTGAAGTGACAAAAGAACAGCGGCGAGCGGCCAAAGCCATCAACTTCGGTATTTTATATGGGATGGGATCGCGTTCCCTTTCTCGCTCGACCGGACTTTCTTTGGGTGAGGCGAAGATATTCATCGAACGTTATTTTGAAATCCATCATGCGATCAAACAGTATTTGGATGAGACAAAGCGAAAGGCGCATGAAGACGGATATGTGGAGACGTTGTTCGGACGCAGACGTTATTTTCCCGAAATCAATTCCGGCGTACAAATGCTTGTTGCACAGGCTGAGCGTATGGCGATTAATATGCCGGTACAAGGAACCGCGGCTGATCTCATGAAAAAGGCGATGCTTGCGGTGGATGGATGGATTCAGCAGACGCAGTTGCCGATTGCCCTCTTACTGCAAGTACATGACGAACTCGTGCTCGAAGTTGATCACACGCATGTGGAGACGGCTGCACGTGGAATTAAGCAGCTCATGGAGGGGGTCGCGACATTTGCGGTTCCGCTTGTCGTTGATGTGGAGGTTGGAAAAAATTGGGGAGAGATGGAAACAATCTAAAACAAAACACCGGAGGTCTCGTTGACCCCCGGTGTTTTTTATTGGAGAATTGACGTGCCTGTTTCCACAACTGTGTCCACATTCGTTTCAGCCGTCGCGTTTACATTTGCATCCTCGGTGCTCTCGGCTTCGGCCTCAACTTCAACTTCGATTTCAGCTTCTGCTTCCGTTTGTGTTTCTCCGGTAAAGAGTTCCTTTAAGCTCTGAAGAAAATTGTGTCGGCGTTCAAGCTGTGCTTCGTACGTTTCTTGCTGATCTTGAAGAACTTCGCGGCGTCGCTCAAGCTGGGCCTGATATTTTTCTTGTTGCTCCTGAAGGACTTCACGTCGGCGTTCCAACAAATTTTGTTTTTTCTCTTGTTCCTCCAGGAGAGATTCCCGTCGGCGTTCAAGCTGTGCTTCGTACGTTTCTTGCTGATCTTGAAGAACTTCGCGGCGTCGCTCAAGCTGGGCCTGATATTTTTCTTGCTGTTCCTTGAGATAGGCTTCGCGTCGGGCCTTTGCTGCCGCAAGCTCTTCATCACTAACCCCTACGTCCTCAAGAACGTTGATTTCCGATTCAAGAAAGGCTTCCATACGTTCGCGCAAATGCGCGGCTGCTTGCAAATTCCCCTTTGTTTCCACCTCTTCCGTCAGAGCGGCTGAATTGGCTTCATGTTCGCGCATACGCTCAATCATACGTTTGCGCAGTGCTTCGTCGAGTTTTCCTTGCTCTTGAGCTTTCAGTGCCTCTTGTGCACGTCGATGTGCACGCTCAAGTTCCCATTCGGCCTTTTGTTCCGCACGCATCGCAAGCGCTTCGCGGATTTCTTCATTCACGTGAATTTTTACCGGATAAAGAACTTCTCCTGGGAGGGCATTCTCGGCCGCAAATGTCGTTCCGGTTCCGAGCATAAGGGCCATAATGACTGCAATAACGGGCATAGGAAGTTTTCCATTTAGGGTGAGTAACGGAAGCAGATGGAACCGCTTCTGTCCTAGAGGACGAGTTTCCTGCCCCATTCTTTCCTCTTTAGAAAGATTCATCGCTAAAATTAAACGATCGCGAATCGCCTCTTTGGCGTTCGCGTTCATTCGCAGCTTCTTTATCTGTTTAAACGGGGAGTTCATTCGAAACATACTTTTGTTTGAGCATTTTTTTGGCGCGATGAATTCTGACGGAAATGGCATTAGGTGTTTCTCCCAAAATTTCGGCAATTTCTTTCGGGCC
The DNA here is from genome assembly GCA_964388785.1 of uncultured Gammaproteobacteria bacterium. GTDB lineage: Bacteria > Patescibacteriota > Patescibacteriia > UBA9934 > GWF2-40-263 > VGKU01. Next base: position 7,286 of record CAYMBX010000031.1, read on the forward strand.
GTATCCTTCCACAAAACGGAGCACGAGCAAGTCACGATCATGCTCATCCATTTGATCCATCATTTCCTGCAGGCGTCCGCACTCTACTTCCAGTTCAATCGTTTGGGCTTCGTGTCCTTTTGGGTCAAATCCGGCTTCTTTTAATGAGTCCAAAGAGGTATTGCCGGTTTCTTTCCTTCTTTGACGGTCAATGATCAGGTTCCTTGCCGTTTGGTAGAGAAAGGCTCTCAGGTTTCTCACCTCGTTGCCTTCACAGAGGTATTGCCATGATTTTGTGAACGTTTCTTGGACCAAGTCTTCGGCAACAGCCTTGCTGTTGCGCACTCGAAAAAAACAATAGCGATAAATGGCATCTGCATATTGGTCGTATGCGTCCAAGAATTGCTTTTCGATTTTTTGAGGGTTCATACCCGGCATAAGGAGACGTTATTCCGCTTAGATTCTTACAGAAGTCTCGCTTTCGAAAAATCCATCGTAGGCATTTTTTTCGGTTTTGTCAACGTGTGATTCTTGCACTACAATCAAGTCGCTATGCTTATTTTGATCTATGGCGATGATGGATTCCGTGCACAGGAGAAAATGATCCAGATGAAAGATGCATTTCTGGAGAAGTTTGATCCATCCGGGATGAACGTCGCACAGTTTCCGAACAAAGATTCAGCAAAAATCGAAATTGCAGATGCACTGCAGTCCATCTGCTCATATCCATTTTTGGGATCCAAACGGATGGTGATTATCACGGGGCTGTTTGATCAGTTGAAAAAGGGCGACGAAACGCTCTGGCTTGAAGGATTTTCACGCATGCCGGAAACTACCATCGTGCTTTTGGTTGAATTCGGTCCTACCGCATCACTTGAAAAAAAGAAACTATTTAAAGAGATCGCCGCATTGGGAGAGGTTCACAAATACACCTTTCCGAAATTGGAGGGCGCGGCACTGACCAAGTGGGTGACGCAGCGTATTGCGGCACGTGGGGCCATGATCGAGCCGGCAGCGTTGTCCGAGCTCGTGGTGCGTGTTGGTCCGGATTTGTGGCAGATGCATCAGGAGATCGAAAAGCTGATTGCCTATGCAAACCATACACGTATAAGTTCTAGCATGGTTGATGAACTTGTGCGTGCTTCGTTTGAGAGTAAAATTTTCGAATTGATGGATGCGCTTTCAAAAAAGCAACGTGAGCGCACGCTCACGTTGCTCGAACAAGAACGCCTTGCGGGCAGTGATGATCATTATCTTTTGACCATGCTTGGTCGACAAATCCGTATTCTAATAGGCGTGCGTGCGTGTCTTGACGAACATCCGCGTACATCCAAACAAGAGATCGCCGCGCGCATCGATGTCCATCCGTTTGTGGCGCAAAAGGCACTCGAACAAGCGAGACTGTTTTCGTTTGAAGACTTAAAACGGGCTCATGAAATGCTGTTTCAATTTGATCGAGACCTGAAGTCGGGGCGTATCAATGCGATGCTTGCCACAGATCTGATCGCGGACTCGCTTTTGCGTTGATTTTCGACATTTCATTATCGAAAAACACCCCCGTAGGGGTGTTTTTTAACTCTTGGTGAGCGCGTTGAGTTTCTTCATCAGTCGCGATTTGTAGCGTGCGACCGTATTTTTTTTGAAGATGCTTTTTCCTTGCGCTTTGTCGAGCTTTTTGCCGACCAGACGAGCAATTTCTTTGGCTTCTTCAAGCTGTTTTCCCGTGATGGCTTTTCGCAGCTTCACACGCAGTGACTTGATTTCCGCTTGGATGAGCTTATTACGCTCAGCCCGCTTTTTGCTTTGTCGGAGCGCCTTTTTGGCGTTTGCGAGATTTGGCATATAGTTGAACGCGGATAGTATAGTTGAGTATGAAAAAATGTCAATATCTGGCTCAATCCTCGGCCTCAACGATCAGATCGATTTCCACGGGTTCCATTTGCTTCCCGGCAGACCCTTCCGTGATTTTGTAGACATCCTTATCAATTTTTTTGAGTTCTTTTGAAGATGCGGTATAGGCACGAACAGTTGTTTCAAGGTGTTTGCCCAGTCGGTTGTGGTGGTCTTCGTAGGCTTTCATGTGTCTCATGAGTTGCTCTGTTTGTTTTTGAATATCTTTGACAGAGTCTTCAATTTGCAGAGCCTTGAGGCCCAGAATAACCGTCTGAAGATAAGCAAAAAATGAAGTGGGCGAGACGATCATGACGCCTTTCTCGAAGCCGTACTCAATTAAGTTGCGTGTGTTGATTTTAACGGCTCCAACGTCGGCATTGATGAGATTGTGGTATACCCCTTCCGCTGGGACGAACATGAAGGCAAAATTGGATGTCCCCATTTCAGGCTGAATGTACTTCGACGTCTCATCGATACGCGTTTTCACATCAGATTTAAATTGCTTTTCCAGCTCTTCCCTTCTTTGTGCATCTGTTTCTTGCACAATTCTGTTGTAGTTTTCTAACGAAAATTTTGCGTCAATTGGTATCAACATTTCTCGGATTTTGATCACAGCATCGGGAATCAGTCTCTGACCCGTGGAAGGATCTGTGCCGAGTTGGTATTGCATCTGATAGTGCCCGGATGGAAGAACCTGATTAAGCAGCGCTTCCAACCAGTATTCTCCAAGAATTCCTCGTTGTTTCGGATTTTTTAAAATGTGTTCGATACTTTTGAGTTGTTCCGAGAAGTTCAGAATTTGCTTATTGGTTGTGTCGAGTGTGAATAGTCGCTCATTCACATCTTTGAAAACCGACATGGTCTGATGAAAGTGCTTTTGCAAGGTCGAAGACGACTCCGTCATATTCTGCATCAGACGCTCATGCATGAGATCGAGTTTCTCTTGGACTTCCCTTCTTTGTGAGTTCGTTGTATCCTGCAGCTCGCGGCGAAGATCATTGAGCAATTGAAGATAGCTCTCGCTTTGTGGGTTTGTTGGAGATGGGCGTTGTTTAACAGCCAAATAGACCACAATGAGCACAAGGACGATCACTGCTATAATAAGGAGCAGTTCTGGAGTCATAGGAATCCATTATAGCAGATAAATAGTTTCATTTTACGACACATGTCCTCGTAGCTCAATGGATAGAGCAACAGCGTCCTAAGCTGGGGATGGAGGTTCGACTCCTCCCGAGGGCACCAGCCGATACATATGGATTCAGTGATTAAATTTCTGCAGTCTCAGAAGTTACTTGCTATTGCCACAGCTGATTCTGCCGGCGCATGGATAGCTAACGTGTACTTTGTGTCAGATGATTCGGCGACTTTGTACTTCATCAGTCCTGAGTCCACTCGTCATAGTCAAATGATTATTGAAAATTCAACCGTTGCTATTTCGGTGGCCTGGTTTGATCCAAAGAATCATGTTGATCGAAAAGCCGTTCAGGCAACCGGGTCATGCACTCAGGTGGTTGACTCTGATGAAATCAGAAAGGCTATACAACTTCATAATTCAGAATTTCCAGAATTTGCAAAACGGATTACGCCTGAATGGATTGCAACGAATGAATTCGGTTCAAGAGTTTGGAAAATTGTCCCTGACTTCATTAAGTACTGGGATGATGAATTGTTTGGCGACGATGAAAGTGTGGAGATAAATGTTTCACGTGAAACATTCAGACAGACTTCATGAGAAACTGAAATTGTTTCACGTGAAACAATTTGAAAGAAGTGCAACAAGGGCCTGTAGCTCAGTTGGTAGAGCGTCGCATTCGCATTGCGAAGGTCAGGGGTTCGACTCCCCTCAGGTCCACCACATAAACACCCAGTCCTGGCTGGGTGTTTATGTTTGGGTGTGAATGTTTGAATATTCCGATCAGATAGAAGAGAAGTTGGAATCCTGTTCGTTCTGTGAGGTATGTGGGGTTTGCTTGAGTCCATAAAATTTATACGAGACTAGACTTTTTGTTTACACTAGTGTTCACAAAATAGGTGATTGTGGATAAGTCATGTCAATTTCATTAATAAAAGCGCAAATTGATAAGAGTCAGGGAGAAATTTTCAAGAAAGTGGACAACTTTTTAGCTAAAATTAGATAAAAAATGGATTGACGACAATTTGTATTCATGATACTATATATACGTAAAGGAGACTTTTATGAAAAGACTTCTGGCAACCTTTGCAGCTGTGGGGGTTTTTGTATATGCGCAGTTCGTAAGCGCTGCCATGACCTCTACAAGCTATCAGATCAGGTGGGACACGGTCAGCACCGGTGGTTCTGATCAGTCCGGTTCAGCCAGTTACCTGCTCAGGGATAGTGTTTCGGGGATCGATGGTAGCGCTGCAAGCAGTACAACCTATCAGGTCGCAGATGGGTATCGTGCCGGAGTCTTTGATCAAATTATCTCTTTCGATCTTTACAGCCAGGATTCTGCATCCGAAAAAAGCGCGTTGTCTCTTGCTTCAAATACACTAACCGTTTCCTCAACGACAGGACTCTCCGTCGGGGAATATGCGGCGATCGTTCAAGATCGCGGTGCTTCTCAGGTTGTGGGTATTGGTAAAATCTCCTCGCTCACAGCTACAACAGTGGTCTTCGACAGGATTGTAACCGGAACGTCTTCTCCATCAATTGATGGATCGGGAGACTATCTCTATCCACTTACGAGTTCAGCTCTTGTGCTGGAAAGTGTGGATGAACAAACGGTTGCGACCGGAATTATCGGGTTTGAGGTGACGGTCGATAATGACAACGGATACGTTATCCAAGTGGTTGAAGACGGAAATTTAAGAAACGGCTCAGAAGTAATCGACGATGTCAGTGACGGGGAAGTCACGGCTGGTTCAGAGGAGTTTGGAGCACGTTCCTCGGATTCCTCGTTAGCCGGCTCAACGTTTGACACACAAGACACCGCGATTACATCGGTGAATCAGGATTTGGTCACACGCAGCACGTTCGCGTTTTACGACAGATCATTTGTGGTGTTTAAGCTGGCTGCATCGACCAGTACGTCCGCCTTAACCTATAGCAATACGATCACATTCATCGCATCTGGAAATTTCTAGTATGGGACGACGCTTTATCTATCTTTTTGCAACGCTTCTCCTTCTCCCGATTGGTGTGCAGGCGGCTTCGCTTTCTCCGTCCGTGTTGGAAGTGTCGGCGAATCGCGGTCAGGTTCTCACAAACGCGCTGACGATCATTAATGCGAGTCAAAGCGAGAAGACGTATTTTCTGGGTGTGATGAAGTTTGAACCGACGGAAGACGGAACCGGTCCGAAGTTTATTCCGTACGAAGAAGATCATACGGGACTTCCGGAATGGATCGTATTGCCGATGTCTGAGGTGCGTGTGCCGGCAAATAGTAAAGGAGATGTCCCGTTTGAAATTGCGGTGCCATCCGATGTTGTCGCCGGAAGCTACTATGGGGCAATCACGGTTTCAGAGTCGCCAACCGATCTGGTGGCAAGCAATGGAGCGATTGTTGAGGCAAAGACAGCCATGCTTCTTCTGTTGACTGTTGAAGGGGAAACGGTTGAAGCACTCGAAATTCTTGATTTCAC
>CAYMBX010000032.1:0-12053 GCA_964388785.1 uncultured Gammaproteobacteria bacterium
AAGGCATGTGGGTCACCTCACACGCCTTCTCATGGCTCGGGGGGAGGGATTCGAACCCTCGACCAATTGGTTAACAGCCAACTGCTCTGCCACTGAGCTACCCCCGAACGTTTATTTTTCAAAGGACGAACGGGATTATAACAATGCCATTCGTGATTGACAAGAGGCGTTCAAAGAGCTATTTTGTTTTTCCTCTGCCGAAAAAGGAGACCAACATGGCAGACGTGACCGTAGACATTCTGGGTTCCGGAACGTGCTTTCCCGCACGTGGCATGCGACGGCGTGCGCATCCAGGCTTTCTTGTCAGATGGGAACAGCAACATCTGCTACTCGACGTCTCATCCGGAATCGCCGAGCGGCTCGAGGACATCGGTGTGGCACCGGACGACATCCAAAATGTCGCGGTGAGTCACGCACACCCCGATCACTTCGCGCTCCCTCAGTTTCTGCAGTCCATGTACTGTGCTTTCCTCTCTCGACCGCAAGTGCAACGAGACGCACGTGCATCTCAGAAGCTGCAGCTCTTTCTTCCCAGACGCATCGTCAAGGGACTCGATGATCTGCTCAGACTCCACTTCGAGGAGCGGGACAAGCCGGGCCTTCCCTTCCCGACTCTGAACGTGAGTGGCCTCACTCCATTCTGGCATGATCCGAGCGGAGCACTCAACTTCGTCGGAGGGGATCAAACCGAACATCTCCTTCCAAGCGGCGATCTCCTTGTCGCATACCCGGTGCATCACGGCCACGGCAAATGCGACGCGGTCGCGCTGCGTCTCGAGATCGAGAATGGACCGACCATCAGCTACTCCGGTGACACAGGAATGTGCTCCGGCATTCTACAAGCGGCGGAAGGCGCTGACCTCTTCATCTGCGACACGTCGGCGCGTGTGGGAGACGAGCTCACGGCGACAGGATATGGTCACCTTAACCCGCGCCAGGCCGGAGACATCGCGGGCAGAGTCGGGGCGAAACGACTAGTGCTCACGCACTACTCCGGTCACGATTCGGACGCCGAGATGGTGCGGAACTGCCGCGAATCCGGGTTCTTGGGCGATATCATCGTCGCCAAAGACAACATGCAACTCGTCATCTCTTCATCGCGCTAGGCGCGATTTTTTGTCTGTTTAAAAAAGAGCCTCGCGATGAACGTGAGGCTAGAAGTCCAGATCGAGTCCGGGTGGTGCGGAAGGGGCTCTTCGGCGCTCCTTGCGAGCGGCAAGGCGACGCTGACGCAGCTCCCACGCGCCCGAAATCAGGTGACCACCGAGCGAGAACAGACCGAGGATCAACGCCACGACGAACGTGGTATTGAGCAGCCACTGACTTGTGGGAGCCAGGACGAGGAACGTGATCGCCACGTACTCGGCCCAGACCTTGATCTTGCCGAATCGGTTGGAGCGTCCGTCTCCCATCCCGTACCAGCGCTTGACGGGGCGAACAACCGTGAGTGCGATGGCGACGACCGTGAGTGCGATGATGAGCCAGCCGCTCACCACGCCCCATCCGAGCGGATACAAAGTGCAGAAGAAGCGCACCTTGTCCGTGAAGGGATCGAGCGACTTACCCAGGTGGGTCACGCCGCGATAGTTGATCCGCGCCATGACCCCGAGTCGCCGTTCCTCTTCGAGCGACATCGCAGGTCGCAACCCTTGGTGAATGTGCGCAACCGCGCCATCCATCCAGTCGGTCCAGGCGCTCACCAGGAGCAGCATGGATGCACCCCAGTAGAAGTCGAGCAGATACAGCATCGTCATCGGGAGACAGAGGAGAAACCCGATGACGGTCAACTGATTCCCGGTCAGCCAACGGGACAGCGGCTGTGCCTGCCACTGTGTGAGCCCGTGGACCAGGGAAAACTTCCGGTTGCTCTGCCACCGGTTGATCTTTCGAATGCGTCTCCAAATCATTGCTAACCTCCGCGCGGTGCAAGATACGATATAGCAAAAAATGTGATCTCGTCAACCGATCCCAGAAAGAAAACAGGCCGTAAAGGCCTGTTCCCATTTACCAATCTTCGCCACCTTCGTCGTCGGATGAATCATCACCACCTTCCTCTTCGTCCGCATCCTCGTCGTCGCTTCCCATACCCATGTCATCGTCCATGTCCTCGTCTTCATCACCCATGACGAAACTGAATGGAAACACCATATGTGTTTTCAGACAATTATGATTTAGTGGTGGTATGATACCGCGGCTTAGAACCGACTTGCAATTGTGTGTCAAGGGGCTAAAGTAAACGGGTGAAAATGAGAGGTGATTATCAGACCAACGATGGGTGGACAAGGATCCTCCCGATCTGCGAGCTCTCGATCGAGAGGTCCTTGTCTGGCGGGGTGTGACTTCATCTTTTCCACACTAATATTATGGAGAAAAAAGAGGAAAACAAATTCATCGAAACGTTCGATCCAATGTGTCCCGAGTGTGGAAAACGCGGGGCGCTTTTTACCTGGTCCATTTTGAAACCGTACAAACGAGAACGTACCTGCCGTCATTGCGGCGCCAAAATGCGTCTCACCTGGAAACAGTGGTTTGCGCAAGTCGTTGAAGAATTAACCACCTGGGTGTGAGTTCGGCCTCAAAAAAATTGCTTGCGTGGTACGATCGTCACGGACGCGATTTGCCTTGGAGGCACACGCACAACCCCTACAAGATCCTCGTCAGCGAATTGATGCTCCAACAGACACAAGTGGACCGTGTGTTGATTTTTTATGCACGGTGGTTGAAACAGTATCCAACCTGGAAACAACTTGCTCAGGCAACGAACGAAGAAGTCATTCGCGCCTGGGCAGGTCTCGGATACAACCGCCGAGCCCTCATGTTGCGGGACATCGCACGTATGATCACCCAACACGGCGTGCCGAAAACAGAACAAGAATGGCGTGCACTCAAAGGCATCGGCACGTATACCGCGGCGGCGGTGAGTGTATTTGCCATGAACGAACGCACAATGCCGATCGACACGAATATCCGACGCGTGCTTGGCCGTTTTTTCCTTGGTGTTCCCTACCCTCAACTCACCCACGATCCGCGTATCGGCAAAAAAATCGACGACTTGCTCCCAAAGCGGGGACGCTATGCCGACGTGCCTCAAGCGCTTTTTGACCTCGCCACCTTGATCTGTAAAAAAGTTCCAGATTGTCGGGAATGTCCTTTGCGCGACGAGTGCAAAACAGCAGCAAAATTTTTGGCGGGGCGCGTTCGTATTCCAAAACAAATGAATCAAAAAACACGAGAACGTCATCACCGCAACAAACCGTTTCCTGATCGCATTTATCGTGGAAAAATTCTAAAGGCAGTCAGGGAGAATGCGCGGGTTCGAATCGATACACTTGGTCCACTTATCGATCCAACCTTCGATCACACAAAGGACGAAGCCTGGCTACATTCCATACTGGACCGCATGGTGCGCGAGGGATTCATCCGCAAACAATCAACGTTCATTACCTTATGAGATCCGACTTCACACAACGCGTGTTCGATGTGGTCCGTACAATCCCGAAAGGCAAAACCATGACGTACAAACAGGTCGCGGCAGCAGCTGGAAATCCAAACGCCTTTCGAGCCGTCGGCAACATCTTGAACACTAATTTTGATCCCTCTATTCCCTGCCACCGCGTCATTCGGTCGGACGGAAAAACAGGTGGATACAACCGCGGAGCTGACGCTAAACGAAAAAAATTGGAAGAGGAGAATGTCTTGACAAAACGCACGTGAGCATGTAGATTTCGTCCCCTGGACGAGGAGGATCGCCATGGGTGAATTTCTGCTTCTGCTTGGTATCCTGGCATTTCTGGGTGTCATCGCTTTGATCGAACGTCGACTGGGCAAGCGGTTGGACGCCGCGGAGGCACAAGATCTGCTCCCGGACATCCTGCACTTCATGCAAGGACCGGAGTGGGAAGAGCCGCGAAGTCAGCTCGAGTGGCTGGTACGCACGCGTCTGCCGATGCTTGTGCGTGAGGCGATCCAAGAACAGCCCACCACACGGTATACGGCGCAATTCATGCCTCCCTGGAGCTTCATCGCGCCCGCACCTGCGGTGGTATACGACGAAGCCGTCAACCGAATCCTCCGGCTCGTGCAGAATCTTTACCACGAAGTTCACACGATGGGCGGCTTCGAGAGCAGCACAGTGGCACGCAACGTGATCGCCACCGAATACGTCCAGCATCACCTCTGATCGTCCAACAGGACGGTCTTTTATTTTGACTTCTCGTGTGTTACGCTAATTATAGCTCCACAGATGCACTAATTTGGGCAAACATTGGCTTACGGGTTTGGAACCATGATCGCTGCGGCGACCATGTGAGAACCCCGCGGTTCGTCTGCGCCTTCGGCGGGACGGAAGCAAACCAGGGCGGCATTTCGGTCAACCTGAAAGGTCCGTCACGGGTAGTGACCGAGCTCAGCTCGGGACACGACTGTCGCGAGCCAAATATAGTCCTGTGGAGTTAGAAAAACGATCCCTTTCCGGGATCGTTTTTATTTATCTCATGAAGACGTAATTTGCCGCCTGGACCGGAACGAACTTGATGACATCATACACAGGAACCGACTCACGCGTATCCATGTACTCATTTTGTGTTTTCAGTTCCTCATCAGTTGAGGCGATTTGAGCAACCGCCGCAGGAGCGTGAACGGTGGGAGTGGGCGATGGCATCTCGACCATTGAAGAGCCGACAAGCGTAAAAACAACGACCAGAACACCCCCTGTCAAAAGCGGAGCGGTAAACGTAGCCAAACGATTCCAACGCTGTTGCCGCACGCAATGTTCTTCAAAATACCGTGAACACAAAAGTTCCCGTCTGAGTTCGTAGCGATGGACGGGGTCTTCCGGTACTTCGACCGATCCGATGTGCGCGAGCATATCTTCAATTTTTAAGGGAGAGGGCATACGTGGAATTTGAGCTGTTTTTTTCTGTCATCCCGAGCGCAAGCGAGGGATCTCCAGAGGTTGGCAAAAGCTGTTCCGTAATAAGTGTTTGCAATTTTTTCAGCGCGCGATGGATATGCGATTTGACCGTTCCTTCTTTCATATTCAGTGCGGAAGCGATTTCGGGGATGGTCATTTTTGAAAAAAATCGCAGGGTTAAAATATTGTGTTGCTTTTGATTAAGTTGTTTCATACTTCGACGCAACAAGGCGATTTTATCTTCCAATTCTTGTGCATCTTCTCCCATTTGATAGGCGAGATCCGGTTGAAAATCATCATGACCGACGATTTCCGGCGCTTCCTCAATGGTCAGCTCGAACATTTTTGCGCGCTGTCGGTAATAATTTCCGATTTGCGCGACCGCGATGGCAAACAGCCATGACTTAAATGTTGCCCCTTTTTTCGGACGATATCGATGCAGATTCTTCAGTGCCTGAAAAAACGTTTCACTTGTGAGGTCTTTTGCGAGTTCGGCATTGCCCGTTCGACTGTACATAAACCCGAAAACGGGCTGGTAATACGCGTCGTATAACCGCCCGAATGCTTCCGGGTCATGTTGGGCATCCGCGACCTCCTTTTGTGTTATGTCCATATTGTTCGACCTTGCACTGAGTATATTGTAACTATAGATCAATCGTTGCAAGCAAGCCAAGAGGCACTTTGGAGCTTAAATCGTGGTAAATAAAAACCGACCGCAAAAAGTCGGTCAGTAGAGGTCGTCGGCGGTACGGGACGGATTGTGTGCTTGCTCTGGCGCCGCGCTCATGAGTAGAAGCAGCGCGTGACGATCAATGAGATCGGCCATCGCCAGGTCGCCGTCTTGTCGGGCCGCGCTGGCAATCACGCCGAGCGTTTCGATAATTCCCACCGCATCCATGCCGGCGCGTTGAAGCAGACGAATCCCCTCGTCCAGCACGTCGTGTGGCGGGATCGGGAGAAGCCCGTCCGCGATGATGAGTGCGCGCTCGTCGTTGTATGCCCGGCCCACACTAGCGAGCAGATAGATCTCGCCAAGTGTACGATCGTCGAAGCCGTGGTTCGGCTGACATGCCGCCTTCCGCGCAGGGACGCTCGGTTGAGAGACTGCGTCCTGGGCCGGCTCGCGCTCGGGCACGACGACCACGATCGTTTCGGGTTGAGCCATGTGGCGACCGCGATACTCCCAGTAGAGAATCGACGCCGCCGCCGTGATCCCCACAACCGCGGGCCAAAACTTGCTGTTCATCTCTCTATTCCTCCTTCGTGAGAGAGCACATAAATTATCTCATAAAACTCTTTGTGTCAATACAAAAACCGCCCCCTCTCGGGAACGGTCTTTTCTTCTCTCTTCTAATAATCTCTCAATTTTTCAATCAACGGACTTGCCTGAATCTTCTCAAGCGCCTTGGCTTCAATTTGTCGAATACGCTCACGAGTAACATCAAACTCTCGACCGACTTCTTCCAGTGTGTGTGACACTCCATCTGTGAGTCCAAACCGCATTTCAAGAATTTTCTGTTCGCGCGGCGTCAGACCATCCATCGCAATCTGCACATAATCGCGCAAGAGCTCGCGGGCAGCCTGCCGATCCGGAGAAATCGTCTTGGTGTCTTCCAAAAAGTCTTCGAGCTTGGAATCCTCATCATCATCTCCCACCGATGTCTCGAGCGAAACCGTATCTTGTGAAATTTTTCGGATATGCCGAACCTTCGCAACTGTCTCTCCCATTTCCGCCGCGATTTCTTCCGGCAATGGTTCACGTCCCAAATCCTGGATCAACTGCCGTTCGATCTGCTGGAACCGGTTGATCGTCTCCACCATGTGCACGGGAATGCGAATAGTACGCGACTGGTCGGCGAGCGCACGTGTGATCGCTTGACGGATCCACCACGTTGCATATGTCGAAAATTTATAGCCTTTTCGATACTCAAATTTTTTAACCGCCCGGAACAACCCGATATTTCCTTCTTGAATCAAATCCAAGAGTGACATTTGTTTTCCGACAAATTTTTTGGCGATCGAAACCACCAATCGCAAGTTCGCCTCAATCAAACGGCGCTCCGCCTCTTTTTCATTGCGCTCTTTCCGTTTTGCGAGGCCGATTTCCTGTTCGCTCGTCAACAATGGAATCTTTCCAATCTCACGCAAATACATTTGGATGGAATCTTGCGTGAGTTCTGGTATCACCACCCCTTTTTGTTTTTCATGCGTCAATCGAATCTTGTCGTACACTTCATCACGATCAGTCTGACGCCCTAAAATTCCTTCTTTTAATTCAATAAAATGCACGCCCACGCGATCCATCCGCTCCAAAAACTCCTCGAACAAATCCACATAATCCTCCACTTCCGCAAACGTAAACAATATTTCGTTTTCCGTGATATACCCGCGCTGCTTTCCCTTTTCGATCAGATGATTGAGTGTCTGCTCGGAAGGCGGCTCGGTTTTTTTATAGCGAACGGTTGTCTTCGCCGCGAGGGTTGCTTTTCCTATTGTTTTCTTTTTACCCAGTTGCTTTTTTGCTGAGGTTTTTTTCGCCGGACTCTTTTTCGTCGTTTTCTTCACGAATTTTTTTTGTGCCATACAAATAAACCGTCCCACCGCATGCGCGCGTGAGAAAGTTTTATGAACGATTATTTAATTGCTGCATCAGCCGCTGCACGGCTTCGCGATCGCCGGCAGTCTCCGCTTGGCGGATCTGTCGGGCGAGTTCTTTTCGTGCTTGTTGTGAAAACTCACGCTCAATGAGATCACACAAGCTGTTCATTTGTTGTTGCACCTCATGTTCCGACAGTTGGGCGAATGTCTTTTCCGCGAGAAGGGATGTTTCGTGCAGAAGACGCAGAAGGTCTTCGCGCGTTTCGCGTTCGAATTCGTCTCGGAGTCGGGGAAAAAATGATTGGTCAGGCGCAGTTCTTGCGGAATCATAGAGGATTTTGGCACGATTGTAAAGCTCGAAGAGAGATTCACCGGGAATTGAACGTGCCACCAACCCCTCCACCACCCCGACATACCGACTGGGTTGATTGATCATCAAGCCGATAAGCAGCTGCCATGCCTGCTGCTTTTTGCTGAGTTTTGGCTTATCTTTCGTTACGTGTATAGGAGATTTAGCCTCAATCGGATCTGTTGGACGGGCAACGGATGCCCGCAAACGCTCTGTATCCACTCCGAGCAAATCCGACACGACAGCGATCCAATGTTCTTGCTCCACCACATCCCGAATCTCCCCAAGGGCGGGAAGAAGCTCTCCTGAAACAAAACGCTTATCATCAACATTGTTGAGGTCTTTTCCTTCGGTGACGCGTGCGATTAAAAATTCCATAATCGGCACGGATTTGGAAACAAGTGCTTTCCATTGTTGTGCGTTATGTTGAACCAGTTCATCGGGATCTTTCGCGTCCGGTGGCAAAATCAGGGCACGCACGTCAAATCCTAGGTTGCGTGCCAAACTGATCCCCCGCTTGGCCGCATGAAGACCCGCCGCATCTTGATCAAAGGAAAAAATGAGGGTCTTCGTATAACGGGCGAGTAAGCGAAGTTGCGCCTCGGTCAATGCCGTACCGGAACTTGCCACGACATGTTCCACGCCTGCTTTGTGTGATGCAACGACATCAAGATTCCCTTCGACAATAATCACGGATTTGTATTCTTTGATCGCCCGCTTGGCAACATCCAACCCAAACACGAGTTCGCCTTTATGATACACGGGCGTTTCGGGAGAATTCATGTACTTGGGGGAGGAGGTTGGAGAAGTTGAGGAAGCTGAAGACGTTGGAAGAACACGACCGGTAAAGCCGACCGTATTGCCGTGCTGATCCCGCAAAGGAATCATGAGCCGTTCACGGAATCGGTCGATCACACCGGATCCGGACTGTCTTTTTTGCCCGAGTCCGGCTGTAACAATTTCCGATTCACGATACCCGCGCTTGAGCAGAAACTGAGAGAGAACGTCCCAACCGGAGGGTGCAAATCCGAGCCCAAACCGTTCGATCAGTTCGGGAGGAATCCCCCGTTCGCGAACGTACCGCCTGACATGCTCGGCACCCGAAGATTCCGTCAGCACTTTTTGATAATATTTTGCCGCGAGATCGTTGATCGCCAACATGCGCTGTTTCACATTGCTTTCCGGGGTGGAGAGACGGCGCACTTCCACACCGACTTTTTGTCCCAAATGCATCAGTGCCTCGGGAAAATCCATCCCCTCCATTTTCATGACAAAACTGAAGCAGTCCCCTCCCTCGCTACAACCAAAACAATGCCAAATTTGCCGGTCGCTCGAGACGTGGAATGAGGGGGATTTTTCAGAATGAAAAGGACACACAGCTTTGAAACCGTGTGTGCCGGCCGGCTTGAGCGGCAGATATTCACCGATCAATTCGACAATATCGATCTTCTGTTTGATTTCATCCTTCGGGTCGAGCATGACCCCACATTAGCATTAGCCCCGAATCACTGCAAAAGCCATGAACCCCAAATACAGGCAGACAAATATCACACCCGACCATCGTTCGACCACATGAATCTTCCCAACAAACAGTGTGAAAAAGAGCAGCAACGTTGCAACGACAACCGCAAACGCATCAAGGAGATTCGCATCCCCAAACGGCAGCGGCCGCAAGATCGCCGTCGTACCTAAAACAAAAAAGATGTTAAGGATATTCGAACCAACTACGTTACCAATCGCGATATCCGTGTGCCCTTTGCGAGCAGCCGTAATGCTTGTGACCAATTCAGGAAGCGAAGTACCGAGCGCAACGATGGTCAATCCAATCAAGTTTGCACTCACTCCGAATAAAAGCGCGACCTGTGTGGAACCGTCCACTACAAGCTTTCCACCAATCCCGAGCGCCGCGAGGCCACCCACAATGAACAGAAACGATTTCCAATTCGCAAATTGTTCGATGTGCTCCTCTGGCTGTTCACCATTGTGGCGAATGCCAAACGTATACACCAAAAAGATACAGAATACGGCGAGCAGCGCAATCCCATCGATACGTCCGAGCTGATTGACAACCGCCCCATCAAAAAGAATATCGCTCCCAAAAATTAATACGAGCAATGCGGCAAGCAGTGAAAAAGGAATTTCTTTCCAAATCGTACTGCTTTGAAGTGTGAGTGGCGCAAAAATTGCTGAAACGCCCAAAATAAGCAAGATGTTGGCAAGGTTGCTTCCAAGAACGTTCCCGACGGCGATATCCGTTGTCCCTTTGACTGCGGCCGTAATATTCACAAACAACTCAGGAGCGGACGTCCCGAAAGCAACAACGGTAAGCCCAACAAGGAGTGCGGGGATGCCAAACTTGCGTGCAAGCGAAGACGAACCGGAAATCAGATAGTCCGCACCTTTGATTAAAAGAAAAAAACCGCCGACGATCATCAAGATGTTTGTCAACATAGTGACGAAATTATATCATTGTCCGCGTATGGCCACAACGCTTTTCAGTTCGCTGACCGAACAAGACAAAAACGAATCGATCAAACGGTTGATCGATGAAAGTACCCCGCGTGACGATTTCTTTCTCATGACCGTGCTCGCTGTCCTTATGGCTACACTCGGACTTCTGCTAAATAACACAGCCGTAATCATCGGCAGCATGCTCATCGCCCCGTTGCTTTCGCCAATCCTCAGCCTTTCGCTTGGCGTGGTGATGGCGGATCCGAAACTGATTCTACGATCGGCATATACGGTTGGAAAGGCGGTATTATGGTCTATCCCTTTTGCCGCCGTGACAGCACTGCTTTTTCAGTCACAGGCTGGACTGACCGATACGTTGAATAGTGAAATCATTTCGCGCACCGACCCTTCTTTCGTGAATATGGTCGTGGCGATCGTTGCCGGCATTGCCGCGTCGTTTGCCATGATCAAACCGCAAATCAACGCAAGTCTTCCGGGTGTGGCGATCGCCGTGGCACTGATCCCTCCACTCGCCGTCACGGGCATCGGATTGTCTCGGCTGCAGTGGACCATCATGATCGACTCATTTCTCTTGTTTTTATTGAACCTGCTGGCAATCGTGTTCTCCAGCATGGTTGTATTTTCTCTCATGAATCTGTATGTGAAACGGCGGCTGGCCGATCAAGCCATCACAGAAGAAGATACGGAGCTGAAGCGAGAAAAAGAAAAGGCGGAGGTTGACAAACGGGCGATTTTTTAGTAGAACACGTGCTCCATCAACCCCAAACAGGAGTAGACGTGATGGCTGATGGGAAAGAATTCTCCGGATCGACGCTTTCGATGCGGTTCGCCGAAGACGGCGAGCTCATCGTGCTGTTTCCCGAAGGTCAGGACGATCATACGGGAATCTATCCGTCCGTGGCCGAGCGGACAACGCTCGAAGCGTTTGTCCGTACCACTGCGGGACGCTCGCTGCTCATGCGCATGCGCAAGCGCGAGGTCCACGACAAGTTGACCGGTCTTTTGCTTCGGGAACCGGGCGAAGAGTTGATCCGCGAACGGATCCGTCGACTCGGCACCATGCCGTTTCACGGAACCGTCTCCGTGCTCGCGATCGATCTGGATCATTTCAGCCGAATCAACAAAGAATACGGTCAGATGGTCGGTGACGAAGTGCTGCGATGGGCGGCCGGTGTCTTCAAGCGACGCACGCGCGCGGCGGACGTTCTGGTTCGCCGCGGAGGCGAGGAGTTCGTCGTCTTCACCATGGCAGGACTCGCTCCTCCTAACCGTACGGGATCACGCGATCAGGATCCCAAAAGCACCGGCGGCACTCCTTCCCGTCATGCGATCATCGACAGCGTGAGCGCGGCCATGCACAACGGTCCCATGCTCGCGCTGCGTCTTCTGACGACACTGACGGCACAACCCTGCACTGTTGGCGGCAACAGCATCCAGCAATCGGCCACCATCGGCGTGGCCACGCATTTCATCACGCCGGATACCGTTGCCGGACTCGATAGCCTCTACGAACGACTGTTCGAAGCGGCCGACGAGCGACTGCGAAACGCGAAAACGACCAACCAACGCGGCCGTGTCCACGAAGCCTCTCCGCTCACCCCCTAACCGAACAAATTGAACCGTTCGGTTTTTTTGTTTACAAAAAGTCCTGACATCTGTCAGGACTTTTTGGCGGTGTTTTTTGGACGAAGTTCGAACATTTTTTGAGCAAAACCCCCAATA
>CAYMBX010000033.1:0-2504 GCA_964388785.1 uncultured Gammaproteobacteria bacterium
ATTGTACGACGCTCTAAATTGTCTTAAATATATCGGTGAGGTATAGGAGGAGTAGCAGAATACTCCCCATAAAGAACGCGGCGAGTGCAATCAAAACAAGGGCCTTAATTGTCTCATCATCATCTGCTGCCCCACGAATCATATAGAAACTGACGGAGATAAAAGTGAACGTAGGAGCAAGGACAAAAACCCATCCGAGTATTTTGAGAATCAGCTCGAGTGACATACATTATTGACTGGTCAGATATGACATGGGATTTGTTGGAATTCCGTTTTTACGAACTTCAAAATGTAAATGCGGTCCGGTAGATAGTCCCGTGCTCCCTACTGCCCCGATCACAGTACCACGCGGGACAAATTGGTCAGCCTTCACATCCACTCGCGACATGTGGGCATATAAAGTTGCAAGTCCATTTGCATGTATTATCATCACATAATTTCCATACTGCTTCCCTTTTTTCGCCCATGCAACATATCCGGACGCTGCTGCCTTGATGGGTGTGCCGGTTGGTGCCGGAATATCAATCCCTGAGTGTTCAAACAAATGCCTAAATGGATAGGTTGGATCGTGGTATGTTGCCGAGATCCCCTTCTTTGGATCAAAGGGCCAAGAAAGAACTGAGGTATCGCCCGCTTGATCATTGGCTTTCAGTTTCGCTTCAATTTCATCCTGAAGAGAAGCGATTTGTTGGTTGATAAAAACTTGTTCTTCCTTTAATTCCTGCACCAACGCACGGAACGTATCCTCAGAACGCTGCGTTTGTGCGATGAGAAGACCCTGTGCGGCAATCTCCTGTTCAAGTTGAAGCTTTTCCTGCTCAAGCGCAATTTGTAAATCCTCCATTTGTTGGCGTTTCACCTCCTGCGCCTGCTGCTTTTCCTCAACGTGCTGCTTGGCCTGCTTAATTTTATCAAGCGATTGCTTTAGATCCTGGCCTATCGCCTCAAGCGCGTGTACTTCATCAAACAACTCCGCGAGAGACTCCGTCCCAAAGAACAAGCTCAAGGGCAGCTCTTGATCGTTTATCTGGATTTCCTGAAGAACACCCGCCATGAGCTGTTTGTTTTTATTCAAATCGTTTTCCAGTTCGGAAAGTTGCTTTTGTAGCAACACAAGCTCTGTATTTGTCAGGTCGATCGTTTCTTCTGTTTCCGCAATTTCCAGCTCCGTTTTTGCGATCCGATTGTCTAAGAGTTCAAGCTCTGACGCAAGCGAAGCTTTCTCTGCCTGTTTTTTTTCGATTTGTTTTTTGTACTCAGCTATTTTCTTATTGATTTGCTCAATACTGCCTTTTTTTTGACTGATCTCCTTGTTAATCACCTGAATTTCTTCGGAACTTACATCGTTCACGTCGTTTTCTTGTGCAAACACAAAAGCCCCTCCCGAAAGGACGGTTCCGATAAGCAAAATGAGACTAAGATAAGAGGCGTAGCGCATGGTCGATGCGAGAGAGGGTCTTCTCCTTGCCCAAAACCCACATGATCTCGTGTGGACCGGCTGAACGTTCCGAACCGGAAAGTGCAACACGAAGCGGCCAGAGGACATTCCCGTTCTGCAAACCCTTGCTTTCAATATACCCTTTTATCGTGTGATTGACCAATTCAACGGTTTCAAAGTGGTCCTCTGTAAGGTCAGAAAGAAACGCTCGTATGTTGCGCAGCTGTTGTTGTGCGTCTTCCCTGTCAGATTTTTTCCAAACAAGGAGATCGGCGGAATACACGGGTTGTACCTGATACATCGGCAAGATCGTCTGTATGTCTGTGAGAAGGTTCATGCGTGTTTTTTCCACTTCACACGCTCGTTCCAGCAGACCTCGTTCCCTTTCCCCCACCCCGTCTAAAAACGGCCTTAACCGATCGGCCAATTCGGCACCGTTCATTGCCATAATATACTGGGCATTCATCCACATCAGCTTGTTGACATCAAATACAGCTCCGCTTTTGTTGATTTTACGCAAATCAAAAGCCTTAATAAATTGTTCCGTTGTGTAGATCTCACGATCGGATGATGGATTGAATCCCAAGAGCGACACAAAATTAATCAGCGATTCCTCGAGATATCCTTTTTGAAGAAAGTCTTCGACAGATACGTCGCCTTGGCGCTTGGACAATTTTGATTTGTCCGGATTGAGAATAAGCGGTAGGTGCGCAAAGACCGGCAGTGGAAACTCGAACCACTCATAAAGCAGAATGTGCTTGGGAACGGAAGAAAGCCATTCTTCCCCGCGAATCACATGCGTGACTCCCATTGCATGATCGTCCGTAACAACCGCCAAGTGATACGTTGGAAATCCATCCGCTTTCATAAGAACCTGATCATCGATTTCCGTGTTTTCAATTGTCACTGATCCACGAACCTCATCTTGAAACGTGGTTTTTCCTTCGGGAATAAACATACGGATGACGTGTGACTCACCAGCCTCGACACGACGCTGCGCTTCTGCGCGATCAATCTTCAAACAGTGGCGATCATATTTTGTCGGTTGTTTTGCGGCCTGTTGGAT
>CAYMBX010000033.1:2604-11642 GCA_964388785.1 uncultured Gammaproteobacteria bacterium
CAATCTTCAAACAGTGGCGATCATATTTTGTCGGTTGTTTTGCGGCCTGTTGGATACTGCGCAACTCTTCCAGTCGTTCTTTTGTACAAAAACAATAATAGGCATGACCGGAAGCGAGCAGGCGCTGTGCGTGCTCTTTGTAAATCGTCAAGCGTTCGGATTGGATATACGGCCCGTTTGAACCCTTTTCCTCAATCTTCCCTTCCCTCAAAATCGGGCCTTCGTCATAAGAAATTCCCATGCGATCCAATGTACGAATCAATGATTCCACTGCGCCCTCAACGTAACGTGCTTGATCTGTATCTTCCACACGCAACACAAATGAGCCTCCGTGCTTTTTGGCGAAGTAGTAGTTATACAGCGCAGTGCGCAGAGAGCCGACATGCAGATAACCGGTTGGAGAGGGAGGAAAACGTGTTTTGACGTTCATATCGCTAAAATTTTCCCAATTGTTTCAATTCATTGATGACGGCAACGAATGCTTTATGGAACCGTCGAAGCCTCAGTGTATCCCAAATCACCACAAGCGGAAAGACCACGGAGGCTTTCAAAATGCGATGGGTTCGCTTGGGCTGAATCAAGGCCCTCCAAAGCCATTCGAGACCGAATTTTCTCATCCATTTTGGCGCGCGTGGCAGTCGGCCGGAAAGCGTATCAAATGCCCCGCCAACTCCGATCGCAATACGAATGCTTGCAATCCGTTTCACTAATTCCACACAACACCGCTCCTGTTTCCCCTGCCCGAGTGCAACGGCAACTACGTCCGGTCTGAGCCGCTGAAGTTCTCCGAGCAGATCGTCTGATATGGTGAATGACTGATGGTTGCCCGGCAGAAATCCCGGATCGATCGAGATGACATCCAGCTTGGGCCGCTGTTTTTTTAATGATTCGGCCGCATCCAAACTCACGTCATCAAGCCCGCCCAATAGCAAAAGCCGCTTCTCGTTGTGCTCGCAAATCTCCGCAAGAAGCTCAAGGGTATCCACACCTGTTTGACGTTGTGTCAGTCGCGTATCCGTGAGCGCTGCAGCAGCAAAACGCAGGCCTATTCCGTCCGGAATGGAAAGATCAGAGGCATTCAAGAGCATTTGAAAGTCGGGATCATTTTTTGCGGAAAGCAAAAATTCGGGATTAGGAGTGAAAAGAAGATGCCCTTTTTGTGAGTGAAGCCACGAGGTGAGCGTTGCGCGCAAATCAGCAGAAGAGATTTCATCGATCCTCACTCCGAATAGGTAAGCCATACGATCCGTATGGTATCATGAAGACAGAACTGCGTTGACAATTTTAAATTAGCACTCTAAACTAGAGAGTGCTAAATGAGCAGTCTATGCTACCAAACAACTTCACATTGAAATCCCAGGAAGCGCTCCAACGCGCACATAACATCGCCGTTGAACTTGGACAACAGGCGCTTGAACCCATACATCTACTCGCCTCGCTTCTTTCACAAGACGACGGCGTTGTGGCACCTGTGATTGATAAAATCACTCAGATGCGTGAGGAACTTCGTCATGAAATTGACCACATTTTGGACACCCTTCCTAAATCAAGCGGCCCTACCCCGCTCGGAGGAAGCATGACGCAGATGTACATGAGCCAGCAGATGGCAAACGTCCTTGCACAGGCCCACAAGGTTTCCAAAGAGTTTAAAGACGATTTTATTTCAACTGAACATCTCTTGCTTGGTTTGTTGACAAACAAACCAATCGAGCGTCTTCTCGCAAATTACAAAATTGACGAAGAGTCCGTCATGCGCGCGCTCAAAGACATTCGAGGAAGTCAACGCGTTGATTCACCTGAACCGGAATCTCGTTATCAAGCGCTTGAAAAATACGGCATGGATTTAACCGAGGCGGCACGACGTGGTGAATTGGACCCGATCATCGGACGCGACGCAGAAATTCGACGTATCATGCAAGTTATTTCACGTCGAACGAAAAACAATCCTGTCCTCATTGGAGAAGCGGGAGTGGGAAAAACAGCCATCGTAGAGGGCCTCGCGCAACGTATCGTCTCAGGCGACGTGCCAGAATTGCTTCGCGACAAATCGCTCGTCGCACTTGATTTGGGTGCAATGGTGGCTGGAACGAAATATCGTGGTGAATTTGAGGACAGACTGAAGGCGGTGATTAAAGAAATCGAAAGTTCTTCTGGAAAAATGATTCTTTTTATTGATGAATTGCACACACTTGTCGGTACAGGAACGACGGAAGGTGGTTCGCTTGATGCGTCCAATATGCTTAAACCCGCCCTTGCGCGCGGGAAATTGCGTGCCATCGGAGCAACGACAGTTAAAGAATACCAAAAGTATATCGAGAAAGATCCTGCGCTTGAACGACGCTTTCAGCCCGTCATGGTTGAAGAACCGACAACCGCCGATACAATTGCGATCCTGCGAGGGATTAAGGAAAAGTACGAAGTACATCACGGCGTGCGTATTTCCGATCCGGCCATCGTGTCCGCCGCCGAACTTTCCTCGCGCTACATCACGGATCGTCATCTTCCCGATAAAGCGGTTGACCTGATCGATGAAGCTGCCTCGGCGCTGCGGATGCAAATCGATTCCATGCCCGAAGAGCTCGATGTCTACAAGCGCGATATCATGCGTCTGGAAATTGAAGAAAAGGCTCTTGCAAAGGAAGAAGATAAGCATTCGAAAGCGCGTCTGAAAGAAATCGAGCAGCAGCTGGCTGATTTGCGTGAACAGGCCGGAGCACTTGAAGGTCGCTGGAAAAACGAAAAGGAAAAAATTACTTCAATCCAAGAAATCAAAACCACGATTGAAAAATTACGCGCGCAGGCGGAAATGGAGGAACGACGGGGCGACTTGGAGAAAGTCGCGGAAATTCGTTATGCCAAAATTCCGGGAGAAGAAAAGAAGCTTCGTGCCACCGAAGAAGCGCTTGCCAAACTACAAAAAGAACGAGGACTGCTCAAAGAAGTTGTGACCGAAGAAGATGTCGCAACTGTCATTGCACGCTGGACACATATCCCGGTTTCGAAAATGCTGGAATCCGAGATGCAAAAACTCGTCCACATGGAAGCGGAGCTCTCCAGACGCGTGGTCGGCCAAACAGAAGCGATCCAAGCGGTGGCCAATGCGCTCAGACGCTCGCGCGCGGGGATTGGCGAAGAAAATCGCCCGATCGGTTCATTTATTTTTCTTGGACCCACTGGCGTCGGAAAAACAGAACTCGCACGCGCACTCGCCGAATTCATGTTCAATGACGAATCATCGCTGATTCGATTGGACATGTCGGAATACATGGAAAAGCACGCGAGCTCGAAAATCATCGGGTCTCCACCCGGATACGTCGGATATGACGAAGGAGGACAGCTGACGGAACTCGTCCGCCGTCGCCCCTACAGTGTCATTCTCCTTGATGAAATCGAGAAAGCTCACCCGGATATATTCAATCTGCTCCTGCAAATTTTGGATGATGGCCGACTCACGGACGCAAAAGGTCGGACCGTTAATTTCAAAAACACGATTATCATCATGACGAGTAATCTGGGGTCGGATCTGATTTTACATGCGGGCACTGTAAGCGCCCATCTGGGATTTGAAGACGCACGTGAACACACATCTCAAGAGGATGAGGTCAAAGAACAAGTGATGGCGCTCTTGAGAGATTCATTCCGACCCGAATTCTTGAACCGTATTGATGAGATCATTATGTTCCACTCCCTCTCCGAACAAGAGATCGCGAGCATTGTGGAACTGCAACTGACCAAGGTTTTCAATCGTCTCAAAGAGCAAAAAGGAGTAACGATCGAGGTTTCGGATGCGGCAAAACGTCTCATTGCGGAAAAGGGTTATGATCCATCCTATGGGGCGCGCCCGCTCAAACGGATCATTCAAACACTCATCCTCGATCCGCTTGCGATACGGATCGTTTCCGGTGAAATTTCAGAGGGGTCACGCGTGGCAATTGGGGCAAAAAACAACGAGATTACGATCAGAAATGACAAGAAGCTGGTAAAATCTCTCTCAGAGACGGTATAATTCGGTCATTCATGTCATCCAAATTTCCTTCGTTTATTTCGCTATTCCTCTTACTGTCCCTTGCAATTCCGCAAGTCGTTTTGGCTCAGTCTACAGAACAAGATGAGTCATGGTTTGATCCAAACGCACTTGCTTCGGACGAGCAGATGCTGGACATCTATTCTTCCTCAAAAGCGGAGATTGAAATCATGCTGACGCGCGGAGCACTTGCCGATTTAATCACCCCTGACGTCCATGGAGTCATGCGAAGCGCGCTCGATATCATTTGGAATGCCTCGCAAGAATTTGGCCTCAATCCACGTTTTCTTCTTGTGTTGCTTCAGCGTGAACAAAGTTTGATTGAAGATGACTCACCTACACAGGACCAGCTCGATTGGGCAATGGGATACGCGGTCTGCGACTCCTGTTCCAAAACAGATCCAATTATTCAAAAATTCAAAGGGTTCGGTAAGCAGGTTCATTATGCGGCAAAACGCATTTATGAATCCTATCTGCAGGATCTCAACTCACGTGGATACACGGAAACAGGTGTTGGACCCGGTCGTGTCGTGATGATTGACGACCAGATGGTCATTCCGGTTAATAAAGCGACATCGGTTCTTTATACATACACGCCACATCTTCACGGCAACAAAAACTTCGTCAAAATCTGGAACAGATGGTTCGATGCCAGGTATGTTGGAGGTTCGCTGTTGCAAGATAAGACCACCGGTGGCATTTGGCTGATTCAATCGGGAACGCGACGTCCGATCACCTCTCGTGCAGCGTTCCATTCACGCTTTAACCCACAAAACGTGGTGCAAGTCGGGCCAAGTACACTCGAACAATACCCAATCGGAACACCCATCCAATTTCCGAATTATTCCCTTCTACGTTCACCGGGCGGAACGGTCTATTTGCTTGTTGACGACACACGACGCGGATTTACCTCTCAAGAAGCGTTTCGCGCGCTCGGATTCTCTTCCGACGAAATCGTTGATGCCGCGTGGGAAGATTTGAATCTCTATACGGAAATCGATCCGATCACGACAGAAACGGTGTATCCGCAAGGGACCCTCCTTCAAAACAAGGCAAATGGTGGGGTGTATTTTGTCCGCAATGGAACGAAGCATCCGATCATGTCGCGCGAAATTCTTTTTGCCAATTTTCCCGAACCGACGATCATACCTGTCGAATCGGCCGACTTAGAAGCCTATGCAACCGGCAGCCCTCTTCCCTTTCCTGATGGGACATTAATCTCTGTACAAAATGAACCGGATGTCTATATTGTCACCGAAGGCATGCGAAGACCGATTGCGGATGAAGACACGTTTATTTCGTACGGATGGCAGTGGGAACAAATCGTTCAAACCTCTGCGCGGGCGGTTTCAATCCATCCAGTCGGAGAGTCTTTGCGTCTGATTCAGGAAGAGTCTGACAACGTACAAATCACCGGCTTATGATTTGTTTTGCTGCCTTTACTCCGCATTCACCTCTCTTGGTCGAACAGATTGGGAAAGAGAACGTGAAATTTCTTCAGAAGACACGCGAGTCAATGCAAAAATTGACCGAAGCGTTTGCGCGAACAGAGCCGGAGGTTGTTTTTCTGATCTCTGCACACAGCTTCATGCATGAAACAGCGTTTTCCATCAATCTCCATGATGAATACGCTATTGATTTTCGGGATTTTGGAGATCATTCCACCTCCGCATATTTTGAGCCTGATCTTGAACTGATTTCTGCAATTCAGTTGAGCGCACGCACGTCAGAAATTCCATTTGTTTTAGAATCGTTTGCCTCGTTAGATTATGGAAGCGGTGTCCCACTTTCATTTCTCTCAAAAAAAAGAACATTCAAACTTGTGCCTATTTCGTACTGCGCGGCGGACCGAAAACAGCACATGGCCTTTGGACGCATTCTCAAAGATGTTGCCATGCAAACGCACAAACGCGTCGCAATCATCGCTTCGGGTGATCTTGCACACACACTCACAACGGATGCGCCTATGGGATATCGAAAAGAGGGTCAACAATTTGATGAGGCCGTCCAACGCTCGCTCGAACAATTTTCCGCTTCGACCTTATTGAATTTGCAAGAAAAAATCGTGATTCAATCCGAACAATGCGCCCTTCGCCCCCTTTTGATTTTGTTTGGTGTGCTTGAAAAAATGCAGATCAAACCAAAAATTCTCTCTTACGAAGCCCCGTTTGGGGTCGGATATCTAGTGGCACAATTTCAACTGCTATGATCGCTGAAGTCTACCCACTCAGGAGGCTTTCACGATCGATGTCTGTTCTCGATTACCAAATTCCGTCTGATCTTTCTGTCATGCGCGGAGGACTCGTCCGAGTTCCCTTTCGACAAAAAACCATCTATGGAATTGTCCGCTGCATAAAAGAAAAGCCGCTACGTGGGATCCGATTGAAACCCGTCCTTTCCGTCATCGATGAAAGAGCGCTTACTGACAAAGAGCTCTCTTTTTTTGAGGCCGTCGCCTCTTCTGTGGTTCAACCGGTTTCCAATATCCTGTACACGTATGTGCCCACACCCGTGAAATGGCGCGACGTCAAACCGCAGATTCCCCACACACCGATCGCACTGACGATCCCGCAACAAGAAGCTGCAACCGTTTCTCGTATCGCCACTCACCTCACAAAGCAGCGAAAAGCGTTCGCCACTTCTCCGGATCTTCGACGAAGCGCCGCGATCATCAGCAGCTATCTACTTCTTTCAAAACCGCAAAAGTCGATGATCGTTTGTCCACACATTCACGACGTCAAACGACTTGCCCGCACACTTGATAAACAACAACCGTTCGTCGTCACGGGTGAAGAATCACGTGGCGAACGTGCCCGCGTGTGGCGAGCCTTTCGTTCACTTCCGAACCGCATGCTCATCACGACGCGTGCAGGAATGTTGTATGCAAACGAATCTGTTGAAACCATTTTCGTGATACGGTCCGGACATCCAGACCATGTTTTGCACGATCGAAACCCTCGTTTAGACACACGGAGCGTTCTCCAGCTTTTTTCCGAGATGATGTTCTCTCGTTTGTACTTTCTTGATGTACACCCACGTCCGGAAGATTTGGAATTTTTTGGACGAGAATCGCTTTTGACGTATCCGCTCAACGACTTGCCCCAATTTATCGATACCGAACGCGAACGTCCGGCTTCCGCCCATCCCGTCCTCACCTCCTCCTGTCTCAGCGCAATCGAACAAACGGTTGCTCGACAGGAACGCGTCCTGCTTATTTACAATCAAAAAGGATACGCGCATCGACTCAGGTGTACGCACTGTCGTGAACCGGTCGCTTGTGAGCAGTGTCGTCATCCGGTACGGCTTGATCGGACTGTGGTCCGGTGCATACACTGCACGTTCACAGGCCCCATACCACTCACATGCAATTCCTGTCATCACAACACCCTCACGGCACGCGGATATGGTATCGATCGCATCGCCGATGCCGTTGCACAGCTCTTTCCGACTGCGAGCTACCAAATCATCGACCAAAAACGTACAGAATCCCCCACAGCTCAAATTATTCTCGCCACCCGACTTTTTTTGGAACAATTGTTCGATCCGTTCCAAAAGAATACGTTTGGCATCGTCATCCATCTTGATCCGGATACGGCCCTTTTCTCTCCCGACGTACGAGCATCCCATCGGGCTGTGTGGTCACTCGCAGAGTGGAGAGGACTCGCGCATGCGTTTCAAGCCCCGTTTCTCGTTCAAACATCCGAACCCGATTGGTTTGCGACGCGCTTGCTCAATCCAGAACAAAGCGTGTGTGACGAACTTGACCAACGTCGCATCTATGGTCAACCACCCTGTACTCGATGGGTCACGGTCCGATTGGAAGAACCCGAAACTCGCAAACGCGAAATGGAACTCCAAATACTGAAAGACTCTCTTCAGCGTCTGCCACATATATCGACCTCTGCCATGGAAAAAACATTACTCGTCAAGTTTCCGGCGGCGTCGGAAAAACAGGTTCTTGATCTCTTTTCAGCGCTTGACGATCGATATATCATTGACATGAATGCTTATCATGGGTAAGATATCTGCTCACTATGAATGTCCTTGCCGATCCAAATCCGGAATTGCGTAAACGCTCAGAAGAAATTCCCGCCGTGGAGTTGGGAAACGAATTTTTGCGTTCACTTATCGAACAGTTGAAGCAAACCATGAAAGAGGAAAACGGCGTAGGAATTGCCGCACCTCAAGTCGGTATTCACAAACGTTTGATCATTGTCGAAACGGAAGACGGACCTAAGGCGTTTATCAATCCACGAATTACCACCCGTTCCCTGCGAAAAATCGAAAGCGAGGAAGGTTGTCTGTCCGTTCCCGGAGTGTTTGGCATTGTTCGCCGTCATCGTTCGGTGACCGTTGAAGCGATTGATGAAAATGGACACGAGGTTACGATCCGTGCCACCCAATTCCCCGCGATCGTTTTCCAACACGAGATTGACCATCTTGACGGCATTCTGTTTATCGACAAAGTCATTCGCTACACCACACATGCAAAAATGTAGTCGGATCGTATGAAACTTCTTTTTTTTGGAACACAAGATTGGGCTGCTGATTTTCTTACCCTCCTCATTCGGGATGGTTTTTTTGAAATCGCGGGCGTCGTCACACAACCTGACAAACCAGCGGGAAGGAAGCGCCTGCTGGAACCATCTCCGGTGAAGCGCATCGCGCTCGCACATAACCTTCGTCTCTTTCAACCAGAAACGCTAAAAGATTCATCTTTTCTTGAAACAATTCGTGCATGCGGCGCCGAAATTGCAGTGGTCATTGCCTACGGCCGTATCCTGCCAAAAGCCCTCATTGCATCCGTCCCGAAAGGATTTGTGAATGTCCATCCGTCTCTGCTTCCGCGCTGGCGAGGCCCCTCTCCTGTCCAGGCAGCTATCGCCGCGGGAGAGAAAAATTCAGGTGTCACTGTCATGACCATTGATGAACAGATGGATCACGGCCCGATTTTGAGCCAATTGCTTTTGGAAATCGATCCGCACGAAACACCCGCGACCTTTATGCAAAAGGT
>CAYMBX010000034.1:0-11358 GCA_964388785.1 uncultured Gammaproteobacteria bacterium
TCGACGGCCAGGTGACTTTACGGAGCTCCTCTTTTGCTTCTCGTACGTAGCGCAAAAGCCACAAAAAGGGATTTTTTTTGACGTTCTCCATACATTGAGGTTTTTAAAACCCCCTTTCGGGGGTCGTTTGTGGATAAGTCTAGTACACCCTGTCTTACACGTCAAGGTTTTTTACGGTTTTGGCATGGGTTTGGATAAAGCGCTTGCGCGGTGAAACGTCTGAACCCATGAGGACGTCAAACACTTCGTCGGCGCGCTCGGCATCCTCGATTGTCACCTGTTTGATGACACGTGTTTCTGGATTCATGGTGGTTTCCCAAAGTTGCTCTGGGTTCATTTCTCCCAAACCTTTATAGCGTTGAATATTAACGCGCACACCTTTGACTTCCATGGCTTCCGATTCGGTTTCCGGTTCCGTGGTGATTGTTTCCGTCTGTTCTTCTTTTTCCGCTTTCGTTTTTCCGTGCCCACCCTTTTCCCCAAGCAACTCTTCAATCACTTTTTCTTTTTCTTCGTCGCTGTACGCATAACGGAAATTTTTTCCGATGTTGACCCGATACAACGGCGGTTGCGCGATATACACATGCCCCTGGTGGACGAGATCCGGGAAGTAGCGATAGAAAAGCGTCAGTAGCAACGTGCGAATGTGTGCACCATCCACGTCCGCGTCGGTCATGATGACCAGGCGATGGTAACGCAGATCCGCGATCGTAAACTGTTCACCGATGTTCGTTCCAAGTGCGATTACCAGTGACTTGATTTCGTTGTTGGAAAGCATTTTATCGAGTCGTGCTCGTTCCACGTTGAGAATTTTTCCACGCAACGGCAGGATCGCTTGCTTTTCTCGATCCCGGCCCTGCTTGGCTGAACCGCCTGCGGAATCACCCTCGACAATAAACAGTTCGGAGACGGAAGGATCTTTTGACGAACAATCCGCAAGCTTTCCGGGAAGGGTCAGTCCTTCGAGTGCACCTTTGCGTAGCACGGTGTCGCGTGCGGCTCGCGCAGCGCGTCGTGCTTGGGCAGCGAGCAAACACTTTCCGATGATAGCTTCGGCGTCGCGTGGATGTTCTTCCAAATAAATTTTCAGTGCCTCGCCAAATACCGATTCTACAGCCGTTCTTGCTTCTGGATTTCCCAATTTCGCTTTCGTTTGTCCCTCGAACTGTGGTTCTTTTATTTTGACGCTGATAATCGCGGTCAATCCTTCGCGCACGTCTTCACCGGTCAGGTTTTGATCCTTTTCCTTTAAGAGTCCTTTTGTGCGCGCATAGTTGTTAAGCTCTCGCGTCAGTGCGGAACGAAAACCCACGAGATGAGTTCCCCCTTCGGGGTTGGTAATATTGTTTGCGAAACAATGGACGGATTCGTAATATTCACCGGTGTATTGAACCGCGACTTCGACATCCATGTCCGTCGCGTCATCGTGTTTGGAAATATAAAACACGTTGTCATGCTTCGGTTCTTTTCCGCGATTGATATGTCGTACGTACGATGCGACACCACCTTCAAAATAAAATCCGTATACGCTTTTCGTCTCTTTCTCGCGTTCATCTGAAATAACAAGTTTGATCCCCTTGGTGAGGTACGCCTGTTGGCGCAAGTGGTCGACAATGGTTTGAAGATGAAATTCGGTTGTTTCAAAAATTTCAGCATCCGGCTGGAAGATGACTGTGGTACCGGTGCCGGTTGCTTTGCCGACCGCTTTGACTTTTGCTTTTGGGCGGCCGCGTGTGTATTCCTGAACCCAGAGTTTGCCGTCGCGTTTTACTTCCGCACGCACATAGGTGGACAGAGCGTTCACAACCGAAACTCCCACGCCGTGAAGACCACCGGAAACTTTATACCCGCCTCCTCCGAATTTTCCGCCGGCATGAAGCTTTGTCATGACAAGTTCCAGTGCAGACACTTTGAATTGGGGATGGAGATCTACCGGGATCCCGCGCCCGTGGTCTTCCACACTCACCATATTGTCCGGCAGCAGCCGCAGGACAATCTCGTTTCCGTGTCCGGCCATGGCTTCGTCAAACGAGTTGTCCATGACTTCCCAGATGAGGTGGTGGAGTCCGGCCGGTCCAGTGGAACCGATATACATGCCGGGACGCTTTCGTACCGGTTCGAGTCCTTCCAAGACAGTAATTTCCTTGGCGCCGTAGCTTTGTCCTCCCTTCGCTTTTTCGTTGGATTTTGACATAAAAATCTGCCAATAGATTAACACATTTCCCGGCTTCGTGGAAGAGTCGGTGCGTGGTATAATTTTCGCGTATGGAGGATCCGAAGTTACTGCTCGAAGAGGAAAAGGAGTTTAAACGATTTTACCGGCTTTCTCTCTGGTGGGTCGAACACCGTAGCCTGTTGCGGAAACTAGGCCTCGGTTTTTTTCTATGTGTGGACAGTATTCTGCTCTTGTTTGTGCTCTGGGCATTTTTGGATTCGTTTGCGATCAGCTATGGCGATGATCAGCGGGAGGTTGCCAAGTTGGCGGTGTACGGCCAAGCGGATCTGCGCGCGTATACGATTGCAAATCGGGCACAAGACATCATTTTAGATTCGGTTCGTGTGTTTCCGCTTGGCGGGGGACGTTATGATTTTTATACGACTCTCAGTAATCCCAACGAAGATTGGTGGGTGGAATTTGAATATCACTTTGTTCATGGCGCCGGAGGTTCTGAGCCCATGAAAGGATTTCTGTTGCCGGGTCAGTCAAAACCAATCGTGGCACTGGCCGTAGTATCCGAATCTCCAATTTCATCCGCGGGGTTTGAATTGACGAACGTCATGTGGCATCGCCTTGATCATCATGAAATCGCTGATTATCCGACATGGCAAAAAGACCGGCTGGCTTTGGAAATTTTGAATCCGACGTTTGCGGAAGAAACCGGTTTTGAAGGGGATCAATTTGGAAGAACAACATTTACCGTTCAAAATAATACGGCATTTTCCTATTTTGATCCCGAATTTTACGTCTTGCTCAAACGAGGAGCCGCGGTCGTCGGAGTGAATCGCGCGACGGTCGCATCTCTGGGGGCGGGAGAAGAGGTCGAATTGACGTTGAATTGGTTTGGAACGCTCCCCGCAGTCAGCGCTGTTGAAGTTATTCCGGATGTTCATCTGTTCGATCCATCCGTGTACCAGCGGCCGGAAGGGGAGACGGGGGTTGACACGCGTGCCCGTGACCAGAGAAGGTAGACGCGCATATGAGAAATAAGTTCTCCCAATTCCGCAATGCCGACTGGCTGATCGTGCTTAGCATTTTCGTCCTGCTGCTCTTTGGTCTTGCGGCGATCTATTCCGTCGACCTTTCACGCGAAACCGGATTGTTAAACGTTAAAAAGCAGGTGATTGCTATCGTGCTCGCGCTCATTCTTGCTTTTTTTCTTTCCACCTCCAATTATAAGCTCCTGCGCAATTATCGTTTTCTTCTTTACGGCTCAGGGGTCTTGTTTTTGCTCGCAGTCCTCTTTTTTGGTACGACCGTCCGTGGTTCGCGAGGCTGGTTTGTGTTTGACTGGGTCAGTGTTCAGCCGGTTGAATACATGAAGTTCGCACTCGTTGTCGCGCTTGCTACCTATTTCAGTCAGCGGGCGCGGGCGATTTTTTCGTTTCGTGAATTTTATGAAAGCTTGTTGATTGCCGCGGTTCCAATTGGACTCACACTCCTTCAGCCGGATCTGGGTTCCGCGTTTATTTTGGGGGGGATTTGGGGATGCATGGCGCTGCTTGCCGGCATGCGTTTGCGTTTTATCCTTCCGCTTTTTGCATTGCTTGCCATCGGATTTTTTCTCGGCTGGCAGTTCTTTTTTGAGGAATACCAACGGGCTCGCATCCTCGCGTTTTTTGATCCGACTTACGATCCTCTCGGGCAAGGGTATAACGTCAGCCAAGCCATTATTGCCATCGGTGCGGGCGGCTGGTTCGGGAGAGGTTTGGGGTTTGGATCGCAAAGTCAGTTGAAGTTCCTTCCGGAAAGTCACACCGATTTTATTTTCGCCGTGATCGCGGAG
This sequence comes from uncultured Gammaproteobacteria bacterium, assembly GCA_964388785.1. Classification (GTDB taxonomy): domain Bacteria; phylum Patescibacteriota; class Patescibacteriia; order UBA9934; family GWF2-40-263; genus VGKU01. The sequence goes on from CAYMBX010000034.1 coordinate 4,005, forward strand.
GAACTTGGGTTTTTCGGTGTGACGCTTTTGTTGACGGCATTCGCGCTTTTGTTTTGGCGAATCGTTTTGCGGATTCATCGCAGTCGTGACAGTTTCACTGCATTCCTGTTGATCGGGATCGCTTCCGTTTTTTTTCTGCAGATTTTGGTGAATGTCGGGATGAATTTGGGGCTGTTTCCTGTGACAGGAATCGGGCTTCCGCTCGTCAGTTATGGAGGGAGTTCGGTGATCCTATTCCTTGCATTTGCCGGTGTGTTACAAGGAATTGCCATGCATACGCGCAGAAGTGGCGATTCATAATTCGCTGTGGTACCATCAAATTGTATGAAAGCTTCACAACCTTCCGACCGTTGGAACGATGGCTTACGTCTCGTTTCTTACTGTCCCGTGTGTGAAACGCGCTATAACCCTATGGAAGCGAAGTTGCTGGGAGAAGAAGGGGAAACGCGTCTACTCCATGTCCGTTGTCGCAAATGCCATCACTCCATTCTTGCACTGGTCTTGGTGAACCAAGTTGGAGCAAGTTCCGTTGGGGTCCTGACGGATCTCATTTTTGATGATGTCTTGAAGTTTAAATCGAATCGAATCGTGAGCATCAACGATGTTATTGATGTTCATACTGCTTTGGAAGACGGTTCCTGGCAGAAAAGTCTTGTGCCGAGAAGAAAACGGACGCACGTCAAGCGATCGTCTTGACGGATTTGGGGTTTTCCGGCATTATGCGCGCGTATGTCATATACGCTTAACGCCCACTCCAGAACGGAAAAGGGCCGAAAAACCCAGATGCTGCGCGCACAGGGAAGTGTGCCGGCTGTGGTGTATGGGTCTGAAACGGAACCGGTCTCGATCGCGGTGGATCGAAATGCCTTTGTCAAGGTGTACAAAGATGCCGGGGAAAGTATGATTGTCGAGTTGAAAATCGACGAAAAGAATCCGCTGCACGTGTTGATTCAGGAAATGCAAACCGATCCCATCCTTGGAGACGTGACGCATGTGGATTTTAGGTCCGTCAACATGAAAGAAGAAATTGAAGCGGATGTGGACCTGGAATTTGTCGGTGAACCTATGGCCGTCAAAGGTCTTGGTGGAACGCTTGTGACGTCCCGAGATTATGTGACGGTTCGCTGTTTGCCAAATAAACTGATCCGATCCATTCAGGTTGATCTCACGAAGCTGGCGACATTCGATGATGTCATTCGCGTGTCCGATCTGTCGCTTCCGGAAGGGGTGACCGTCCTTGATGATGTTGAAGCGTCGATCGCGATTGTCGAAGCTCCACGTTCGGAGGAAGAATTGGCCGCGCTTGACAGTGCTGTGGAAGAAGATGTCGCTGCCGTGGAAGTGGCCGGCAAGAAGGAAGAGGAAGAAGGGGAAGCATCTGCCGAATCCGGTCCCAAGTCAGAATAAACATGTCCATGAAACCACGGGAGGAAAAATCGAAACGCAAGCAAGCGGAGCTGCTCGCTTTAGTGGGCGCAGCGATCGCGCTTGCGTTTTTGTTTCTTGTGTTCCTGCCGAAACTCAAAGGTGAGGTGCGTGTCACCGCCACCGAGGACAACACGACCGAATCCGATGTCGTCGGAACCCATCCGTTAACGGGATTTCCCCTTTACGAAAAATTGACGTCGCTTCCTCAGGTGTATGGGGTCATGATCGATAATCATGTCGATGCGTGGCCACAAGCTGGGTTGGACAAGGCGGTGCTCGTTTACGAAGCGCCGGTCGAAGCCGGAATTTCGCGCATGCTCGCTTTTTTTTACGAAGGACAAACAGTAGAAAAAATAGGTCCGATTCGTTCCGCTCGTCCTTACTTTTTGGATTGGAATAATGAGCTCGATGCGCTTTACGCGCATGTGGGCGGATCAAACGCTGCACTTGATCGTATCGCTTCGAGTGGAACATTCGATCTCAACCAGTACTGGTTCGATCCGTTTTTTTGGCGTTCACACAACCGATATGCTCCGCACAACGTGTATACATCGACCCAGCTCCTTCAGTCGTTCGTGGATTTGAAAAAAGAACAGGGGAGGGATGTCCAACCGATCTTTGAGACTTGGAAATTCAAGGAACCAGCGTTTGTGGAGGTGGCCGAAGTGGAACGGTTTGACGTTACATTTTATCCGCCGAGTTACGTGGTAGAATGGAAATTCGATCCCAGCACGAATAGGTATCTGCGCTTCCAAGGAGGATCCGCACACACCATGGAAGATGGTGTACAGATTATGGCGGATAATGTCGCAGTGATTGTCACGGATGTTTCCATTTTGGATTCCGTCGGCCGCCGCAAAATTCGGACGATGGGGGAGGGGGAGGGACAGGTGTTTCAAGACGGAAAAAAGAAAGACGTCGTTTGGAAAAAGACCTCAGAAAGTCAGCGTGTGAGATTTTACTCGCAAGACGGAGAAGAAATTTCGTTTAATCCGGGTGTAACGTGGGTGGAAGTCATTCCGGATCTTGATGACCTCTCCTTTTAAACAGAAAGAATCGCCAATCGATCAAGACCGTTCAGGTCTTGTTTGATTTCAAGAGGACTTGCCGGGAATTCATGGGCGGCGAGTCGTTCCATGCGTTCAGATTGCGAAGGATCGATTTCAGATAAAATCCACATGTGGCGCGGGAGTCCCTCCCGATTTTTTTTCACCTGACGGAACAAACGGAAATAAGCCTCCAGTCCATCGGGTCCGGCAAAGAGCGCATCGTGCGGCTCAAAAGCACGAACGTCCCGATTGAGTTGTTCCATTTGGGACAATGCGAGATAGGGAAGGTTGGCGCAAATGATCAACTGTTTGAACGGATAGACCGAGGAGACGGGCTTCAAGGATGTTTTGCGGATTGTATTGAATAATTGAAGGAGCGGTGTGAGCAAATCCCCTTCACGAAAGTCGATCAGATCTGCGACCCCCATGCGCTCGGCATTTTGTTTGGCCACCGCAAGCGCGCGGACGCTTGTATCGGATGCAAACACGGGCGCGTGAGTCTCGGCAGCAAGCGTGATGGCAATGGCTCCGGATCCGGTCCCGATATCTGCAAACAAGGTCAACTCTTTTTCATTGATGGTTTCAAACAGTTCGATCGCTTGTTGGACCAATAGTTCTGTGTCAGGTCGTGGGATGAGAACAAACGGATTGACCGAAAAATCCCGTCCGAAAAACGGTTTTTTTCCAATGAGATAGGCAATCGGTTCATGCGTGCATCTGCGTTCAATGAGCGAAATAAATTTTTCTTGTTCATGCGGTTGAAGCTGATCGCTGAATTTGGAAAAAAGTTTTGCGCGCGTGATGCCAAGCATGTCGGCAAGAAGAACTTCCGCGTCGAGCATCGGCGAGTCAACGTTGGCTTGTTTGAGCTTGTTGTTCGCGAATCGCAAGGCATCCAGGATGGTCATAGGTGAAACAAAAAGCTTGGTGGACATGATCGCTCTGTCTGCGTGCTCTCGACAGAGCGATTATGTCTGGCAGGATGATTGTGAGTGATTTTGATGGCCGGTCTGTTAAGTTATCCTCAAATCGCGTGCTCACTATACTATAGGATAGTCGCAATAGGCTAACAGAGACGCGGCGCTCGACGCTCCAGAAAAAAAGAATCCCCGTCGCGAAGCGCGAAGCGGGGTGAGAGAGTGCTGCAGAGGCAGCGAGTCAAGATGTTCGTGTCCAGTGGGACACGGGAGGGTCCGAGTTGGGTCTCGACGTCCAGGGCTTCAGTCGTCCTTGCGAACGACGTTTTGCACCGATCGTGTTGACTTGCCTCGGGATCCACTCCCGCGACCACTCCGCATCGACGCGGCCTTTTGGGCGAGTTGCCTACTTGGGCGCCACCTTGGCTGTCCATTTGCTCGACCAGCGAGGTTTCCCTTGCGAGTTTAATTCCGTTGCCGAAGCTTCGGATTCTTTGCTCACTTGGTTTCCCAAACTGATTTTCGCAACCTTTGAGATTATCTCCGGCTCATGGACAACGCGTTGGTTGTCGAATTGGCATCACCAGCGAACTGGTGAGGGACGTGAGCTCTGGGCGAACCATGAGCTCAATGCTTACTTGGGAGGCCTTGCGGCTTCCTGTTCAGCACCGACGTAGTACATCGGTTTTCTTCCATGTTTCCGCGCTATGCATACCGTGAGGCCAACCGCCATCTTCGCACATGCTGGGCAGAGGTGCATTTCAGGCCGAAGTCGGCTTGCAGTACCTGCAGGCTTGCGCTTGCGTTTACATGGGTGGCCAGCATCTGTTTGCAGGCTCGGACATTTGCCCGAAGGCGTATTCCGATACTGTTTCCAGCCAGCGACTTCACCTTGCGGTGAAGATCCGACGTTTGTCGGTTTTGCTCGGCGAGGCCGAGCGTGCTTCTGGGCTGATCCAGTCAGTGTGAACGGCCGAGGCCGAGCTCTTACCGGATGACCCGTCAGCGCCCCCGAAGGGGTTGGGTGCTAGCGGACGAACCGCTGCCCGAAGGCTTTGTTTCGTGTCGCTGAGCGTAATGCCTAATTTACTCTTTCAAATGGAACTGTCAAGAGGCGTTATTATTGGTTTTTTTGGAAAAAAGAAAAACTTATCCACAGTTTGGTAGATAAGTTGATGAAATAGTTAAGCGTTTACCAATGTTTGGTGGACGACAATGTCCTGTCTGCGAGCTCTCGACAGGACATTGTCGTCTGTCAGGATGGTTTGATGGTAGATCACCAACCTTTCAAAAAACCGTTTGGGAGGTGGGAGGGGAGGACGACGGCGTGGATTGAAAATGCGTTTGGGCGTGTTTGAGTTCTTCGTGTGTGCCGATCGGAAACCAAAAATCGGTTTTGACGAGTCGAATGGGGTGTGTTGAGTGTGAGAGGGTTTGGGGTAGACCGAACTCCATATGTGAACCGACTTGGATTTCTATCAGCTCTAGATCAAAAAACGTTCGGTCAAGCACATAGGCGCCGCAGACGATCGAGCAGGGAGGTTGTCTACATGTGGAGAGTCCCACGAAATGGTCTTCAACCGATTGCACTCCAGCCGTAAGCGCGTGATCTACTTCTTTGATAAGAAGTGCCCGGGTGTGGGTGCATAGTTGTTTGATGGAAGTCGGGGCGTAAATGTTATCCGCGTTTAACACCAGGAAACGATCCCTGAGGACATCTTTCAAAAGATGCAGTGCGCCAGCGGTGCCGGTGAGTGGTTCTTGAATGGCATACGTAATTGGTTTGTCGGCAAATGAGGGTCCGACGTGATCGATGATCTGTTCGCGCAAGTGATTCACTACCAAAAAAATGCGGGTGACTTCATCGGGCAAACACGCAAGGACATAATCAAGAACCGCTTTTCCGCCAACACGGAGAAGCGGTTTTGGTGTGGCATGGGTCTCGGGTCGAAGTCGTGCGCCTTTTCCGGCGGCGAGCAAAACCGCATCCATAATTACTGCTGCAATTTTTCCGCAATTTCTGCTTGCTTGAGTGCGTGAATCATGTCGTCAAGTCCTCCATTCATAATCGCAGTGATGTTGTGGAAATTTTCTTTGATTCGATGATCCGTCACACGATCTTGCGGGAAGTTGTAGGTACGGATTTTTTCGCTACGGTCGCCGGTTCCCACTTGTCCACGCCGCGCTTCCTCCCGCTCTTTGTGCAATCGTTCTTGTTCGAGTGCGTACAACCGTGCACGCATAATAGAGAGGGCACGTTCTTTGTTTTGTTTTTGAGACCGTTCGTCTTGGCAGTAAACCATCAGTCCGGTTGGAGTGTGTGTCACACGCACGGCAGAATAGGTGGTGTTCACGCTTTGTCCACCTGCGCCTGTGGACGTTGTTGCTTCGATGACCAAATCTTTCGGATCGATTTTTACGTCCACCTCTTCCGCTTCTGGTAAAATTGCCACGGTGACTGTTGAGGTGTGTACACGGCCTTGTTTTTCGGTTTCCGGAACACGTTGCACTCGATGCACACCGCTTTCGTATTTCAAATGACTGTACACATTGCGTCCAGAAATGGAGGCGATCACTTCCTTAAAGCCTCCGACGTCGCTTCGGTTTGAAGAAATCATTTCGGTTTTCCAGCCCTGTGTTTCCGCGTACAGGGTATAGGCGCGCATGAGTTCCGCAGCAAAAAGCGAAGATTCGTCTCCTCCTGCGCCAGCACGAATTTCCACGATAATGTTCTTTTTATCCATCGGATCCGGAGGAACAAGTGCAGCCATCAATTCTTTTTCAAGCGCGGGCATGCGCTCTTCAAGTTGGGTGATTTCGGTTTGTGCGAGTTCTTGCATTTCCGGATCATCTGATTCCGCGAGTGTTGATCGCGCGCTCTCCAAGTCTGCTTGCGCTTTTTCAAAGCGGTTTACGATTTCCATGATTTCACGTAAGTCCGAATATGTTTCATTGACCTCGCGCAATTTTTTGGCGTCACCAAGCACACTCGCATCGCCCAACTGCGATTCGAGTTCTTGAAAACGTTTTTTGGTTGAATCCAGTCGATCGAATAATGACATACAATTGTTCACATCGTAACAGAACGATTAAAAAAACAGAAAGATGAAATCCTTTCTGTTTTTTGTTCCCTACGATTCGTTTGCTTGTTTTTCTTTTTTCTGTGCGGCACGCTTGGCACGTTTGACCTGTTTGCCTGTTTTTTCGGTCGTCTTTTTTGATGCGCGTGCATGGAATTTTTCCACACGTCGAGCCGTATCGATGATTTTTTGCTCGCCGGTGAAGAATGGGTGACATTTGGCGCAAAGTTCAACTTGAAGATCCTCGGAGGTTGAACCGACTTCGTACACGGCGCCGCAGGCGCAGGTAATTTTAGCTTTTTCGAAGAATTCCGGGTGAATGTCTTTCTTCATATCGTCTAGCACGCTATGATACGTGCCGAAATAGATTTACGGCGGAAGTATAAAGAAAGGCCCTAAAAACGTCAAGCACCTATGCGTACTTCTTTATTTAACTACCATCTCCCTGAAGAACAAATTGCTCAACACTCCATTGAACCACGGGATCATTCGCGGTTGATGTTGCTCGATCGAAAAACCGGGGAGATAGAACAGAAAACGTTTTATGAAATCGTTGGCGAACTGCGTGCGGGCGATGTACTTGTGTTTAATGATACGAAAGTGTTTCGTGCACGACTGAAAGGATCGATCATTCGGGATGGTGATCCGATTGTTCCGTCTCCGGGCCAAGGGACTGTCGCCCCTGTTCCCTCCGACAGAACAACCGGATCGCCGGACGTCACTCAAGCGATCGTCGAGTTTTTTCTGCTACGAGCGCGCCATGAGGAGGAAGAGATGGGAGGAAGAACGTGGGAGGTGATGGTGCGGCCAGGGAAAAAGGTTCGAGTTGGGAGTCGGGTTCTGATTGGTGGAGAATTAAGTGGAGAAGTGAGACAGAAAG
>CAYMBX010000035.1:0-10597 GCA_964388785.1 uncultured Gammaproteobacteria bacterium
GAATGATAAATGCTCCAAGTGAATGACCCAGCAAGATATCGTCATTTTTAAGATAGCCGATTTGAGATTTCATCGTTTCGATAATCTCGGGCAAGTTTAATTCCTCTTTTGTGGAGAGTGGAAGTTCTGGAACCACAACTTCAAATCCACGATCGCGAAGCTGATCGGCAAGCCAAGGATGAAAATTCATCTGTGGGCTGGCATTGAACCCATGAACAAGAATGACGCGCATATCGCAAGAAGCGTAACCGAAAGACTTTTTTTAATCAACAGAATGCGTTAGGATTGTCGCCGTGGGCGGGTGGTGAAACTGGTAGACACGCCAGCCTTAGGAGCTGGTACCGCAAGGTATGAGAGTTCGAGTCTCTCCCCGCCCACCAAATCATCCCCAACCGACTCGTTGACAAAAGACATTTTCTGTGATGAACTGAAAGTCATAAAGAACCTCCCTGCTGAATGGCTGGGGGGTTCTTTTTTCATCACGTGATGTTCTTTCGCGAAAGCTCTTTCATTCTTAATGCACCCGCTATGAAACGACTACTTGGATCACTCTTCGTGATCGCAGGCGTGCTTTGTGTTGGTTTACTTCCCACATATGCGTCCGAACCGAACGCACAACTTCCGGTTGCCATGCTCGCCACATCATCGGAGCAATACGCAAGCGAACAGATGCTCATCATCACTTCTCTTGATTTGCTTGCGGATCCCCTCTTTCAATCCTTCTTCACTTCATATGTCCAACCCCCTTACCCATTCGCCGTCCTCCTCACCCCCACTGTCGGAACACGTGACCCTAACACAAACCCTGACACTCCCAACCCGCCTATGGGAACAAATGAGTCAAACGCTCAGTCTGGAGGAACTGATTCGATTCGAGAAAATTCTCATGGATCCGAACTGGGATCAGGAGGAAATGTGACTCCCGCACCAGGTCCGAAAACACTGCAACTTGTTGAACTCTATCCTCATACCGAAGGACAAGACAAAACAAACGAATATATCGCGATCAAAAATACGGGAGGCACCTCTATATCGCTTGCAGGTTGGAGTCTTAAAGATGCGTCCGGAAAAACATACATATTCAAAGAAGGAACGATCGCTCCTGGTGAAACAAAAAAGCTTGGGCCTGAGCAAACCGGCATTGCTCTCAATAACGACAAGGACTCCGTTGCGCTCTACGCGCCGGATCAACAACTCATTGACTCCGTCTCTTATGAAAAAACAAAAAAGGGCGACACGTTTTCTCGCCAAGGCGACACCTGGCGTTGGTCGTCAGACGTATCGGCATCTCAACCAACAGTTGATGCGAAGCTTCCGCTGGAACAATCAAATTCCACTTCCACAAACACCTCTGAGCCAACCCCGCCTGTAACTCAGACGAAAAATTCGCAAAATAAATCGACTCTTGTCACCGCAAAATCTCTGTCGATTGCGAATGCAAAAGAAGCGGCAGATGAAACACGTGTCGAATTAACTGCAATCGTCTCAGTTCCGCCCGGAATACTCGGAAAACAATTCTTCTATGTTCAAGATGATTCGGGAGGGATTCAAGTATATAAACATGATGCGGACTTTCCTTTCATGGAAAGCGGGACACAAATTCATCTTTCAGGAACCATGAGTACATCCGGAAAGGAACGACGAGTCAAAATTTCAAAAGACGACATCTTGAAAATCACAGGCACGGAAGTAATGCCTGATCCGGTCGTCACTAAGATCGATCAACTCGCAACACAATACATGGGTACCCTTGCGAAATTAACTGGCACACTTTCGTCGGTCGGATCCGATAGATTTGAATTAGAAGATCAAGGCAACACGGTCGAAATTGCCATCGCCAGCTATACCAACATTGACACTTCACTGTTCAAGCCGGGGATGAAAATAGAAGCGACGGGTATCGTGAGGCCTTCTGGCGACACAGTGAAATTATCGCCGCGTTCGCAGAACGATCTTGTGGTTTTACAAGAAGAAACACCGCTTGCAACCGGAACGGTCGATTCTGGAAAAACGCAAGAACAACAAAAAAACCAAATTCTCGGAACCGCGATTGCCGCGGCAACCGCGGGAGCTGTGATCTTTTGGGTCGTGAAACAACACCTGCAGAAAAAACACCACACCTATGTCAGCCCCACTCTCAATCCCGGAGCTGAAACGGTCACTTGAACGAAAAGCCTTTGCGCTTGGGATCAACCCGGCTGTTTCCTGTCTGTTAGCTGAACATTTTATTCATCTTCTTTCACAACATTCATATGACCCAACCACAAACAAACAACTGGTACAAAGCCCTCCTCGACCAAATCCATTCGCTCAGCGAGGAGTTTGGACTGGACGATGAACAAACAAATCGTTTTCGCGATTTCTCAGTCACCCTCGCCAAAGAGCAGTACAAACTTGGTAACAAATATGGAGCTTCTTGGGCGTTTAAACGCGCTCGTGAAGAAGCGGCTGGGGTCACATCAGGACAGGCGATGGCCTAAGGAAAACACCCGGTTCTTGCCGGGTGTTTTGTGTGCGATCCATCTGATATTTGACGAGTGTTTATCACTTTGATAGATTCTGCTTCGTCACCTGGAGGAACCCGATGGTCAAGGCAGCGATGCTTTGCGCCGCCGGGGTCATCCTGGTGGCGTTTGCCGGCACAGCGGAGACGGAAGCTCAGCAACCGCCGCCGCCTTACCAACCGGCGATCGTAGAAGAGCGTCGGACACTCATCGAACGACCGCCGGCAGACCAGACTCGCGGCACGCGCAAAAAGGTCGTGGAGACCCCACAGCGCAAAGCCGCAACGTTGTCCCCGCTGCGTGGCGTTAGCTGGCTCGAGCTGACTGACGCCTACCCAAGCGGCTGCGATCCTCCGAATCTCATCCTGTCCATGTCGCGTCACGCCTCAGGAAGATCACGTGCGTGATCGCGACACTAACTCAGGAACCGGAACCCAAGAACGTCCATGCGGCTCCGGCCGCCATTCCGCCGTCTGACCCAAACGGTCGGAATCTGAGCGCACGCGTAAATCGCGAAGCGCAAGGGTCACTCGCCCGACGAGCATGCACAGGCAAACCGCCACAGCACTCGGCGGGTTTTTCATTTTCTCTCAACAAGAATAAGTTCCTCTCCTTGAACCTGATAATTTGCGGATGATCCTTTCTCTCCGGCGTACGCATGGAGACTCGAAGAGAAATCAAAACTCGGATGCGCTTCTACCTCGTGAATATACGGCGCGCGGAAGGTTTTTGATTTTCCCGCAGGGATTGTTTTCGAGCCGAAATTTTTTAAGAAAAAATATCCATGCGGACGCTTAGATTCTTCGTGAGCGCTCCACTCATCTTTATCAATCCCGAAAACAGATTCGCGCAGCGCCCCCTCAAGCACAGCCATCCCTCCCAAGCTTTTTCCATGATCATGCGGTCTGGGTGCGGCAAATAAATTTGCGTCCTTGCGCCAACCGTAAAGGATCACGCGCGGAAGTCGCTCTTCCGCCCGAAATAACTCAACGGACGGACGCGCTTCTGGAAACAAACCGCGATCTTTCATTTGAGTTACGATCAAATCAATTGATTCCCGGTGCTGTGCTTCCAGCGTATGAAGAAGTATTTTTAAATCTGACTGGGTACATTCTTTTCCGTCCGGAAGATGTACCTTTACCCACGCGTCAATGATCGCATTCAGCTCACCGACCACTCGCTCCCGTTGCTCAACGCGCGGATCTATTTTCTCGCGCGGTTCAAAAGAAAATTCAGGTGCAAAACCTTCACGCATATGGAATAACATTAACCGACAAAAAACCTCCAGACAAACTGGAGATTTTTTGTGGAGCGGTAAACGAGACTCGAACTCGCGACCTTCTCCTTGGCAAGGAGACGCTCTACCAACTGAGCTATTACCGCAGGACGAACGAAAGTTTAACACCAAGGCGTGCTCGTTGCAAGAGGACCTTCCTGCTATACTAAACCTACCGTTATGGCGAAAAAATCACTTGCAAATCGGGAGATTGCAAACATATTCGAAGAAATTGCGCTTTATCTTCGCGCGCAAAATGTGGCGTTTAAACCCCAAGCGTTTGAAGTCGCTGCCGAAAGCATTCGCGGACTGGATGAAGAATTGACGGACCTGTACGCACGGTGCGGCGAGACGTGCATTGACGAAATTCCAGGCATTGGAAAAAGCATGGCCGAAAAAATCAGAGAGGCTGTCACCAAGGGAAAAATATCGGAATACAATGCCCTGAAGAAACAGCTTCCGTTTGATATGCTGGGTCTGACACGTGTGCAGGATGTGGGTCCAAAAACCGCCTTAATGCTGTTCCAGAAACTGAAGATAAAAAATGTTCGTGATCTTGAACGGGCGGCAAAGGCTGGCAAAATCGCCACACTTCCGCGCATGGGACACAAAACGGAACAGAACATCTTGCGTGCGCTCGCATTTTTGAAAACCAGTTCCGGTCGACAAATCATTCATTTTGTACTCCCAGTCGCCGATCAAATCGTAAAAAAAATACGCGCGGTCCCCGGCGTCACGCACGTGGAAATTGCCGGATCGATTCGTCGACGCAAAGAAACCATTGGAGACATTGACCTGCTCGCGACTACGTCCAAACCCAAGGAGCTCATTGACGCATTCAAACGACTCTCGAACGTTTTGGAAGTTTTGGAAGAAGGCCCGACCAAACTGATGGTACGATACACAAACAACATGAATGGTGATCTGCGTATTCTAAGACCGGACGAATACGGAGCAGGACTTGTGTATTTCACCGGCTCCAAAGAGCACAATATTCTTCTGCGGGAGCGAGCGATCAAAAAAGGGATGAAATTATCAGAGTACGGACTTTTCAAAGGGAAACAGCGTCTCGCGAGCCGAACGGAAAAACAGATTTATACCGCACTGGGACTGCAGGAAATCCCTCCGGAGATCCGTATTGGAGAACGTGAGATTGAATTCGCGGCAGCAAAAAAAATTCCAGCGTTGATTCCCTATGGATCCGTCAAGGGTGATTGCCAAGTCCAAACGGATTGGTCGGATGGAACGGATTCTATTGAAGACATGGCAAAAGCCGCCCACGCCCACGGACTTTCCTACATGGCAGTGACCGACCATACACAAAGTCTCACAATCGCAAATGGATTGAATGAAAAACGACTGCGAGAACAAGGAAAAGAAATAGACAAGCTAAACAAAAAACTGAAAGGATTTCGTGTCTTGAAGTCCACGGAGTGCGATATACGACCCGACGGTACGCTGGATCTCAAAGACGATGCGCTCAAATCGCTTGACCTCGTGTGTGTCTCCGTTCATTCACACCGTTCTCTTGAAAAAGACCAGATGACCGAACGCATTATCAGAGCCCTGAAGCATCCCCTCGTTCACGTTTTCTTCCATCCCACCGGACGTGTCGTCAACGTGCGGGACAGCTATGAAGTCGACATGGAACGCGTGATCAAAGCCGCGAGGTTGTATCGCGTTGCCCTCGAGGTTAACGGATCGCAGCGCATGGATATGCACGAGAAATTGATCCATTATGCTGTGGAGACGGGGGTAAAACTGCTCATCAATTCAGATGCGCATACACCGGAACATTTTGCGAATATCGATATCGGCATCGGACAAGCACGCCGCGGATGGGCGAAAAAAACGGATGTACTCAATACGAAATCCGTAAATGATTTTTTGAAGGCAATTCAAAAGTGATATGCGTAAATATCTACTGGAAGTGGAACGTGAACTCAAAAAACTCGCCGATCCAGTTTATAAAGCCTCCAATGATCTGTTCAATGTCCCACGGTCGGTCGGAATAACCTCAAAGATCTATAAACCAAGATTGAAACAGGGATTTTCGTTTTCCAAACTTCCCGATGCCGAACAATGGAAAATTTGGAATTACATTATCAGCAACAGCCGTTTGCATGAGGCACAAATGGCCGCGATACGTTTTGCGGAAGATCGCATCCGCACCAACGGCAAAAAGGAATGGAAGTACCTTCGTGGTTGGATCGAACATATTGATAATTGGGCGCACTCGGATGTTCTTTCAAAAGTGTATTCGTTCCTGCACGAACACCACCCCGACCTGATCCTTCCGCAACTCAAAAAGTGGAACCGATCCAACAATCCATGGAAACAACGCGCATCTATTGTTTCGCTCATTTATTACGCCTCACCAAAACGCAAAGCCCCGCCGATCAAAACTGTGCTTGAACTTGTGAAACCACTTCTCAAAAGCCGCGACAAGTACGTCGCCAAAGCGGTCGGGTGGACACTTCGTGAATCCTACAACCTCTACCCAAAAGAAACACTCGCGTTTATCACGACGCACATACGAGAGCTTGCACCTGATAGTTTTTCCTACGCAACGGAAAAAGTGAGCAAAAAAGAAAAAGACGCTCTGAAGCGTCTTCGCAAACTACGATAGAGCTGTGGCGGATATCCGATCGTCCACGCGCGTCATGGTTTCAAATCCCGGAAGTTGTCGGATCTTGTCGCTCACATAGCGACGCACAAGCTCCACACCCTCTGCTCCAGAAAATAGCGTGCGAATAACACGATCTGTTTCAGTTGTATTTTTGAATTCTTGTCCCACCGGATTCCAGAGTCGATCCAAAACAAACCGTGCTAATTTCCGATCAAATCCATTTCGCTCCAATTTAATCTTCGCGACCGTCCAGTAAAAAAATGCGTGCATCGCTTCTTCCCGGACGATCCCGCGCAAAATATGCTCGAGCACGGGATGATTCGCAAGCTCCCATAGCCTACGATATCCGGTGAGGGTTGAATACTCATGTGTCGCACCCCACGTCATGTGCAGCGCGCCAAACCGTTTTCCAAACGGTGCGGTCGCAATGGCTTGCACCCATTTGTGCATTCGATACGCAATCGGCATCTTGCCAAATAAATTCTCTTTCCAGGCTTTGTCATCGCTATTGCCCGTTTCTTCCAAAAAACGATTTAAGAGTTCGCCGTGCGTGGGCTCTTCGCTCACCCACCGCTCCATGAACGCGGCAATGGCGGGATCCTTTCCAGTCGGACTCATCATGAGTTCATCAAAATAAACTTGCGTCATTGTTTCAATGTCACGCATGTAAAACAACACCGGGATGAACTTCGGATCGATAGGGTAATCATTCACCTGTTTCCAAGGAATCGCGTTTTGAAAAACCTCGTCAACAACGCGTGGCTGCTTCTCGTACCAAGCGAGCACATCAGCTTCGGTTTCAAATGTCATACAAAGCCATTCTAGCCAGGAGCGGCTAATTTTGCTAATCTCATGCCCGTGGGCGAGTGGTGGAATGGCAGACACGAGGGACTTAAACTCCCTTGGGAGCAATCCCGTGTGGGTTCGACCCCCACCTCGCCCACCAACATATGATCGAAGTTGAGAAAAAAGTTTCGATTGCACATGAAGATGATCTTGCACGCCTGATTGATGGTGCGCAATTTTTGCGTGAGGTAGTGAATGATGATGTGCTCTACGACAACGAGGCGTTCGATCTCACAAAAAATGAATATTGGTTACGCACGCGAGGTGACGCGTGGGAGCTCAAAGTTCCGATTCATACAAAGGGGCCAAGACTTGCCACACAATATGATGAGCTTGAGGATGAACAAGCCATTAGAAACGCCCTTCACCTTTCACCCGAAGGAACAATGGAAGAAGTTGTTGCTCAGGCAGGTTACATACCGTTTGCGAAGTACAAAACGACGCGCCAAAAATACAGACTGGGTGACTTCCACATAGACATCGACCTAACCGATTTTGGAGAATCAACCTACGCAATCGGCGAAATCGAACTGATGGTGAACAATGCATCAGAGATCCCAAACGCACTGGAAAAAATTCAAACATTTTTGGATATGCACGGTCTGCCGTCTGCGGTAGTGCATGGCAAGGCGATTGAATATCTTTACCGCTATCGACCCGAACACTATCAAACGCTCTTGGAGGCAGGCGTTGCAGGCACTTCATCCACAACAAATGATTGACAACAGCCAAAAATTTGCTATACTGATTTTAACAATAAGAACCTCCCTGCTGAGCTAAATGCTCGCTGGGAGGTTTTTTTGTTTTGTCCCAAAACCAGAGGAAATACCCATGAGAACCATCGGCTTCTTGGTAGGTTTTACGCTCGCAGTTTTGCTTCTGCGATGCAGTAGTGACGCAACTTCAGGACGACAAGATGTGCACGTCCATGAGAAAAGCCGTGCTCCGATCTGTACGTACGATGCGGAGATCGGCACGATCGATCTCAACGGAGAGTTGCTCAGTGAAACGCTTGAACTTGCGATCCCCAAAGGAGCCTCGTCCGCGCCGTATCACCTCTTTGCTGTTCCTTACAGCGCAGACGGTGATGAACTCACCGATAAGCATCTCCTTTGGGAAGCCTGGGACGACACACTCGTCACGTTTACCTCCCACGCATGGAACGACAGCACAGTCGACGTAAGCATGTTGCGTGACTGGTTCGATGAGCAAGGGAACGAACCGGCAAGTGATGCCCGCGTCTGTGTGAAGGACTCGTGTTCAAACTGCACCGATTTCCAACTTGTCGGACTCATTGACGTCAGTGGAACCTGGTGCATTACAAGCGCACAATTTCCATTCACATTTGAGTTGAACATACTCCAGCGCGGGCGCGAACTGACATCTGCTTTGAATTCTGACGACGGAATCATAGCAACTCTTCAAGGAAACCACGTGATATTCACCCACGCATCTTTGCGTTACGAATGTACGCTCAAAACACGCACATTCTGCGCAGGAAACACAACTGACCTGCAAACCGGCGCCATGCTCGCGCGCTGGAATGCCGTCAGGCAATAACTCTCTACAGCGCCTTTGGCGCTGTTTTTTCATCAGCGTGATCGCCCAATAAAAATAGGCCCGGGTAGGACCTATGAAGTTCAGGAAGCCACACGTCTGCGACCCCTACGCTTGCGCGCAAGGTTCGCTTCGACGACCGCACGCTTCTCGCGCCAGTGGGTGAGCCACTGCGTGTCTCTCAGGTTCTCAAAGTGGATGCACATCGCGGTCGCAATGGCCTTATGGACGAGGAGACCTTCGATCGTTTCCTTGAGCCGATCAGTTTGATCGATCTGCTGGCTGAGCGCCACCAGAGCGAAAACGAGGGCTTCACGATCCCTCACGACGCTCTTGAGCTGCTTGCGCAGTCTCTCTACGTCTGCATCGCGCTCGCGGGTCAGGCGCTCGACATCCATGAGCGCGGCCTCGAGATCTTTGCCGACTTCCACGCGCGAGGCCATGAGCCGACTCACCTCATCCTGAGAATCCCGCAACGATCGACGGTACTCGACGAGCGCATCGGAGATGGACACGATGTCACGCGTGGTCCTGACGAAGACGAGCAGACGAATCGCCTCAGCTACTTCGAGCACGACGCATTCACGCTTGCCGGACGAGCTTGGATGCGTGTACTCCACACATACGAGCACAGCGCCGGTGTTGAGGACGTCGTGCAGACATACACTCCAGTTGTGCAGCGAGTGCTCGCGCCCGACCGGCTTTCCCTCATGGACGATACCTGTACCGCCAAAGCTCGCCCACCCGCCAAGACCAAGTTCGAAAGCGAGACCGCCAAACGGCAAGAGGGGCTTGAACACCATGGGATCTTCTCCGCTCGTCACCACATCTGCCCACCACGTGGGGAGATTGGGACCGTCCGGAATGAAGAACCGCACGACGTAACCGCGCACGTTTCGATTGCCGTACGCCTTGATCCACCGTCCGCGTGCACCGCTCATGAAGTAAGAAGTGACGAACAGCAGGAACACGCCGCCACAGAAGACGCTGATCGACAGTCGCACTCCTTCAGAGAGCTCCTTCGTCGTCCAGAACATGACGGCGTACATCCCAAACAGGATGACTCCGAACAAGATGACCACGTTAAGGAGACCACCCAGAAACTTGAGCCAACCCCAGGGAATTGGAAGGAACTTCTGAAGCTCCTCGCCCTGATGAGAATTGATGGAAAGAACGTTCACGACTTTTCTCCTTCCGGCCAAAATATTGGATCCCTCGACTAAACGTTAGACGCTCGCTCGGGATGACACATTTCAACGGGTAGCGGACGGCGAAATACGGCCCGCAATGGGAACTTTTTGGGACGTTGCGAGAACTTCCCGCAACTGAGGAAAACTACAAATTTTTTGCCTAAACGTCAAGGCTAAGGCACAATAATGGCGGTATGATTGAACGCGAGGAAATGAATGTGCCGAATTCTGTCCTATCCCCTTCGACAAGCTCAGGAGATAGTGAAATTGAAGTTTCTCTGCGTCCACAATCTCTGAGCGAATTTGTTGGACAAGATGATCTTAAAGAAAATTTGTCTATTTTTATTGAAGCGGCAAAAAAACGCGATGAACCGATCGAGCACGTGCTTTTGTACGGCAATCCCGGGCTTGGAAAAACCACGCTCGCGCACATTATTGCAAACGAAATGGGTTCGCAAATCCGTGTGACCTCCGGTCCGGCACTTGAAAAAGTCGGCGACCTGGCTGCCATTATTTCCAATCTGGGGCGCGGGGACATCCTGTTTATCGATGAAATCCATCGCATGAACAAAACGATTGAAGAAGTTCTTTATCC
>CAYMBX010000036.1:0-10296 GCA_964388785.1 uncultured Gammaproteobacteria bacterium
ATGAGTCCCTCGCTCTAACCAACTGAGCTACCCAGCCATGGTGGCCAGAGAGGGAATCGAACCCTCACATGGTTGCCCATACGGGATTTTGAGTCCCGCGCGTCTACCAATTCCGCCATCCGGCCCCATTTATTCTTCTGACAATTCGGTCTTTGAGCGTGACGATTGTATCAAATCCTGCTGTATTTGACAACCCTAGAAAGGGGTCTCCTACTTCACGAGCACCATCAATGAAAATCCACCAAACCAACGCGCTGCCAAATCCTGATTCAACGCAAACAATAATCTTCGTGGCATGCGCGCGAGCCGGCTTTTCAGCGACCATGCAGGCAAATCGATCGCCGCCCCCGTATAAAATAGATCGACAATTTCGTACCCTGCATCTTCAAGCGAGGCGAGTGCCGTCTCTTTAGTGAAATAGTGGATGTGACCCACAACCGAACGCTGCTCGAGGATGGGTTTCATCCGGGCAACCGACTGAACGGACAGATCAAGAGGGATATGAAGAATCTTTAACGAACTCATCGGTTTGATTTTGCGTAAAAATCCAAGATAATCCTCGAGATGCTCAATCACGTCGATCAGAAGAACGAGCTCGAAGTTTTTTTCAGTCTGTGCGAGAACATCGTCGCAATGAAAACGCAAAAATGCATTTTCTCGTGTGCGTGCTCGTTCGATCGCCTGCGGTGAAATATCGAATCCATCAAACTGAACGCCGTCTTCTCGTAACTGTTGAAGTGAGGAAAGCACACGTCCGGTTCCGCACCCGATCTCACAAACGGATTTTGGAGAAAGATTGTTTTGTTTCAGCATGCGATGAATCAACTGTGCTTTCCACAAAGAATCACCCTCATGCCAGTTCGGATTTGCGGCAAGATATTCTCCGCTTGTGTATCTGTCGTTCATATATTTACTCCTGCCCATGACCTATTCCCTGTTTCACTTTTTTTTGCTATCATACCCTTTGATTATGACCCTCACAACACACGCGACTCTTGGGGCAGTCATTGGCCATGCGGTAGGAAATCCTGTTTTGGCCTTTATTTTCGGCTTTATCTCCCACTTTCTCATTGACATGATCCCCCATGGAGACACGGGTCTCTCGGACAACTTTCGAGTCCACAAGCGCAAACGGAAACAGGCGGTTGCCTATGTGGTCGTTGATGCCGTGATCGCTCTTTTTTTTGTCCTGCTTTTGGCGAACACGCGAGACATCGATTCGATGCGGACGTTCAGCTGGGGAATCGTCGGTGGTGTGCTCCCTGATCTCATTGTCGGTTTATACGAAGTGACGAAGACCCCCCTCCTCCGCTGGTTCAACACCCTCCATTTTTACTTCCACGATTTCTTCGTACGTCGTAAAGGTGACGTTCCGCTCTATTATGCGCTCATGGCACAAATTGTGCTGATTGCCTATCTTCAAACCAAGCTCTAAACCACCCATCAACAAAACAATTCGCGTTTGCAAATTTTATCGCGAATTGAAAGCAAGAGAAACGCGCCAATGATCGTACTGATTCCTGAAAGCGTAAACAAAACGTGGAACCCGTAAAACGTCGCGAGAAATCCACCGAGCGCAGCCGCCCCCGCCATTCCGATCCCAAGCAATACATCATAGAGACTCCATTCAAGGGCCTCTTTATTTTTGTCGATGTGTTGCGTGAATATGGAATACCATCCCGGAAACGCGATTGCCGCGCCGACTCCGAGAACAACCTGTGCGAGATAGAGTTGCCAGATATGAGTGATGTACGGATAAGAAAACATCACAAGCGCCGTCAACACCGTTCCCCACAACGCCGTATATAAATCGTCTTTTTCCGATTTTGTTCGATCAATCCACATACCCACAGGTGCTTCGACGATAGAACGCACGACAAAATAAATGGAGGAAGCGATTCCGACGGCTTCCAACGAACCTCCGGCAATCTGCTGTGTGACAAAGACGGCAAAAATCGGCGCAAACAGTTGCTGTGCAGACCAAATGAGAAAATCGGAGAGAATTAATATTTTAATCACCCAGTTTACTTGCAATTGCCGAAAAAAACGAACGACGGATTTCATGTACATAACGTTCACCAGATTATTTGTCCAAGATTCGATGAAAAATATCCAGGGTTTCTCGCGCGGCCTTTTCCCAAGAAAATTGTTTCGCACGTAAGTATCCCTGTTCCCTGACCGATTGTACTCCTTCCGGAACCAACACGCACTGTGCAATCGCCAAAGACGTCGCGACCACATCTTCAGGTTCAACCAACAGTGCGGCATCTCCCGCAACTTCCTCGATCGCCCCCGTGCGAGCCGCAACAACCGGCGTCCCCACACTCATCGCTTCCAAGAGTGGGAGTCCGAATCCCTCCTCATGAGACAAGAACAAAAGTCCGGCGGCTCGACTGAGCAAATACCACTTCTCTT
The DNA here is from genome assembly GCA_964388785.1 of uncultured Gammaproteobacteria bacterium. GTDB lineage: Bacteria > Patescibacteriota > Patescibacteriia > UBA9934 > GWF2-40-263 > VGKU01. Next base: position 2,416 of record CAYMBX010000036.1, read on the forward strand.
CTTCGGTCACCGCTCCTAAAAATTGAATCACGCCATCGGGTTCATCACGTTTCCACACATGATTGATTGCTGCCGCCGTTTCCTCCACTTCCGTTGTTTTCCATCCCAATTTCCCCGCCACAATCAGACGAACGGACGTCGCGAGTTCCGGATGGGCGTGTAAAAAACGCTCAAACGCTCGAAACGCGAACGTTAAATTTTTGCGCGGCTCAATGGTTCCAAGACAGAGAAGATAATCCCGATCAAACGGGGGTCGATGCGTATGAATAACCTCTTTATGATTCCCCATCTCGACCCCTTCATGGATTACGCTTGTTTTCCCTTTGACAGAAGGAAAAACCGCCTTAAGCCGCGATTGCGTAAAGCGAGACACACAAATGATGTGATTTGCGTGCTCAATCGAATACGGGACAACAACGCGAGTTGAAAATGAACGTACACTTTCATCCGGAAACCATTGGGGGTGCTCGAAAATGGAAACGTCATGAACGGTCAAAACGGATTTTCGTCCTCGCCATCCGAGTGGAAGCTGTCCAAAAGGAGAGAAAAAAAGATCCGGTTTTGTGAACAGGGCACGGAGAGGATACGCCAAATGTCGACCGACAAAAGGGAGGTTGGGAAAAAAGCTTCGAACGGGTCTTGTGTGTGAAGAGTCGGCAAACAACGACTCGATCATCTTCTGTGAACATCGAGACGGAACACCGACAATGATTTGTTCCCCGTGCGCCGTCAGCGCCAAGCCACGCAACAACGCACGCGTATATTGTTCAATCCCGGCACCCGGACTTCCGTCCGGGGCGCAGAGTGTCGTCCCGTCAAAAAAAATCCTCATACTCCAAGTGAATCAATCCCGAGTGAAAGGAATAACACCAGAAGGGATGCGACCACCATGCCAAGCAAAATGGCCGGCAAACTCAATTTCGGTTTCATTCCGAAAATAATGGCGAGTAGGCTCCCGGTCCACACCCCCGAACCCGGGAGCGGAATTGCCACAAAGATGAACAGGAAGAGTGCGCCCCATCGTTGATATGAGTTTGCATGTCTATTTTCCAACTTCTGCAAATGAGAAAAAAAGATTGTGTGTAGACGCGGCTGATGTTCCTGTGCCCATCGTAAAAACGGTGGAAACATCCAAAAAATAAGAAACACGGGGATACTATTCCCGATCAGCGCGTACATTATCGCCTGCAGTGGATCAAAATCGTAATACAATATCGCGACCGGCAATGCCGCGCGCAATTCCGTCACGGGGAGCGCTGACAGTAATACAACGGATAACCAATCCGGCACGTTGCTAAAAGATGTTAACAGTTTTTCCATCAGGTCTTTCTCAATCATATTCCTCCCACTCATACACCTCATATGTCCACGCCGCCATTGCCTTCACGTCCTGGAAACGGCCTGCGTCGGACTGCGATCCAAGCACAACCGCAATGATTTCATCCGTTCCGTTTTGAGAAAATAACGCCCCGAGACAATATCCGGCTTCAGGAAGGAAACCCGTCTTGGCCGCCACGATGCGATATGGGTCCCGGTTAATAAAACTCGTGAGCAAATCGTTTGTGTTGTCGAGCGCATACGCACGGCCGGATGGTGTTTGAAGCAAAAACGTCGCATGGGTTGTTGCATCGCGAATCACTTCGTGTGCTGATGCACGATCGACCAGACGGGCGATGTCCGACACCACAGATGTATTTTGCGCCGAGAGTCCGGTTGCATCGACAAATCGTGTATGGCTCATTCCCATACCGGCAGCGGTCTCGTTCATACGCGCGATAAAATCCCCGTAAGTCATTCCCGAAAGACGAACGAGTGCGGCCGTCGCGGAGTTGTCTGAACTGACCAAACTGGCATACAGCAAATCACGGACGCGTACAGGCTCTCCTAATTGAACGTGCTGGATCCCTCCCAAACGGATATCTTCCGGCATTAACACCGCCGGGCCATCCAAATCCGGATTCCCCTCCAAAAAAACAAAGGCGGTCATTAATTTCGTAATACTTCCGATCGATCGAGGGACATCGCGATTTTTTTCAAAGAGGATCGCTCCGGACGCCCGATCGATCACTATGGCACTCACCGCGGACGTTACCACACCCAGTCGACGAGGATCCTTTTTACGTGGAGGTTGCACGCGACCATCCGTCTGTTCGAAAACAGCGGGCAGTGAAAACGCACTGTAGGTTGGATGTTCCGCCTCCAAATCACGCGCATCAACAGGAAAAAGCTGGAGCATGACAGACGCAAGTGTCAATTGAAGAAAGAGCGACGCGATCATACGCCATCCAGGAGCTCACGAATCTTTTTGTTGGCATGAAATACGTCAAATTGAGGCAATTCCTCCAGTCCATGCAGTCCCAATTCCTTCAAAAATTCGTCCGTGACACGATAGACGGGTTGTAATCGTTGTTTGTCTTCTTGTTCTTCCACGAATCCGCGGATGAGTAGGTTACGCAGAATCAAACTACAATTCACCCCGCGGACATGTTCGATCTCCGGCTTCGTCACCGGTCCGCAATACGCGATGACCGCTAGCGTTTCAAGTGCAGGACGCGTCAGCGGTCCGCTCGCTTCTTTTTTCAAGAAACCCGCAACCTCCGAACTCATTTCCGGATTCGTCACAAATTGTAATCTTCCTTCATGTTCAAGCAAATGAATACCGGATGTTTCCGTGTTCATGCGTGCTCTCATGTCCGCAAGCGCTTCGGCAAAGACTTCCTCGGAAATGTCCAACTGTTTTTTCAACTGAGCGGCGGGGATCGGCTTTGCGGCAGCGAACAAAATGGCTTCGAGTTTTGTGGTGAGCATAAATAGAGCCTATCTCAAAATAGCTTTGAAGACGTTTTGGATGCCGTTTGCGCCGAAACGGCTGAAGAACGATGAGGAATATTGAACATATTTCGAGGAGTTCTGAAGCCGTTGCAGGCCGAATCGGCGTCAAAACGGCCAAAGATTATTTTTGAGATGGCTCTAATCCACTCGTTTAATCTCAATATCTCCAAACGGATTGGATTGCATGACGTGAACGGTTTTTTGTTTCACAAGTTCAAGTAAGGCCAAAAAACTGACGACGATGTCGACTTTTGAACGCCCTGACCCAATCACGTCAGCAAACACAAGTCGTGATCGTGAGAGAAGCGCATCATGAATTTCCCGGAGCCGTTCCTTGACAGAAACAACGCGTTCAATCGCCGCCTGCTGTAACTGAAAAAACGGTTCGAGGTGTTTGAGTAACCCCACAAACGCTTGTTCGATCGTCTGTGCACTCACTCCGTCAGGAAGAACGAAAGCGTCAGCCTTCACCACATCTGCTTGTGCACGCTCAAACGATCGATACGCCTGCTGTTGTCGTGCATCGATCAAGTCCGCCGCATTAACGAACAGTTGATAGAGTTCAAGCTGGGACGCGAGAGATTCGGCGGCTTCTTCAAAAATCTCTTCATCTCTCGGAAGAATTTCGTGAGACTTGATTAGCAAAAGCCGTGTCGCGATCAATAAAAAATCCGCAAGCTCTTCAGACGGCGGTTCATGCGCATTCACGTAGGAAACGTAGTCATCCGTCACTTGTGCAAGCGAAACATCCGTAATCGGCATTTCACGGCTTTCGATGAGCTCAAGAAGCAAGTGGAGAGGGCCGGAATAGCGTTCCGTTGTAACCTCAAATGGCATAGCTCTCCCATTCTACCAGAAAACGATCCATCTTTTATTTCCGAACTTGGATATGCAAATCCTGAAGGGTTTGGGCGTCGAGCTCCGAGGGGGCATCCATCACCGAAACTCGGGCGGAGCTCGTCATGGGGAACGCCTGTACTTCACGCAAATACTGTTCATGCGCGAGAATCATGACTGTCCGTTCAACCCCCATCCCAATTCCCCCATGCGGCGGAGCACCGAAACGAAACGCCTCAAGCATGTGACCAACGGAATGATCGAGTGCTTGCTGGTCATAACCCATGATTTTATAGGTGGCTTCAAGCACCTCCGGCTCGTGTGCACGGATACTTCCTCCGCCCACTTCATAGCCGTTACAGACCAAGTCATACTGGGAGGTCAGAATCTGTTCAATGTTCCGCAGGTTCAGATGGTCATCACGAAATTCAGGAAGCGGATTGGAAAAGGGGTTATGTGTGAATGTCCATCCGCCTGATTTTTCATCCCGTTCAAAAAACGGAAAATCCACAACCCACGCGTATGCCAGGACTCCCTTTTCTTTTTCTTCCTCTGTGCGCATATCGAACCGATCCTGACCATATGTTTCCATTGCCTCTCGGTAACTCACGCGTGGAAACGGTTTTTCTTTAATCGTGTATCCGAGTTTCTCAACGGCTTGCGTCACCATCGCTTCCACCGTTTGCATCACCTGTTCTCGATCCACAAAACTCATCTCAAGATCGATTTGCGTGTGCTCAAATCCGCGATCCGCCCGCGGGTCTTCATCCCGAAAACAGCGCGCGAGCTGAAAGTAGCGCTCGAATCCGGCGGTCATGAGTAACTGTTTGTACTGTTGCGGACTTTGTGGCAAGGCAAAAAACGTTCCGGGTTGCAATCGAGACGGTACGACAAAGTCACGCGAACCCTCCGGAGTCGCCTGAGTCAAATAGGGGGTCTCGATTTCCGTGAATCGCTGTTCAAGCAAGTATTGCCGACACGCTTGTACATAGGCGTTTCGCAGACGGATATTTTTCTGCAAACGCTCTGTGCGCAAATCCAAATAGCGATATTTCATGCGAAGCGCTTCCGCAACGTTCGACGTGTCTTGATCGATTTCAAATGGAGGCGTTGTGGATCGATTGAGAACCGTGAGCGTACGAACGCCGATTTCAATCGTCCCCGTGGCCAGATGTGGATTGATTTGCTTTTCATTGCGCGGGTTCACATCCCCCTCGATCCGGATCACGAATTCCGGTCTGAGCGCATCGACCAATTCATTTGTCCCGTCATCAAGATTGGGTTTATAAAATACCGTTTGTACCAAACCGGTCCCATCTCGCAAATCCACAAACACAAGTTTATCCCCCATACGCCGAATGCGGTGAACCCAACCAGCAAGTTGAACATTCTGTCCGATTAACGAAGGAGTCTGATCAATCCAAGTACGAGGCATATCACGGTGTTAGACGATTAATCATTCTCGGGAACGGAATTGTTTCGCGCACATGGTGCAGTCCGCATGTCCAGGCGACAATGCGTTCAAGCCCGTATCCGAATCCCGAGTGTGGAACCGAGCCGTATCGGCGCAGGTCCAAATACCACTCAAATGGCTCAAGCGGAAGGTTGTGCTCACGCATCCGCTCGAGCAGCGTATCCAAATCATCTTCGCGTTGCGAACCACCGATAATTTCTCCATATCCCTCCGGAGCGAGCAGGTCGTTATTCAACACACGATCAGGATTGGAAGGATCACGCTTCATATAAAACGCTTTCACCTCCGCGGGATATTTTTCGATAAAAATGGGCCGGTCATACTGCTGCGTTAACGTGGTCTCATCGTCTGCCCCCAAATCATCACGTTCACCGATATCCGATCCGAGACCACGCAAGATTGCCAGAGCTTCTTCATGAGTCAGCCGCACAAAAGGCGCTTGAATTTTTTTCAGCGGTTCGATATCGCGCTCCAGTACTTTCAATTCGTGAATATTTTCCTTCAGGACCTCTTGCACGATGCGTACGATCAATGCTTCTTGAATACGCATGTTATCTTCATGTTCGACAAACGCCGCTTCCGCATCCATCATCCAAAATTCCGTGAGGTGCCGTCGCGTTTTTGATTTCTCCGCGCGAAAAACCGGACCAAAATCAAAACAACGACCAAGTGACATAATACCCGCTTCAAGATACAACTGACCGGACTGCGCCAAATAGGCTTTTTGATCGCCTTCCTCCGCGAAATACGCCATTTCAAACAGTTCGGTCGTCCCCTCGCATGAGGTGGGTGTTAAAATTGGCGTATCAAATTTGATAAATCCGTTTTCGTGAAAATACGCATAGGTTGCGCGGATGATCGTATCGCGCACGCGTTGTACAGCCCATTGGCGTTCGGAACGAAGCCACAGGTGACGCTGGTCAAGAAGAAAATCGGGGCCGTGCTCTTTTTTGCTGATGGGATAATCTTCCTGCGCCAGTTGAATCAACTCGAAGGAAGTGCCGTCAAGTTCGAATCCGCTTGGAGAACGTGCGTCTTCCTTCACCCGTCCACGGACGCTTACAGACGATTCCAAGCGTAGACTTTGCAACGCGGCCCATTGCTCCTCGGAAAGTCCGGCTGCGGAATACACAACCTGAATGCGCCCCGAACCGTCTCTAAGCTGTAAAAAGAAAATTTTTCCGCTCGAACGGAAATTATACGCCCAACCCTTCAACGTGACCTCTTCACCAACATGTGCTCCGATGTGAGAAATAGAAATCATAGATGATCACCAACCATTGCTGGAACAAACGAATGTCTGTATGCCCGTTAGGGTCGACTTTATCGTATTTCCGCCTCGCTATGCAAGGGGGATACAAAACACGAGCTTCGAATTGAAACGGCCGGAATTGTTGGAAAATGACAGATTAAATAGGATTCGAGGACTTCATGGAAACGCTCGATCTGCTCCCCCCGCAAATGTGGACGTAGTTGTTCAGGAAATGCCCGCTGCAAGGCAAACCGCAGAAGTTTTAACGTCTCATCATCGATCAAACGTGCCGAAAACCACTGCTGTTCATTTTGAACCGAACAACTCTGGCACACAACACCGCCTTTGAGCGCATGCCAACGATATGATTGCGATTCAATCTGGCGGCGACAGGAAAGACAAGCGGATAGCTCGGGACGATATCCGACCGTGGACATGAGTTTGAGTGTGAACGATCCAAGAAGAAACGCCGCGCGTTCATCCGTCATCTCCCGACATCCACGTACGAAATCAAGCCACGACCTCACAAGTCCATACAAGGCGAAATCGCACTCATTCAGTCGCGTCGCCAAATCAACTAAGGCAAGGCTGTTTTGAACAAGAAGGAGTTGCGAGAGGCTCGAAGTGGAATCAACAAAACGTTCTTTGCGCTCAACTCCCGCCACTGTTTCAAACGCACGTCCATGAACAATCAGCAGATCCACTTCGGCTGCCATTTCCAAATGGGGAGTCAATTTTGCGAGCGGTTTATGACCTCCGCGTGCGAGAAATTCAATTTTTCCATACTCGGCGGTTAAAACACAATAAGAACGGTCGGCCTCCTTAAAGTCCCGCCGCGACAACACAATCCCGGTTGTGGAGTAGAGGACAGACATACACACCTCAATTCTATAACTGGTCGATATACGCCTGCACGATGAGCATTGCCGCGAGCGCATCTTCTTGCGCGGTTGATCCCTCCTCTCGCTGCAGACGAATGCTTTCCGACGTCGTATACGATTCGTCAACCTCGATCACGGGTACATGTACGACCTGTACAAGTTCATTGATAAACCCACGCGTACGTTCCAATTGTTCCGGCCCGTGGTGTCCTCCTGTGGACAGCGGAACACCAACGACAATCACATCGATATCTTCTTTTTTCACTCGTTCAGAAAAGACGCGAAGGGTTTGTTCGCCTGCGTTCGCAACCACATCAAGCGGAACCGCCACACGTGCTTCACTGTCACCAAATGCCAATCCAATTTTCTTCATCCCGTAATCAATACCGAGAATTCTCATATCGGCAATGGAGTAAGGATCTCGATGCCAGCTTGTGTGACGGCGATCGTTACTTCAAAATGCGCACCAACACTGCGATCTTTCATCACAATACACCAACCATCTTTCCCGGTTTCTACTTCGTGATTTCCACCGAGCCCAAGCATCGGCTCCAGTGCAAGACACATGCCGTTCTCGATCGTCACATCAGGATATTGAGCGGAAA
>CAYMBX010000037.1:0-8470 GCA_964388785.1 uncultured Gammaproteobacteria bacterium
GCAGCTCGCAAGGCTCATAACCTTGAGGTCGTGGGTTCAAATCCCACCCCCGCAACCAAAAACACATCGCTTCATGCGGTGTGTTTTTGTTTCTTCTTATTTTTTCAGAGCAAGCATTCCACCGAGAATGGCACCGACGAGTGTTCCAAATCCCATTCCCAAAAACGGAGCGATCAATTGCGGCCCATCTTCCATCATGGACGATCCTGGAAGGACAAGGGTAATACCTTGGATGAGAAGTCCGAGCATCAAGCCTGCAAAAAGACCGGTGAGGGCACCGAGCAACGAGGTCGTGATCATGTGAATGAAATCATTGTTATCTTTCATATCCATTCATCTTAACACAAAATAAAACGCGATCCGGATGGATCGCAGAAGACGACAGTGGGACGTGGTCTACTCGGGCCAGATTCCTCGCTGACCGTTGGGATCGACCCAGACAGTCACGCCGTCCTGCGGTGCCCAGTTGATCGCGTCGACGTCGAAGGAGGTCTTCTTCCACAACGCCTCGCGCGTGGCGGGTCCGAAGTTGCCATCCTGCTCGATGCCGAGCCAGTGTTGCAGCTTGGCGACTTGTTGCGCGGTGACATCCCCGTATCGGAGATCGGGAATGATGCCATCGCCGAAGCCGAGTGCGTCGAGGAAGACGTGAAGCTTGTCGACGGCACCGCCGTAGGAACCTCGGTTGAGGTACGGGGGAAAGAGTTTCTTTTCGGATGAAGCAGACACGGAAGTCCTCCAAAGCAAGTAGACACAGCCCGTCTGTGCGCCGGCACCGTATCATAAACATAGACCGTGTCAACCTTCATTTGCTATACTGTGAGCCACAGAGGTATGGCGCATATTATTTCGGTGGTGAATCAAAAGGGGGGCGTTGGCAAAACGACGACATCCGTCAATTTGGCCGCTTTTTTGGCTGAGCATGGGAAATTCGTGTTGTTGGTGGATTTGGATCCGCAGGCAAATGCGACCTCTGGATTGGGTTTGGATCATCAGTCGCTTCCGGCCGGTATTTACGAAGCGATTATCGGGGCGCATCCGATGCGTCGGCTCATTCACAAGACCACCCATGACGGACTCAAAATCGTTCCGGCTACACAATCACTTGCCGGGGCATCGGTTGAACTGGTCAATGCGGAAGAGCGTGAACATTTTTTGCGAAAAGCGCTTTTGGAAGTGCGTAATGATTTCGATTACATTTTGATCGACAATCCGCCTTCGCTTGGCATGTTGACGATCAACGGGCTTGTCGCGGCCGATTCTGTGCTCATCCCCGTACAAGCCGAGTACTATGCGCTTGAAGGGTTGACCCAACTCATGAACACCATCAATCTCGTCAAAGAAAACATTCGACCGGATCTCGAAATTATGGGTGCCGTGATTACGATGTATGATTCGCGCACGCGGCTCTCAAAGGAGGTTTTGCAGGAACTGTATCGATATTTTCCTGATAAAATTTTCCGTTCCGTGATCCCGCGCAGTGTGCGTTTAGCGGAAGCTCCGTCGTTCGGCAAATCCATCTTAGGATACGACCCGACTTCTCGTGCCGCAAAAGCGTACGAACGGTTGGCAAAAGAATTTATTTTGCGGGAAGAAGGATTATTGTAATTATGACTAAACCGGCACTTGGGAGGGGGCTTGGTTCGCTCATTCCCCAGAAACAAACGTTGACAGAACAGATTATTCCGGAAGCGCACCAAGAGGTGCGCGACATTGATGTAACGAACATTCGCGAAAATCCGCGTCAGCCGCGCGCACATTTTTCCGCGAGCGATTTGGAAGATCTCATCAATTCCATTCAACAGCATGGAATCATCCAGCCGCTTATCGTCACGCGATCGGATGACGGATATGAACTCATTGCGGGTGAGCGTCGTTTGCGCGCGTCCCGAACACTTGGCCTCAAAACGGTTCCGGCCATTGTGCGCGACGCAACTGATCAGCAAAAATTGGAGCTCGCCTTGATCGAAAACATTCAGCGACAAGACCTCAACGCGGTCGAAGAAGCGGTGGCCTATCAAGCACTGATTGATGAATTCAATCTGACGCAAGAACAGGTTGCCAAGCGTGTGGGGAAAAGCCGTTCGAATATCGCAAACATTTTACGGCTTCTTGAGCTTCCCGAGGAAATTCTTCAGGCCCTCAAAGAGGGGAGAATTACAAAATCGCATGCACGCACGCTGCTTGCAGAAGTGCGTCCTGAGCAACAACATGCGTTGTTTCTTCGGATGCTTTCCGGAGAAGTGACGGTGCGGGAAGCTGAGGCGCGTGTTGGTCAAAAAAAGAGCACGAGCGGAGATGAAAAGAGGAAAGATCCGAATATCGCGGCGCACGAAAAACGGTTGCGCGAAGTACTCGGAACGAAAGTTGATATTTTTGAATCTGCTGGGAAAGGGAAAATTAGTATCGCATTTTACTCTCGAGAAGAATTAATGGAGTTGTTGGATCGATTAAGTGAATGATGAGTTACTTCATCGCGCGGACGTTTTATTCGCTTTATCACGCCCGTGCAGCATGCCGGCGAACCATCCTTTGACTGTGTTGCGCGTTGCATCGCGAATTTTTTTTCGCGCATGTCGTGTACGTGCGAATTTGATCCAGTCCGGATTCGGACCGCGCCGATTTTTGTCCGTGATGATTTCGACGATGTCGCCCGACGTGAGTGTCGTGTCCAAGTTGCGCATCACGTCGTTAACTCGCACGGCGACGCATTTGTTGCCAACCTCGGTATGAATGGCATAGGCGAAGTCGACGGGTGTTCCGCCTTCGGGAAGATCGATCACGTCTCCTTGAGGGGTAAACACAAAGATGCGGTCTTTAAACACGTCGATCTTCATGTATTCGAGTTGTTCAAGGAAATCCTTTTTGTCCGCAAGCTCTTTTTGGATTTGTGCGAGTTCCTCCATCCAGCGGATATTGCGAACCGATTGCGCGGAACCTTCTTTATAGCGCCAGTGCGCGGCAACTCCGTATTCCGCTAAGTCGTGCATTTCTTGTGTGCGAATTTGAAATTCCACAATCTCCCCGTCGCTTGTGAACATGGTCGTGTGGAGAGATTGATATCCGTTTGGTTTCGGCTGAGCGAGATAATCTTTGATGCGGCCCGGAACCGGTCGCCAGCGCTGGTGCAAGACACCGAGCGTCGCATAACAGTCTTCCACATCGCCAACAATAATCCGCACGGCGATCAGGTCATAAATTTTTGAAAGGTCGCCTTCATACTTTTTCATTTTTTTGTACAGACTGAACAGACGTTTGACACGTCCGTGGACCTGAAAATTTTCTATGCCCGCTTCCGTCAGCATGTGTTCCGTTTCGGAGATCACACGGCTGACGTACGCACCCTTTTCTCGGACTTTGATGTCCATGATGCTCTTCATCCGTTCGTATTCTTTTGGTTTGAGATAGGCGAACGACAGATCCTCGAGTTCACCTTTCATTTCGCTCATTCCCAGACGTCCCGCAATGGGCGCGTAAATTTCAAGCGACTCTCGCGCGATGCGTTCTTGTTTGTGTTTGGGTTGTCCGTAGAGTGTTTGCAGGTTATGGAGTCGGTCCGCAAACTTAATGAAGACCACGCGCACATCGCTTGCCATGGCTAAAAACATTTTTCGGAGATTTTCCGCATACCGTTCCACACCCCGATACTTAACCGTCTGTTTCAATTTCGTGACGCTCTCCACAAGTGCAGCGATGTCGTCCCCGAATCGACGGCGCAGTTCCTCAATTTCATAAGCGCTGTCTTCGACAACGTCATGCAGCAGGCCGGCGGAGACCACATGAATATGCAATCCCATCTCGGCGAGACGATAGGCGACGGCAAGGGGGTGATTGATGAACGGTTCGCCGGTGAGTCGTACCTCGCCTTCGTGTGCTTCTTGCGCGAGATCGTACGCACGTTGAAGCAAATCCAAATCCGGATTCGTATAATGCATCCGTATCAGACTTTTCAACTGTTCATATGTGTGCGCGTATTCCGCCATATGTATCCATTTACGATACCGCCAAGAAATTGGACTGTAAAGGGTAAAAATGGTATGTTTTTTGAGAATGGGATCGGCTGGGCACCTGCCGGCGGGTGACAAATTTTGTCTGTGCGGTGTTCTCAGACGCTTGGTGGGCAATAGATGCTCATTCTGCGAGCACTCGAATGAGCATCTATTGCCGTGTTAGGGTGGATGGTTGTCATCGCGTACTTCTACCAACAATATGGTCCCACAATAATTCCCTTCAGTCTTTTTCAGGATGGAAGTTCAGAGATAAACAAAGCGGGAAGAGGAAGGAGAGATATTAAACAATATGATGTCTGAACGAGCACCAGATATGAGATCACTATCAGAGGATCGAGAAGGCCGTGCACGGGATCGGGTTGCGGATGCCGAACGTGTTGCACGTGAATCAATGGAAGAGAGACGTGCGCGCGCGGAAATCGCGGAACAGATGGCAAGAGATCGTGTGGCAAGTGAGGAGGAAGCGGCGCGCGTTGCGGCCGGATTGAAAAAGCCTAAAGCGGAACGCGCGGGAGAGCGGACGGTTGCGCCACAAGATTCAAAATTGAAAAAAATTGCCGTCGGTGCGGCAGGTACGCTCGGCGATACGACACTGAACGTCAGTGGAAGAGTCGCGAAACGCGTTGGGTATGGCATAAGCGCACTTTTTACAAAGATTGAGCAGATGGGGCATGATGCACTCAAGAAATCAGAAAAATATTGGAGTTGGATTCCGTTTGTTGGACCGTGGCTTGCCGGGAAGCCGGAGAAAACATGGGAGGAACAGGATAAAGAATGGGAAAAGAAATGGGAAGCGGAAGAAAAGAAAAAGGCTGCGGCGGCCAAGAAGGCGGAAGCGGAGAAGAAACGAAAGAAAGAACTCGCGGATGCGGGATTGACCGAAGAACAAATCGATTTGATCCGCAAGGGGGAGGAAGAAGCTGTCGAGGGAGCAAAATCATCCGACGAAAAACCAAAGGAAGAAGAAAAGCCAAAAGAAGAAAAGGCCGCTTAGGCCTTTTTCTTTTTGGTCCATGTTCGGGTTTTTCCGTTTCGTTTTTTCTCCAGCAGTTCAATGGCTTGTTCACGTGTCAGTTTGGCAGGGTCAAGTTTTTTCGCCACACTCACGTTTGTGGTTCCGTCGGTCACGTACGGGCCAAAGCGTCCATGCTTAACGAGAATCGTTCCGTTGCTTGTCGGATCCACCCCGAGTTCCGCAATGGGTTCGGTCATTTTTTTCTTGAGTTCCGCGGAAGCACGAAGCAATTCCAGTGCTTGGTCTTTGGTAAGAGAGATGGGATCGAGCGGTTCTTTGACGGATGCGGTGATACTTCCGGTTTTCACGTACGGGCCGAAGCGTCCGACATCCACCAAAATATCGTGACCGTCTTGCGTTTTCCCAAGTGACTTAGGGAATGAGAGACAGGCAAGTGCTTGTTCCAACGTCACCGATTCCGCGTTCATCCCTTTGAGAAGCGATGCACTCTTCGGTTTGGGTTTTTTGGCTTTTTTATCTTCTTCCGTATATTCACCAATCTGGACAAACGATCCATACCGTCCTGTTTTGACGATGACAGGCAAACCGGTTCCTGGATCTTTGCCGAGTTCGCGATCTGGCATGATATCTTCGCGCGTGAGCGTTTTGGTCTTTTGTTCAAGATTGGTATGAAACGGTTGGTAAAACCGCTCCAGCATAGGGACCCAATCCATCTCTCCTTCAGCAACATCGTCCAGATTTTTTTCCATGTTTGCCGTAAACTCGTAATCGACGATATTCGGAAAATGCTCGACCAAAAGATCAGTGACGATCATGGCGATTTCTGTGGGAGCCAGTTTTTTATTCTCATCGCGTTCGACGTATCCGCGGTCAATGATCGTACTGATGGTCGGCGCATACGTGGAAGGACGACCAATGCCATGTTCTTCAAGGACTTTCACAAGCGCGGCATCCGAATAGCGGGCGGGCGGTTCGGTGAAATGCTGGTTCGCTTCAATTGTTTTTGATGCGACGGTGTCTCCTTTGGCAAGCGCGGGAAGCAGTTTTTCCTTAGTCGCTTGATACACTTTCATAAATCCATCGAACACAACCGTGTTGCCGTTTGCGCGCAACACGTATTTGTCCGCCGCAATATCGACGGCTATACGTTCAAGTTTGGCGGCGGGAAGTTGAGATGCGACCGTTCGGCGCCAAATCAGATCATACAATTTCCATTCCCGCGCATCGATCGCGTTGCGTAGCTGATCCGGCGTGGCTGTCACATCGGTTGGTCGGATGGCTTCGTGCGCTTCTTGCGCACCCTTCGCTTTCGTTTTATATCGCGTTGCGCCGGTCGCATATACCGAACCGAATGTGGTAGCAATAAACGCTTGGGCTTCATTCAAAAATTTTTCCGCAAGATTGACCGAGTCTGTACGCATGTAGGTAATACGCCCGGTTTCATACAGTTTTTGCGCAAGCGCCATCGTTTGTTTGGCGGAAAATCCGAGTTTATTGTTTGCGTCAATTTGCAGCGCAGAGGTCGTAAACGGTTGAGGCGGAGCTTTTGCGGTTTCTTTCTTTTCGACGCTTGAAACGGTGAACGAAGCGTGCGTTAAATCTTCGACGATTTTTTTTGCATCCGCTTCGGTTTTTATTTCCAATTTCTCCAGTTTTTTGTCGCCGATTTGATTCAAGCGCGCGGGAAATTCCATCCCGTCTTTGTGAAGAAGCGCATCAATTGACCAGTACTCCTCCACCTGAAAGGCCTGGCGCTCGCGTTCCCGTTCAACGACGAGCCTCATCGCCACCGACTGCACACGTCCGGCCGAAAGGCCGTAGCGCACTTTTTGCCAAAGGAACGGGGATAGTTCATATCCGACGAGCCGATCTAAAATGCGGCGCGCTTGCTGGGCATTCACAAGACGCAGGTCGAGCGCACGCGGCTTTGCGACCGCCTCTTCAATGGCGTGTTTGGTAATTTCATGAAAGGTAATGCGTTTTGCCTGTTCTGGATCGACCCCGATCACGGATGCGACGTGCCATGCGATTGCTTCTCCTTCGCGGTCTTCATCTGTCGCGAGCAAAACTTCTTCTGATTCTTTCGCGGCTTTCTTGAGTTCCGTCACGTGCTTTTTGCTATCGGTAGGCACGACATAGGTCGGTTCAAAACCATGAGCGACGTCCACACCGATTTTGCTTTTCGGCAAATCACGAATATGGCCAAAGGAAGAAAGAACTTTGTAGTCTTTCCCAAGAAATTTAGAAATGGTTTTGGCCTTTGTGGGAGATTCGACGATGAGAAGTTTTGGCATAATGTGGATCGGATAGTGCACGGGGTCCGAGCATGAGTCTGTTCTCAGACCGCCGCCGTGGCTGTTGTGAAAGTGAAATTTTTTCCTTCCACTCTATTTCATGATGGTGGACCAAGTGATTTTGATGATAAAAATATTGGTAGTCCAATTCATCTCCATCCCGCCAGACATGTGTTGTTTCAGTCGAGTGCCCGCAGACTGAAACAACTCATGTCCACCAAAGGTTGGGAGAGTGAAAACGGTTTAACCATTCACTTTCTTCACAATCGAATAGTACTGCCCGCCATCATGCCTGATCACTCCTTTCATTTCAAGCATGGTAACCGCTTTATTTATTGTCTGTGCAGCAAGATTGGCGCGTGCAGTGATCTCATCGAGATGCTGAGGCATCGCGTTCATCGCGCTGAGTACCCGGCGTTCTTCCTCGTTTGTCGGCTGATAGACAGCGGTCGTTTCGTGTGAGTCGTGCGGAGTAATTTCGAAAATGTCGGACGGATGTGTGAGGGGGGCCGCTCCCATTTTGATCAGATTGTTGGGACCTTCGGAAAGGGGTGAATGAATCGGTCCCGGGACCGCATAGACATCGCGTCCCGCTTCGAGTGCCGCACGTGCGGTAATGAGCGATCCTGATTTCAGTGTGGCCTCGATGACGATCGTCGCTTGGCAGAGTCCTGCGATGATTCTGTTTCGGATGGGGAAATGGTGTTTGAGCGGACTTGTTCCCAAAGGAAACTCAGAGATCAGCGCGCCACCATGCGCGAGGATTTGGGAAGCAAGGGTTCGGTTGCGGGAAGGATAGATGCTCTCTTGATCAACGCCGGAACCCAATACCGCAACCGTGATCCCGTTCGCATCGAGACAAATTTGGTGCGCACAGGCATCAATGCCGTACGCAAGTCCGCTGACAATGACCGCTCCCTCTCTTGCGAGCGGTTCAATCAGCGTGCATGTGGCATCCATCCCGTATGTGGTGGGTTTGCGCGATCCGACCACTGCAAGAAATTTTCGACTCGCATCCGGCAAAGTGCCGCGGACAAACAAAACCGCTGGAGGATCATAAAGTGTTTTCAACAGGGCGGGATATTCGTCATCAAGAAGAGTGATTGCACGCGCGTCTGACTCCTGCAGCCGTTTCAATTCTTCCTTTGGATTGAGGTGGATGCGTTCTTGCAGGAAACGGTGGATGACAT
>CAYMBX010000038.1:0-8219 GCA_964388785.1 uncultured Gammaproteobacteria bacterium
CACAATCGCACGATCAACGGCAAGCGGCTGTTGCTGTGCAAGAACAATTCCGGAAAGAACCGCCACTAAAATCGTCATGAGTGCGACAAGACGATTAATGCGCATGGGGATATGTTCGCAGTTCGAACAATGCGGAATAAACGCAAACCGTTTTTCGAATCGATAGATGACTTTCTGAAGAGGTTTCTGTAGAGATTTTTTTACGGGTTTCTTTACGGATTTTTTGACGACCTTTTTCACCGCTTGAGAGACCTTTTTTGTTTTTGTGGGCATACTCCTCTCCTAAAATGAAAGAGCTTAAAAATTTGTAGTGATTATATCAAACTTTTTTTGGTGTGCAAAATTCACGGAATACCAACGGCGATCACGACCGGTTTCGACAAATCAATTTCCGACCTCCAGGTTTTCTCCAAACGATCCGAAACCGTTTTTTGCGCCACCCAACCCGTGTTCGCATCGTGAAATACGAACACGTGCGCATCATCCCCCACCCCCCATTTATCTTGTGCGTTTACAGTTACGGTTGGTTGGAATGCAAGACCTGCAACATCCGGGATAAGGAGATAATAGGAGCTGAGACGCCCATCGAGCGGGACGCCTACAGTATCGATAACATCGATGGAAACGGAGTGAATGGAACGTGAAACTCCTTCTAACACTACAACTCCATCTTCGGAACGTGCGAACACTTGTTCAGGCGGCTGTGAAGCGATCACAAACAATGCCCCAACAAACACCAGAACAATGACCACGTTTCGCAACATACGGATGTATTGTATCACACTGCCGGAGAGATCTCTTGCGATTCCCACGGGAATTCTTCGCGCCCAAAAGTTCCATACACGGCTGTTTGTTGATAGATCGGCCGCTTCAATCGGAAGCGCTCTGCGATCGCTTCCGGACGAAAGTCAAACGTTTTTTTCACAAGAGCAGTAAGATCTATTTTCGCTCCGCGCGATTTCTCCCCCATTCCAACTGCGGAAAGACAGACGGGTTCCGCGCGCCCCATGGTATAAACCACGTTCACAAGCGCGTTGGCCACAAGACCTTGATCGACCAACGACCGTGCGGCCGCTCGTGCAACATACGCACCGGCACGCTCCGCCCGAAGCGGATCCTTTCCCGAAAAAGATTTGTCTCCATGCGGAATGAGTCCTCCGTAAGTATCAACCGTCACCTTGCGGCCGGACGCGCCGGAATCCGCACGAAAACCACAGACCGTGAAAGAACCGATTGGATTGATAAACACATGCATTCCTTCTTCACCGCCAAACGGAATGACGAGTGCTTCTAAAAGAGCGGAACGCACATCGCGTTCATGAATGCTCACGTGATGTCCACATAAGAGTGTCAAGGACTCGATCTGGTCGCGCTCCATCACAATCTGAACTTTCCCGTCCGGTTTCATCCAAGAAAATTTTGGATCTGTTTTTCGTAGCTGGTCCAAACGTCGGGTCAGTGCATGTGCAAACACCACAGGCCTCGGCAAGCGCTCAAGCGTTTCGTTTGTGGCGTATCCGTTCACGACCACCGTATCCATGACGCCGGTTTTTACACGTCGCATTTCCTCTGAAGGCTCCGCGATATTCGCAAACACTTCGATGTCGTCGGGATAACCGATCTCTTGATAGACTTTTTTGGCAAGCGCCCCTACGTCAAAATCGGCATGAGATTGCACCTCACCGCCGATCATCAGCATTCCTTGCGAGCCAAAAACATGGATGTCTACGCGGCTTTCGCTATCACGACGTAGATACTCATCAACAATAGCCTCTGCGATTTGATCGCACACTTTATCGGGCTGACCGGCTGTCACGGATTCAACAGTTTTAAACATATTTTTATGTCATCCTTCGACACCAAAGATTACCATACTCACATTTATCCACACCCGGCTATTGCGTTCGCTTTTTGTTCGATCTAAGATACGAACATACATCGAACACTCAAACCACTATGTCCTCACTCACAAAAAAACAAGCTCAAGTTCTCGAGTTTATTCGGACCCATCTCGAGGAATACGGATACGCCCCCTCCTATCGAGAAATTGGGGAACACTTAGGGCTTTCTTCACCCTCCACTGTCCATGCACACGTGCAAGCGCTTTATGAAAAGGGGGTAGTTTCAATTGGAGAAGACGGCGAGGCACGCTCGATCGAACTCACGGAGACTGTTCCAAACGAACCGGCTGTTCTCCTCCCGCTCATGGGACTGATCACCGCAGGCGAACCCATTGAAGCGGTGGAAGACAACGAAACGATGGCAATTCCAGCAACCTTTGTGGTAGATGGTTCCAATTCGTTTGTCTTAAGAGTCAAAGGACGATCCATGATTGAAGATGGAATTTTAGATGGAGATTACGTCGTTATTGAACGCAACCCCTCTCCCAGAAATGGTGAGGTGGTCGTTGCCCTGCTCGACAATGCGTATGCCACACTGAAACGATTTCATCGAGAACGAACCCGCATACGCCTTCAACCTGCCAACAGCACCATGGAACCGATCTTTGTTAAAGATTGTATTATCCAGGGGGTTGTGAGGGCCGTTATACGAAAATTCCAACCGGTTTAATATGCTACTGATCATTGATTCGTGAAGGGATCCACGAAAAAATCATCAGGCAAATGAAAAGACACTGCCGTCCGGCAAGACAAAACAGTGTCTCTTCCCAAACCACTTGGCACGCACATGGACGTATCCATGACGTATAGCGGTTTTTAAATTGTAATCAAGGACGAATGGGGAGGCAAGTGCCGGCTTGCCTCTCGATCGCTCCCTTCCCTTTCTCTATGTCCACACTCATCCTTCGCTTTCACAACAGTACATTCTCATTTTTGCACAAACGACGCAACCGAAGAATCAATGATCTATTCCAACAAATGCGCATCCGCACCAGCCGCCGACGTGTCAGACAAGCTCTACATTCTTTCCTAAAATAGCGAAAGGCGACTGGGAAAATAAAGTGACTGACCAACTTTCATCCCAACAGACAATCATGCTCTCAGTCGAGTGCTCGCAGACTGAGAGCATGATTATCCATTAAACATAAGTTAGCTACACAAAGTTTTCCATATACACAAAGGCAGTATGCACGAATTTCTTCATGACCCGATTGATGTCGATGTCGCCTTTCGCGACAACCGCGTCTTACCAAAACGTCTGCGTTGGAACAGGCGTGATTACCCGATCAGTCAGGTGAACCTGGTGCATTCGGCACGCGAAGGGCAAAAACGCGTGTTCTATTTTTCCGTTTCAGACGACACAAACTATTTTAAGTTAAAGCTCGATCCCGAATCATTGGAATGGCACTTGGTCGAACTGTATACAGAAGGGACGTAAACGAAAACAATGCCAATCATTCTCCATATAGACATGAACAGCTATTTCGCGAGCGTAGAGCAACAGGCGAATCCATTTTTACGTGGGAAACCGATTGGGATTACCGGCAAGCACCAAAAACGTTCAATCGTCGCCACGGCATCTGTGGAGGCAAAACGTTTGGGTGTGAAAACAGCCATGTCCACATGGGAAGCAAAACGTATCTGTCCATCTCTGATTTTGTACCCGGGTGATACGGAAAAATACTCGGACATCACCCGTCGATTCAACCGGATCTATCGTGAGTTCACCGACCATGTTGAAGAATTCAGTGTCGACGAAAGCTTTCTCGATCTGACAGAGTATGTGTCGGACTATTTTGGTGCGACCTGTATCGCTCTTGCCATTCGCGAACGCCTCAAAACCGAACTTGGTGAATGGATCACGGCCTCGATCGGCATTGCGTCAAGCAAACTGATGGCCAAACTCTCTTCGGAATCCATGAAACCGAACGGTCTTACCGTCACACCTCCACATCGGGTATTGGATTTACTTGATCACTCTCCGCTCCGGAATCTCTGTGGCATCGGTCCCCGCATTGAACAACGCCTCAATGCTTTGGGGATCTTCACATTTGAACAATTACGTTACTTCCCTCTTGAATTGCTTGTTGATGAATTTCATAGCTACGGATTTTGGCTCCACAATGCCGCCTGGGGTCGTGAA
The DNA here is from genome assembly GCA_964388785.1 of uncultured Gammaproteobacteria bacterium. GTDB lineage: Bacteria > Patescibacteriota > Patescibacteriia > UBA9934 > GWF2-40-263 > VGKU01. The sequence continues at coordinate 4,045 of CAYMBX010000038.1, forward strand.
ACGTCGTCTGTCTCTACAGTGAGACGGCGTGCTGATACCTCTCCAAAAAGTTACGGTCACTCTTATACTTTGCCGTATGACACGGATCACCCCAAAGAAATGCAGCGTTATTTACTCGGACTTGCCGATCGTGTGGCGTGGCGCATGCGCCGAGACGGTCGCAGCGCAAAACAAATCCAGGTCTACGTCCGATACCACGATTTTTCCGGAATGGGACAACAGGTCCATTTGCGCGAACCAACCGCAAACGGACTCACTCTCTTTAAAACGGCCTGGGGCATGATTGAACAATGGCGAGATGATACGAAACGTGTGCGCTTACTTGGAATTTCCGCTGCGGAACTTTGTGACTCAGACGAACCTCAAACACTATTCCAAAAAGAACGCCGTGTGCGTCGTTTGCAATACGCGCTTGATCGGCTTCAACAGCGATATGGCGCCGGCGTGTGGACACGTGCCTCTTTACTCGATGTCCAATTCAAAGCCCGCTCAAGCGGCTTCCACTTCGACCATGAGTTGTAATTTTTGATTGTTCTTGATCCCTACGGCAGCAGGTGATCTGTGGAATAATTTTAGTTTCGACGTATCAAGTTGAACTTCCATTCATCCTGACACGGCCATAGAGCTTGTTCGAGTACTCGCAGAACAAGCTCTATGGCCCACCAAACGTTGAATTATGAATAATTTCCGCTACTGAACTATTTCCCAAACTCAGCCTCCACAACATGCACTTGAGGATCACGGCTCCCTTTATATTCTTGGCGCGTAATCACCAATCGCATATACCCGGAATAATCTTTTTCGCGCTCCCCTTCCCAATCCAAAACGAATACTCCTTCATCGTTCGTTACCATCTCCCCCACGGCAAAAAAATCATACGGGATGGGCCGCAGCAACCAGACTTCATAAAAGAAAACCTCTCGATCGATTTCAGGAAGCCGTGCGCTCACCTCAAGAAAAAACGTGCCGTCTTTGTCGCCGCGACGCGCTTCCCCCACCGCCAGATTCTTTCCCACAAGTTGCAGTGAAGCCGTTTTGGACTCTGTATCAATCGCTCCATTCAAAATAACTTCGGAAATCGGATCCGGACGAAGCACGTGTGCGATAGAGTCAATCGGATTATCCTCCGGTTCTTTCGGACTGCGAAACCACATGACTGCAACGACAAAAACCACAAATAACCCGATCACGATCATCGTGGTACCGATGTTTGAAAACCAACGTTTCCATTTTCCTGAACTCATAACTCATCAATCTCGCGAAGAAAACTTTTTGAAACCGATGCCGGTTCGAGACGTTCGCCGAGTTCATCAAAAACAATCACAGGTTCTTCTTGGTCGAGGCCAGATGTCCGCATCGATTTTACGCGCACCTGTTCGAATAACTCATCGGGTAACTCTTGAAGAAACATGGACGGCTGTTGAAGCAGAACCGTATCGTATCCTCCCGTCAACGGATAGGTCAAAATCAGCCGTTTGCGCGCACGCGTGGTGGCCACGTAAAAAAGACGTCGTTCTTCCTCGATCCCTCCATCTTCTTCAAGCGCACGCGGATTGGGAAACTTCCCTTCGATCACATGCATCAAAAAAACCGTATCCCACTCCAATCCTTTCGCTTGATGAATGGTCGAAAGTACGACGCGTTCTTCCGGCGCCGACCCGCGCTCACGTGCGGCACCGTAATCGTCAGTCAGGGAAATATCATTCAAAAATGACTGCAAATCCTGCGTTTGCTCGGCAAAGAGTGCAAATTGTTCAAGGTCCTCCAGACGATCCATGAAATCCGCGTATTCCGCTTCCAAGTAGGTTCGGTAATCGCTCGAAACAACGGATCGAATCAAATCCGAGGGATGCGATCGATCACTTAATTTTTGAAGAGTATTTTTCAATGCATCCCAACCGGCGGACGCACGTTTGGGGAGCCTGAATTCAGACTGACAAATCTCTGTCAGACTTCCTCTTTGTTGCACGCGCGCTAAAATCGTTTGTGCCGTCGCAAGCCCAATCCCTGGTTGCAAGCCCAGCACGCGCAACCACGCCGCTTCATCTTTCGGGTTGGCACGCAATCGAAGATGCGCAATGACATCCTTCACGTGGGCTCGCTCAAAAAATTTGAGTCCACCGCGGTACTCATAAGGAATGTCGCGTTTCATCAGTTCGAACTCCAACGATTGGGAGTGAAACGCTGCACGGAACAAAACAGCAATCTCGGAGAGCGCGATGCCTTTCTCACGCAATTCAAGTATGCGGGACGCGATGTGGTCGGCCTCTTGGGCTGCGTGTGTGAGCGCCACGACCTGCGGCTTTTCAAGTGCGGCAGAGACAGCGGTAAGTATTTTTTCAAATTGTTCGCGATTGTGACGTATGGAATGGTTCGCCACCTCAAGAATTTGGGGTGTCGACCGATAGTTGGTTGTGAGTCGAAACATCTTTGCACCCGGATAGGTATCGGGAAATCGCAGAATGTTTCGGATTTCCGCCGCACGAAAGGAATAAATCGACTGTGCATCATCTCCCACCACAAGGATATTACGATGATGTTCGCTCAACAAACGGATGATCTCGGCCTGAACGATATTCGTATCCTGATATTCGTCCACGAGCACATAACGAAATTGTGCGGACAGGCGTTGTCGGACAAGCGGTTGTTCAAGCAGTAATTTACGGAGATTGAACAAAAGATCATCGAAATCCATGGCATCAGCTTGACGTTTGTGTGTGTCATACACATCCGCCAACCGTTCAACAATAGGAATCAATTCAAAAAAATTCGCGTACCGTTTTGAAATCACGTCACGAATCGGTTCGCTCGCATTGCGTGCGTAACTGATCATACCGCACAGTTTTGCCGGCGAAGGAAACCGGCGCGCTGTCGTATCGACTTGAAGCTCTTTTACACACACTTTCATGAGCAGATGCGAATCCTCCTGATCTAAAATCGTAAAGTTTGGTGTGTATCCCGCCTCACGCGCGAACAAACGCAGCAAACGACTTGCCACGGAATGGAACGTCCCGCCCCAAATCTTCCGAACACTGCTTTGTCCTCGAAGCAAGAACTCCACACGCGAAAGCATTTCGCGCGCAGCTTTGTTTGTGAACGTCAACAGTAAAATCTCCTGCGGCAGGATGCCCTGTTCGAGCAAATAGGCAACACGATAGGTGATCGTTCTGGTTTTTCCGGACCCAGCGCCCGCCAACACAAGCACAGGTCCATCACCCTCTTTGACCACTTGCAACTGCTCGGAATTAAGCTCTTTCTCGTATTGGATCGATTCTGTCAGCATAACGCTGCCAGTTTAACATATGGACGAAACCTCTAAAACAAAAAAGACCTCCAAGAGGTCTAGATGGGTGAAGCTGCGGCCTTGAGATGCCCATACAAGCTGGACATTTCGACTCCCGCGCTGTTGAGCAAATCCAGCTTGGCCAAAACGAGCTGGCCGTGGGTCACAGGCACCACATCGGTCGTGAAGGTCGTCCCGACGCGTTCTCCGGTGACCGGATCAGGATCAGTCAACAACCGAACGAGATCCTCTGTTTCCTGAACGTAGAGACGAATCTGATCGGGCGTGAGCGGAGCACGGCGATGGTGATGGTCCGCAACCACGAGCAGCATCTCTTGGATGCGCCAGTGGACCTCGGCAAGGACCATGGCGTCGAAAATCCGTCGCAGCAGTTCGCGCACGCGATCGAGCCGGTCCGGCGACCTGCGCTCCGCTGCGTCATGCAGCAGATCGCAAATCTCGTCGAGTTCGCGGGCGATATGCGCGAACGCACGGGTAAAGGTTCGCACCTTGATCTCCCGCAGCATACCCGCGTATTCGCCCATGCGGTTCGCACGGGTTCGAAGCGTCTTAGTGGTCCGTTCGTCTCCAAACAGCGACTTGGACGTCAGCGCATCTTGCGCGGCCCGACGAATGGCACGGCACTCGCGCTCGAGTTGGTCGATGTAGTGCTCAAGCACGACCGCGCGCCAGTCCATGCGCCGCCCGATACCGCGCACCTCCTGAGTACGCGCTTCAAGCAGACGATCGGCCGCACTGAGCTGAAGCGGCAGTGACGGCGTGTTGCGCCGCCCCAACCGATCACGAAGCGTCGAGACCTTGTCAAACAGCTGAAGCGCCGCGACTTTGAAATCCGCGCGGTCTTTTCGGTGACCGTGGATTCGGCGATCCG
>CAYMBX010000039.1:0-7989 GCA_964388785.1 uncultured Gammaproteobacteria bacterium
CAGAGTGGTTCAACCGCGGATGACAACTTCTATAAGAACCATTTGGGATTAAACAATGGTAACGAGCCGATCTGTTCTTCCAAAGCGAATGAGTTCGGGCATTCGCTTGAGGCGTGCAGTTCAAGTTATATCGCGTTTAATCATGATTACGCGTGCACAACCGCACGAGTGAAGGACTTACAAAATGATCCGCGCAGTTCGGAGTGTAAGTACGCCTCGGATGGACGCTTGCTCAACTCGCCATGTACGGATGGGAAGCACTGTATTTATCAGCCGCGCGTGCATGTGAAGGACAACTGGGGCTGGTGCACGGGGTTTTGCAACGCAGGTTCGGATGGGACGAATGGGTGTTATGAGGGGGTGAATGATAATTTGGCTAAAAAATATAACAATGAGTGCAACATTAAAGAATGTCCAAGCAAGGGTTTAGATTCAGAAACTGGAAAAGCACAGTGTCCTGATGTTGCGGAAGGCAAAGTGAATAATCCGTGGGTCAATTACAATGGGTACGTGATCATTGAGCCGGAAGTGTAGAAGGAAATGTTAAAAGCCGACCGAGCGTGGTCGGCTTTTGTTGTAGCATAATTTTATGCACTGTCATCCTGAGCGTCTTTTTTTGTCATCCTGAGCGTCAGCGAAGGATCCCGAAGTTTTCGTGATCCTTCGTCGGTCCTTCGGACCTCCTCAGGATGACAGATGGAATAAAAAAATTCCCGGTTGCGCGGAGAACCGGGGAGAAGGGGAGCGTGAGCTTGCCGCGCCAGAAGCAGGAAAGGCCGCCGACTACTCGACGAGGGTGAGGGTGAACGGATCTCCGCAGGTCAGGTTGATGACCAGGAGGTCGTCGGAGACGTCACCGCAGTTGTTGCCCTCATAGATGATCTTGTTGCCTTCGATCGGGACGCCGACATCCTGCAGGCCGTAGACGTACAGCAGGATCACACCGTCCTCGATCTTGGTCGAGACCTCGTACTCGGTGCCGTTCTCAGTGGCGTAGGTACCCTGAGGCGCGAGGCCCCAGTCACCGGGGCTGTCCCAGTTGACCTCGACCTCATCCTTGCCCTTTCGGTCGACAGTCTTCGCGACGAAGAGATGGGTCGGGCACTTGACCCTCACCTCGATGACGTAGTCCTCGACGTTCACCTCGCACGAGGAGGCGGCCATGCAGACCGGAGGTGCATCGAGGTCGTAGCCGAAGTAGAAGTCGACCTTCAGGCCCTCGGGGGCCTGGGCGATGACGAGTCCGGACTCGATGACGCCTAGGTCACCACCGCCGGTTCCCCCGTTGTCGGGGTTGCCGCTGACGTCGGACGGGTCCGTGTTCGAGTCACTGGCCGATTCGGTGCCGCACCCCATCGCGAACGCGAGGGGCACGGACAGAGCGAGAAGCGCGAGCTTGCTCATGGTCTCTCTCCTGGCAGCCCCGACCCGTTATGGGGCGGGTGATTCAAGGAACTGCCCCCACCGCGGGGGCTTCTACATCCATTAAGGCCACAAACTCGCCATTTTGTCAAGATTTTGAGTCTGAATCAAGCCATACCTGTGGAAAACATGTGGAAATCGAATTTTGTTGACAAACAGATATTTTTCTGATTTAATAAATTCATCGGTTGAGGTTAATACCTTCAATGCTGGTGTGATATAAAACTCCCAATCTAGAATATAGATCTGGGAGTTTTATATTTATCCCGGGTTTCTGGTTTGGGCCCGTGGAGGTAATGGCAACCTCAACCGAATTCACACCGGTAATTACGGGTTCAATTCCCGTCGGGTCCACCAGCCCGGGTCCAAAACAACGCCGTTAGAGTAAACGGTGTTGTTTTATGTGTGGACAAGTTGATTGACAAAACGATCAAAAACGATTACAGTGTTATTAACAATAACCTCCCTGATGAATGCATCGGGAGGTTATTTGTTTGTTCAACCACGTCACAATAGGAGTGAGTCATGTCGCGTGTCGTGCGATTCTTGTGTTGTGTCTTCTTGTGCGGTGCTCTGACGGCCTGCGAACGTTCAGCTTCTCTCGAGCCACTCGGTAATCCGGCGATGACGCAGATCGAAAAACGTCTTTGGTTTTTCTCGGACGATCCGATCACGGATTGCGTCTACATGCCGACCGAATCTCTGACCGAACCCGCCCGTGATTGGCATCTTGTCTGCACCACGGCTTCAGGTCGTGAGCGTGAGGGCACGGATGTGTTTCCGACGTTTACGAGTCAGTTGCAGCCGGCGGAAGGATTCATTTGCACTCATTCGCTTCTCACGCATCCAGGTCTGTGACAAAAAATCGGAATGATCGCGTCATTCCGAAAAAAGTTCTTGCCAGATCTCTGAGCAGTGTGTTGACCTCCCGTGTGCGTTTATCACATGGTGCGTGATGTCCGAACAATCGAGTAAACTCGCGATCTCCTTGCCCCATCCGAGCTCATGCGCGAGCTCGCACTCTTTCTGGTACGCTTCCATCTCCGCGTGCCAGATTTTTTTGCAGTCCGATGGGATCCCCATTTTTTCCTTGTCCGCGTCGGCATCGATGCGGTCCTCACGCCACTGTCGGTAATGCACATACTCGTGGTAGATCACGAGCTGTGCGATCCGTTCGTTGTCCGGTTTCAGGAAATGACTGCGCAGAAAGATGAAAGGCACTTTTCCGAAAGGTCTCACAAACGATGTGAATTGCGCATCATCCGTTCCCATGATTCTCCGACGAAGGCAGAGATCGCCGTTGAGAATTTTGGGGAGAAGATCGACACGGATTTCCTCCGAAGGATGAGTGCGCAGAAGTTTGATCGCCCGCGCGTACTCCGACGGCGAGAAATACTCCATCGAGTTACCTGCGGCTTGAGAACACAACGAGAGTGATGTCGTTTTCGAGATGTACGGTGGCATCGACGGCGTCGTTCGTGCCGGTTCTGGTTTGAATATGCACAACCCGGCCAGAACGAGCGCTGCGAGCGTCCAGAGGATCGTTTTCATTCGAAACATGACAGAATCTCCTTTGGGTGTTGCAGAATTGCAACCGACAAGCGTAACAAGTTTTTTTATTCATGTCAAGCAATTTTTAGCTAAATTTAGATAAAAAAGTAAAACGTTAAAAAAATTTAACAGATAAAACCGTGTTGATCGGCCTTTCAAAACAAGAGGTTTTTTGAATGCGCGGTTTTGGTGTGTCAAACAGACATATCAAGACATGTTATATTGACATTACGGCCAAAAAGCGATAAAAAGTGGCCTCGCTCTTTAGAGGGATCTTTCCTGCGAGCGAGTCGGAGGAACCCGCCATGAAGTCTCTGGTGTTTGCGGCTGTCTTGGCAGCCATGTCATTCGCTTCTGTCGTCTCTGCACATGCGGAGTGCAAGAGCGAAGCCACCATCGCACAACTGCTCACGGCCAGCGCGGAGGGCGAGAAAGCCTTCGCGCAGATGGATCTCACCGCGCTTCTCAAGCACGCGAGTCTCGCGCGCGAAGAACTCGTCCCGTGCATCAAGCGTCCGCTCACACCCAAGCAGGCGGCCGCGTTTCATCGCCTCATGGCGCTCGAGGCATTCACTCGTCACAGCTACAAGCGTGTCATCGCGGAGTTCCATGCTGCGCGTATGCTTGAGCCCGGATACGCCATTCCGTCCGAGGTGGCCGATGGTGATCACCCGTTGCTCACGCACTACGAAGAGGCCGCCAAAGCTCCTGACGGCGATGCGCAGGCCATTACGGCTCCGGCCGCAGGCCACGTCTTCGTCGGTGGTGTGCGCAATGCGCCCAGGCGCAAGCTCACGCCGGCCGTGATTCAGGTGTACTCCGGAGCAACCGAGGACACATGGATCGAGACGAAGTACATCCAGCCCGGGGAGACGCTTCCCATTTGGGGACCGAACGCCTTCGGGCTCACGGCCAAGGACCTTGGCATCGACACGCAACCCGGGTGGCAGAAGCCCGCGCCGTGGTACATTTCGGCCGGTGTTTCCGCTGCGATTGCGGCCGTGTTCTACGGGCTTGCGATGCACGAGAAGAGCCAGTTCGAAGATCGCGGAACGCCGGATGGTGACCTCAAAGGCCACCGCGACCGTGCGAACGGATTCGGTGCCACCGCGGCAACAACCGCGGGACTCGCCGTGATCTTCACGGGTCTGGGAGTTGGTTTCCAATTTGGGTTCGGTGGTCCGGATGCTCCATCGGTTCAACCGACGTTTATCGCACCACCGCCATTCGAGCGACCGTTCGTCCTGGGGGGGATTCATGAGTAGTCGAATCGATGAAGATTCGATCCGTCTGGCCTTCCAGGACTACCAAAAAGGCCGGTACCGGGTCGACGAACTGATCGGTGAAGGCGCGATGGGCGGTGTGTTCCTCGCGTTTGATACGCGGCTTCACCGCGCGTGCGCGATCAAAGTGCTGCGCGCTGAGCTGCTCGACGACGAGCACATCAAAGGCCGCTTCATGCGTGAAGCGGTTATCATGACCCAAATCAACCATCCGGCCGTCGTGCGCGTTTACGAGCTTGATGAGATCGATGACATCCCGTTCATTATCCTTGAGTGGGTTGATGGCGGGTCGCTCTGGGATCACATCGAGGTGCGCGGGCCCATGGCGCCGCAGATGGCGGTTTATGTTATGACACTCGTGTGTGCCGGCATCGAAGCCGCACATGCGAAGGGCATTATCCACCGCGACATCAAGCCGGAGAACGTTCTGCTCGCTCCCGACGGATATCCCAAGGTCACCGACTTCGGGATCGCCATGACGGAGATGGGCGGGCGCATGACCCAGATGAATATGGGCATGCTCTCGAAGGCGTACGGCGCACCCGAACAGGCCTCCGATGCGGCGAGAGTCGACGTGCGCGCGGATGTGCACGCGCTCGGCGTGACGCTTTGGGCCTTGCTCAAAGGGAATTCGCCTCCTGACACATGGCTGTTTGGCGAGACGCTCAGCGGGAATCCGGAGATGCTCGAGGGGATTCCTCTTGAGCTCATCCCGATCATTTCGACCGCGACTCAAACCCGTCGTGAAGACCGGTTTGCAAACGTGGCCGAGTTGCGCGAAGCGCTCGAAGGCGTTCTTGAGACACTCAAGTCCACCAACCGTTCTTCGACGCAGCTCTATGCCACCGGCGAAACTCCCGCCGTACGAACGGACTCGAAGCAACGTCTTCCGTCTCCGGTCGGACGACGTTCGAGTATTGTCGAAAACACCAGTGTCGATCCACCCGCGTTTTCCTCTTCGCCCAAGAAGGCCAAGACGCCTGCGCCTGTCGCTGTCGCGCCCGAACCCGACGAGTCAGAGGCGTCTTCGGACGCCGTGTCCGACCTCGATCTCGCCAACGACGAAGATTTCGCGATCGAGATGGATCGCATTCGTCGCCAGCGGCGGATTCGGATCGCGGTCGTGGTGTGCCTCCTTGCGATCGCCATCGGTGTCATCACTGCGCTCGCAATGCGAGAAGAGCAGACGGAACCGTTGTCCGAGGTTACGCTCGAACAGCCGGTTCAAAAGCCGGAAGTTCCCGCTGAACCTATCGTACTGCCGATTCCGGAGCCGCTGCCGACGCCGAGACGCGATGAACGGATCTCCGAAAACGCACATCCGCGACGGGACACGGAGATCACGGCCGCATCGCTGGATGTTCCGGTGGAGGAGCCGTCCGTGGAGGATAAGCCACCGGTCGATCAACCGAAGCCGAACCCACCGGAGCGCAAGCCGCCCACGGATAAGCGTCCAAAGCCCAAGCCGCCGGAAACAAATGATACGGTGGTGGTCAAAGCTCCGGACCCGAAGCCGATGGTCGAGGAAAAGCCGATAGAAACGTCACGCGTGAGTGTGGCGTTCCCCGACGGCGATCCTGCAAAGGTTTGGCTGGTCGGTCCGGGAGGGCGACACAACATTCCCGGCTCGGTTCCGTCCGGAACCTACAAGGTGATAGGGGCGTTTCCAAGCGGTGAACGTACCGCGATTGCCGCACTCACCGTGAGTGGCGGACGCGCCGTCCGCATCACCTGCAACAGCGCGTTCGCGAAGTGCCAGGCTCGTTAGCCAGGCTCGACCGAACATCTTTACTCCTGACGAGGTTTCATCCCTCGTCTTTTTCTTTCTTCACATTTTCTGATGATTGAGGCATGATGGTCGGCGTATGATCGACCTCAAATTGGTTCGGGAACAGCCGGATCTCGTGAAAAAAGCCTGCCAAAATAAGAACGTTTCTGTTGATATTGACAGAGTGATTGCGTTAGAGTCTCAACGAAGGGAATTGCAGGGACGCATTGATCAGCTCAACCAAGAACGAAAAAAAGCAGCACAAGCAAAAGACGTGGAGGAAGGAAAGCGTTTGAAAAAAGAGGCCGCCGAGTTTGAGTCCGCGTTTGCCAATGCGGATGAAGAGTTGACGACTCTTATGCGTAAAATCCCCAATCTTCCCAGTGATGACACACCAATCGGGAAAGATGAATCTCAAAATGTGGTGATTCGACAATGGGGAGATATCCCGTCATTCGATTTCGAACCAAAGGATCATGTGGAACTTGGTGAGGCGCTTGGGTTTATTGATTCGGAGAAAGCGGCAGAGGTCGCGGGAGCACGGTTTACTTATTTGAAAGGCGATGCGGTTCTCCTTCAGTTTGCGCTCGCACAATATGCATTTTCCGTGTTGACGGACGAATCTCTCCTTGAGTCTCTGATCAAAAAAGTAGGATTGGATGTTTCGTCACGCGCGTTCGTCCCGGTTGCACCACCGCTGATGATTCGTCCGGAGGTGTTTGAAAAAATGGCACGTCTTGAACCGCGCGAAGAGCGTTATCATATTCCGTCTGACGATTTGTATTTGATCGGCAGTGCGGAACATACGCTGGGGCCACTTCACATGGGGGAGACACTGAAAGAAACAGATCTTCCCGCGCGTTATGTGGCGTTTACGCCTGCATTTCGACGAGAAGCCGGCTCTTATGGAAAAGACACGAGAGGCATTTTGCGCTTGCACCAATTCGACAAAGTCGAGATGGAGTCGTTTACGACGTCGGAGCAGGGAAAAAAAGAGCAAGATTTTTTCGTAGCCCTACAAGAACAGTTGATGCAAGGACTCGGTTTGCCTTATCAAATCGTGATGACCTGTACAGGCGATCAAGGCGATCCGGACGCACGTCACATCGATCTCGAAACGTGGATGCCCGGCCAGCAGAAATATCGCGAGACCCATTCGGCGGATTACATGACGGATTATCAATCCCGACGACTTGGCACAAAAGTGAAACGTACAGACGGTTCAAACGAATTTGTTCATATGAACGATGCAACCGTTTTTGCGATCGGCCGTACGCTCATTGCGCTTCTGGAGAACAATCAACAAGCGGACGGAAGCATTCGTGTTCCACCCGTGTTGCAACCGTGGGTCGGCAAAGAGCGGCTTGGCGCGTGATGTTATACACAAAAAACAGTTCGGAAAAGAGCGGACACAAAAAACGGCTGATGTTCGCTCTTTTTTGTTTGTTGTTTTTTGTTTGTTTCTGTTGACGCAATCAAAATTTTATCTAATTTTAGCCTAAAATTGATTGACACACGTGCGATTATTTGTTTCGATAAAAGCAGGATCGCTCGGCAAACACCTGTCTTGATCGCTCTGGAAACGCACTGGTATGACACTGAAACGTTTTCAACCGACAACACGGGCTACGCCAACTTTATTCATGAGCGGTCGCGAATGTGATGTCCTGGGAGGGTTACATTCGTCAACCAACAGGCATCGCGCGTGCAGGCCTCGCGCGCTTTGCGAGGGGGTTGAACCTCTCGTTGACCACTTTTCACGGAGAACAACATGAGATGGCTGGTGACGTTTGTGGTGTGTTCGATCTACGCGTGCGGTTCGCTCGATGCGCAATACAACGAGGCCGAGCCCGCGCGTGCGTCCTCTCCCATGCGTTCACGCGACATGGGAGGTGGGCAGATCGTTCTGTTGCATCTTCCGATTCCTGGGGGATTCGTGGTGCAGTGTACGCAAGGCGCGGGTGG
>CAYMBX010000040.1:0-7864 GCA_964388785.1 uncultured Gammaproteobacteria bacterium
GAAAATCGACACATAAAATTCCGCAGCCTCTTTGGCTTCTTTGTCGAACCAGAGATGTGGAACGATTTTTTGCGACATACGTTTAATCGCTTACCTCAACCGTAAATCCTCCATACGCCATACGCTTCATGTCAAACGGCATCTCATTCATGTGATCCTCAGGCTTCCCGTATTGTTCTTCCATAAGTTTCATGACTTTTTTGTTGACCTGGTCGCGATGCGCCTTAGATTTGTATTCGATATAGGAAAACCAGACCGTTTCGTTTGCTTTTGCTTTTGCCATGATGGGAAACGTAAAAGTAACCCACTTTGGTTTTTTGTCTTCGAGCATGCATTCTTTGTAGGAGAGCGCCCCGTGCTTTAACCAAACTTCTGAAGCTTCTTTGGCCATCTTTTTATATTTGGCGACATTCTTTTTCGGAATCACGAGGACAAAACCATCGACATAAGTTGTTTTAGACTTTGCCATATATTTTTTCTACATAAGATTTAAGCGGCGCCTCCCAATCATCCGAAGCAAACGCCCACTGAGTGATATGCTCCGGTTTCGTCCAGCTTTCCCATACACGCCCCATGGGCGCCTTGACGATTGTTTCAATACGAATGGAGTTTGAGGACATATATTTACAATGACGTTTCAACTTTTGATTTTATACAGATGGAACAGCCTCCAAAATCCAAGCCGAAATTTGTTTGCGCAAAACAAGTGTCGGATTTGTACAAAGCAATCCATCCCATGTTGCATCAGGCAGATGTTGGATAATGGCTTTGGTCTGCTCGTTCAAACAGAGAATGTGTGACAGATTCGTATTCAAATCAATCATGTTTAATAGGATATACTCTGTTTTCTCTACAGATTGAATTTCTTTGAGAATTGATTCAATTTCGCCTCGACGTCTAGTCAAAAGATCAGTCACACCCACAATTTCCAACTGTGCCATTGTGATATGGATTGGTCCGAACGCAATCGTTTTAAAGTCCCCAAAAAGGGCATCCCGAAGTCTCGATCCTGATAAATCGGATTTCGCCATAAACATCTGGCGCGGAAGTTCATCGCTCACCTCCCCGATCTTTTTCAACCATGCCGCCATTTCACGATCGCGATCTGTCGTCGCGGCTGTAAAGTTGTGCGTGTTGGAAACAATGCCACCAAAAAGAAAGAGTGCGGATTCCTTCGATGGAACAACGTTTGTTTTTTTGAACCGCTCTGCGACGAGCGTTGCTGCCGCACCCACAAGTTCAATGTGAGGTTGCGCGTTGAAAAATTGATCCGCTTCGTGAAGCTTTCGATGATCAATAATCTCAATGACCTGTTCTATCCTGAGTGGTGCTGGCAAATCTTTCTTGCTGCTTGCATCAAGCAACACAACTTGTGCGTTCGTGTCATCCGTCGGACCATCCGCGTGCGAAAGCTTAAATGTCTCAAGCAACCATTGGACTTCAAGTTGCGGTGTTCCCCACACATGCGCTCGAGCATCCTGACCCTGTACACGCAAAAGCTCCGCATAGGCCATCGCACATCCATATCCATCCAAATCTGGCCCCTCATAGGTTGTGGTAATAAAACGCATAACCCCGTGACGATATCCCTGTTTATTTTTTCATTCCCGGTGCCAGTTCGTGCAGTCCCATTAAATTATGTTCGGTATCTTTGAATGCGGCAATCCAGCCCATGTTTGGCGCGATCTCCATTTTGGGCATGACGACGATTCCGCCGTTTTCAACGATTGCTTTGAGCGTTTCATCGATCGAATCGACTGAAATATAATTCATGAACGGCTGGCCGGGGTTTACACGCTTCATCAGTCCGCCGTTGATCTCGCCGGGCTTTGTCGGCCGCATTTTTTCATCAACTTCGGACGTGGTCACTCCCCAGTACACCATATTGTTTGGCATATCGAACTTGTGAAAATCCCAGCCGAACGTTTTTTTATAAAAGTCCATGGCGCGCTGTTCATCATCAGCGGGAATTTCGAAGTGAACGATTGGGTTTGGCATAAAATTTATTGGTTATATCTGTTTTGAAACTGACTTTTGTACAATAGTCTTCCATCCGCAATTTGTACAATGGACACGCAAATGATCTGATAACTTTTTGATCTTGAGCGGAAACCCACACGCCTTCTGCGGACACTGAACAACGTCGGGAAACTGTTCTTTATTTTGATCAAGAGCGTTCTGTAGTTTCTCCTGTATATCCGGTGAAAACCTGTTCTCACCAAATTTCGATTCACTAAATTCTCCGAGCTCGGGATTGAAAACGTCCATATATTTAAACATGTTATAAGCGTATCTCCACGGTTGACGGCAAGTTCTCACGAATGACTTGAAGATCGAATGCGGAAATGTGATTCCCCGAAAGATCTAAAACTTTCAGATTAGAAAGATTTCCGATTTCATGTGGAATGCCCGTAAGCTGATTGTTCGAAAAATTGAGAATTTCCAACTTGGACAGTTGCCCGACTTCAGCCGGGATTCCAGTGAAACGATTGTTGCTCGCGTTGAGAACACGCAACTGTTGCAGATGTCGAATTTCCGCAGGAAGTGCACCGGACATTTGATTGGAAGAAATATCGAGTTCTTCGATTGTGGTTTGACTTAAGAGATCCTGCGGAAACGAGATCAGATTTTGATCGCTTCGGTCAACTACTTTGTTTGCGGATGACATAGGTATATTCGTGTTACATCCCGCACCCAATAGAGACAGCGCAATAAACGCCAGATAAATTTTATTCATACGATTTCGGTTATGCACCCAAGCAGACGCGTCAACGCCTCGTTTTCTTAGAGCGTCTCTCAAGAACCCACTTAACCGATGGACTGATCGGTTTATCTATTCTATGAATACAACCAATCCAGCAACACGGACGGCGTTTCCCCGCTTTTAACTCTGCACACACTCGATCCACATGTTCTTGTCGCTTCTTTGGTGTCTTCACCGATTCCACCCAACAAATCCACTCATTGCGCGCGAGCGGAGTAATATCTTCCCATTTTGCAAGTGCAGCCACGTCTGACACTAATGCCTTTTTTAGATCGGATGGTACGTCGTGGACCGTCCCCTTTGTGACTACTTTTTTAGCCATAACTTTTCTCTAATCCGCAGCATGCATCGCCTCGATATTGTTTCCATCCGGATCGATGACAAACGCAGCGTAATAAGTCGGGGTATAGTTCTTTCTGTATCCGGGCTTGCCATTATCTTTTGCACCGCTCCTGAGAGCAACTTTATAAAATTGAACGACTTGCTTCTTATCTAGCGCCTTAAAAGCGACATGGATTTTCTTGTGTGCAGGTCTGGTTTTCGTCGCTTGAACAATCTCAAAAATCGGATCTTTATCTAAACCGAAACCATAAAATTTCTCTTCTGCGCTCCCCAAGTTTAATTCGTATCCGAAAACACTTAATACCTTTTCGTAGAATGCTTTACTTTTTTCTAAGTGCTTTACCCTGATAGTGACATGATCGATCATACAAATTTGGTTCATTCCTCCTGATGCCTTAATTGTCGCTTCCACATGGCGGCGTATATTCCGTTTTTCGCAAGCAAAGAATCATGTGTTCCATCTTCAATGAGTTTACCATCTTCTATCACGACAATTCTATCCATGTCAGAAAGCGTACTCAAACGGTGTGCGACCACCATCGCCGTTTTCCCTTTCAAAATCTCCGCAAATGAATCTTTGATGATCTGCTCGCTTTCACTATCGAGCGCACTTGTCGCTTCATCCAAAATGATGATCGGTGAATTTTGAAGCACAGCCCGTGCGATGGCGATGCGTTGTTTTTGCCCACCGCTCAATTTAACCCCGCGTTCTCCAACAATACTCTCCACTCCGTGTGGAAGTTTCTGAACAAACTGCAACGCATGTGCCGCTTTCAAAGCGCTCTCAATATCCGCATCTGATGCTTCGGGATTCGAAAGAAGAATATTCTCTTTGATGGACGCATGAAAGAGAATCGGCTCTTGAGGAACATACGCGATCTGACGACGCAAATCGGCTTGCTTCACGTCCTTGATGTTGATCTCATCAATCAGGATACTTCCCTGATCAACGTCGTCAAACCTGAGTAGTAACTTTGTGAGCGTGCTTTTTCCCGCACCACTGAGTCCAACAACTCCTAATTTTTGCCCGCGAGGGACGGTGAGGGAAAAATCTGTAAACACGTTATGGTCTGATAAATTTTTGTGATACGAAAATGAAACATTTTTTAACTGAATCTCGGCTTGAACCGCTTCAAATGCTTTGGGGTGTGAAGGGTCTCTGATGAGATTTTGACGATTGAAGATGTCAAACGCAGGAATGATTTTGTCGATCGTATCATCATGTTCATCTAGATCCTCAGAAAGTGAATAAATACCTGTCAAAATAGTTCCTACGTAGGTGACAACAAGCACAGCACCCGTGATCTCAATATGGCCTCCATTCATTCTTTGTACGGTAAGCCAAAGCAATGCCATAAAGACAAAAACGGTAATAAATTCTCTCATCGCGATGAGTCGCGCCTGAACGCTATACCGTTTGGTGAATACCTGTGCCTCATCAATTGCCTCCCGTCTGACACGTTCAGCATACACGGCTTCTTTGGCGGCCGAACGTACCGCCAAAATGTTGGAAATGATGTCTGCGATCCGACCGGAATTTCGTTTGTATAACTCTCTTGACCGTGTTCGATAAGGAGCGATTGCGTGTGATGCCCAGAGCACATAGATCGCTTGCACAAGACTCAGCGCAACGGCGATGATCCCCAATATCGGATCAATCCAAATAATGACAATAAGGGGAAAGATGATGCTGAGTATCGTCGTCAAGTACCTGTCTCGCAATGCTCTGACAAGAGTGATGCAATTGTCGACATACTGACGCGTGGCTGTCGTGAGATAACCGGCAAGATTTGAATGAAAGTAATCGAGGTCAGTGGTAATAAGGCGAGAAAAATAGGCCGCAGTCGATTCTTCATACACACGGTTCTCCCCAAGCATGCCAATATATTTGATGATGGGAGAAAGCACTCCCAATGTGAACGAAAAGAACACAAAGAGAAAGACGGCTTGATACGCGCCGTCAAAATCCTGCACCGATAATCTGGCAATGATCAAACTAATTGCGATTGGCAAAAAAATCAGCTTGCAAATTCTACCGATGATTTGGAGCACGTAGGAAATTTGCACTCTGCCCGACTGTCCATATGTCTCCCATAAATGCCTGTAGACCATTCGATACTTCTTGAATTCACCGAACATAATACTGTTCAACCAATTTCTTCTTCAGATCATTCAAATTTCGGAAAAGCAGTGTATCAATTCCGAAACTTGAAACTGCCTTTATATTATCTTCGTCATCATCTACAAAGAGCGTCTGTTCTCTCGGCTCATTCACCTTTGCAAAAACGGCTTCCCAAAAAGGTTCCGTTTTCTTTGACGTTCCGATCGCAGCTGAAAAAAACACTTGTTCGAATGGATTTCCGTTTCCGAACGTTCTCTGGAGATATTCACCGCGATATTTTTCCTGATCGGTCGCCAGATAACATCGAACGCCTTGCGCCTTAACGGCTTTTATATATTTCAAAACTTCTTCTTCGATTTCTGTACCTTTTGACAACCAATAACGCAGAAGCTCATCGACACTCCCCTTCCATCCCCACTCATCGATGACTTTTCCAAGCTCTTCTTTTAAATCCGCTTTTCCAATCGCACACTCACGGAACACCCCTGTAAAAAACGGAAGCATTTTTTGAATCTCAATTCCGTAATCCTGTTTAAGCTGATCGGTAAATAAGTACTTATTCCTGATCAAAACACCGTCGGCATCGAAAAAAATCGCTTTATATTTCATACCGTGGCAGTGTACCACAAACGCAAAACGACCAGTCTTTCGACTGATCGTCCAGCGTGGCTCGCCCTTCTCCGTGACTTTCGAGCGTTTGACTGGATCAAAGAGTACAAGTATCCGACATCTATGCTCGATCAGATGAAAGGGCTCCTGGCCAAGTACAAGCACGTTTAGAACCCACCGGGATTGCCGTTTGTTTGCCCCGGGGGCAAGCTTTGTCCTCGGGGTAGAGTTTGACCCATGTTGCAGACTCACCGAGCCGTTGGACGAAATTCAAGAGCCTAGGGCGATTTGCTTAATTAAGCAAACAGTCGAGTCATATTTTTCGGCTGTCGTATGCCCAGTGCAGAACCGCTTGCCTTTGCGTCGGCCGACAGGTTAAATCTTTCGGCCTACAATTGTTTTTGATCTGCGATATATGACGACGAATAGCTTTCCATCTCTTGATTTGCCGTTCGTCTTCGCCCGGAAGCCGCCTGCCCATGTAGTAGCGGCAATACCACTGAAACCAGCCACGAGGATCGTGCTCTTCATTTATCCAGCCCTTCTCAATCCAGACTTTGAGCGGTTGGCTAGCGTGCTTATGGAAATAGTTCAGCGTATCGTCGTGATGTTCGGGCGAAAGCTTGGCACGTGTAAACCAACTCTTTGGGAACTCGTTTTGACAGTCCGTCATATACTTACCACCAAAGACGCCAAGCGCGAGCATTTCTTTTGGTGTAAGTTCCGGCTTGAAATCGGGATGAAAATTCCGTCCCACCGGTTCAGTGAGTTCGTATTTGTAACCTTTTTGAAAGGTGTCATTCACTTTGACGGTCTTTTTTCTCATAAGTGCCTATCGGTCCACAAGATAAACGACAAGTAAAAACAATCCGCCCCACCAACTGATATCGGAGAAAATGAGACTGGCCATAATTTTCTTCTGCCAAACGGCTGGCAACAGCTCTCCTGACCGACCGGCTTTCTCACGTTTCAGCAAGAACGGACTGACTCTGAAAGAGAGAAAATAGCCGTTAACAATGAGAGCGAGTGCGATCACTGCATGGATGAGCGGAATGCCGGTAAAGCTTTGCCCTCGATAGAAAACTAAACCGCCGATAATGGTGAGTATAATGCCAGTCCAGATCATCGGCTTGGTGACTTTGTGCGTGCGCGTGGTGGCTTCGGTCCAATACGATGATTTTCGTCCGAGAAAGCCGTGGATATCAATGACCGTTACCGCACCAAGACCGATTACGAAACCGGCGAGGAATAAAAACAGTCCGATTGCATCAATGAGGTTAATTGAGGGCATAAATTGAATAATTCAAATACACCGCAAAGCTGACCCATGCGATGTAGGGTACCAAGAGCCAAGCCGCCGGTTTTGAAATTTTGGAAAAAGCAACGATCGTGGCGAGGATAGAGAGCCAGAGGAACACGACTTCAACGAACGCGCCGCCCGGGCTGTGCAGACCGAAAAAGATAATTGACCAAAGCGTGTTCAAGATTAGCTGGCCGATAAATATAGCGAGAGCGACTCTGACATCCTTGCGTTGCAGCCCCTTTCTCCAGACTAAAAACGCTGCGATGCCCATAAGTGCAAAGAGCGTCGTCCAGACAGGACCAAAAACCCATGCCGGAGGATTGATAGCTGGTTTTGTAAGCTCCGGATACCAGCTGGCAACAGAAGGCGCGGTAAAGACCGAACCGACAATTCCCGCAAGCTCCGAAATTACGATACTGACGATGAGCTTTGACGCATTATGAAAAGTCGTGTGCATATTTGTATGTATTTTATCAAAAAAAAATGCTTGTTGTAACAGTTTGACATGCATGGAGTTCGAACCGAGAAAATAAGGCAAATTCGTAAATTCTCAATTATGAGGATTTTTGTGTCCCCGATGCCTTGGGCTTCCAAGGCGAGCTACCAAAGGTCGCTTTTCGCTCGAGTTACAAACAAAAAACCGCCATTTTTCAATGGTGGTTTTTTGACAAGGCATGTGGGTCACCTCACACGCCTTCTCATGGCTCGGGGGGAGGGATTCGAA
>CAYMBX010000041.1:0-7798 GCA_964388785.1 uncultured Gammaproteobacteria bacterium
GCCGTGATCTCATCGAAGCGCGCAAGATCCTCACGCGCATGGGGTTGGGAACGTCGATCAAGAAATATCCGAGCGAACTCTCGGGTGGGATGCAGCAGCGGGTCGCGCTCGCACAAGCGCTTGCCACCAAGCCGCGTATCCTCCTGCTCGACGAGCCCTTCGGTGCGCTCGACGAAGCCATGCGCGAAGAGCTCCAGAAGATGCTGCTCGGCTACTACCAGGACAACCTGGAAGCACGTCGTCGAGGCGAGGAACCGCCTTACACCGTGTTCATCGTCACCCACGAGCTCAACGAGGCCATCTACGTCGCGGACCGTGTGGTCGGACTGTCGCAGTACTGGAACTGGGCGCAGGTCGGATACAAAACCTGTCCCGGAGCCACCATCGTCTATGACAAGCCGGCTCCGATCTACCATCCGGAAGATCCCAAAGAGCACGAGATGTTCGTCGCTCAACGGGCGGAAATCCGACAGGTAGTGTTCAGCGAAGACCACGCGATTGATCCGACGACCCACGTCACGTTCTGGAACGACATGCACCAAAACGGTGCGGCAGGAGTGCTCGCATGACCACGATCGAAAAGATCAGCTACGGATGGCGAACCCGCCTCGGACAGATCATCGAGTCCGGACAGACTCGCAGTCTCGTTCTCTCGGGAAATGTGAACGATCTGTTCTACGTGGGGCCCGACACACAGCATCCGCACGGACGCTACGTCAACCTCACCGAGCATCTCGCCCACGAGTGGGGGCGTCTCGTCGGGAACATTCTTGTCATCCTCAAGATGGACGGAACGATCCAGTTCCTCTCCGGCAAGAGGGAGGAGAAAGGTCCGACGGACGAAGAGCTTGTCGCCCGCGCATGGGCAAACAGTCGTGTGGAAGCGAGGCGACGGGAGATCATCATCGAGCGGTTCATCCGGCCGCACGCGACCGACCTGCCCGAAGCCGGACCGACCTTCGACGTCCTTCTGCGCAGCGCCCAAGGCAAGCCGGCGGAAGCCATGAACCTTCTGCAGGAACTCTGCCGCATCTCGCGAGAATCGACCGCCGGCGATCCGCTCTTTGGGCATCGCCTACTCATTCTCGTCGAGAACGCGGACGTGCTTCTTCCGGAAGGCCAACTCCATCAGCTCGGCGCCGCCTACCAAGCCCGCATCATCCAGATGCGCGAATGGTTCGCCGACCCCGAGTTCGGGGCGGGCAAAGACGTGGTGATTCTGGTCAGCGAAAGCAAGAGTCAGATCAACCACCGCCTCACCCGCCTTCCGCAGATGCTCACCTGCGAGATCGTACTGCCAAACCTTCAGGAGCGCCGCCACTTCATCGAGTGGTTCGAGAAGACGCACGTGAAGGATGACGGCACGCTCAAGCTCTGGGGAACCAAGGACGACCTCGCGTTCCTCACGGGTGCGCTCGATCTGCACGCCGTGCGTCAGATTCTGCTCGAGGCCGCGCACGCAAAGCGTGCAGTCGAACCAAAGGACGTGGTCGCGCGCGTGCAAGACTTCATCAAGCGCATGCTCGGCGCGGGCGATGAAGGCAGCGACGTCGTGAAGTTCAAGCGTCCCACACACACGCTCGATGATCTGGTGGGGCTCACCAAGGCCGAGCGCGCGCACTTGCTCGATCTTGTGCGGCGCTACCAGTCGACCGGGAAGGACGCACTTTCGAACACGATCGTCCCCGGTTCCATCGGAGCGGGTAAGACCTATCGATTCGAAGCGCTCGCGACCATGCTCGGCATGGCCGTACTCGAGCTCAAGGCCATCCGTTCGAAGTGGTTCGGTGCGACCGACATCATCCTCGAACGACTCCGACGCGTCCTGGAAGCCCTGCCCAAAGTAATGCTTTTCCTCGACGAGGCGGACACACAGATGGGCGGGGTTAAAGCGGACACGCACGAGACCGAGCGGCGCCTCACCGGCACGCTCCAGTCCTGGATGTCCGATCCGGCCTTCAAGGGACGCGTCATTTGGCTCATGATCACGGCGCGCCCGCATCTACTCAGCGCCGACATCCGGCGCAAGGGACGCGGCGGCAATCTCATCAGCCCGGTCTTCGATCCTCGCGGCGACGCGCTCGATGAGGTCATCGAGTGGGTGCTCAAACCCTCGATGAAGAAGGTGCCGGGGCGCACGACGAAGTTCTTCCACAGCGTGCGCGAGACCGTAAGCGGCTGGTCGATGGGCGACCTCTCGCACATGCGCGACGAGCTCATTGCCGAGGCAAACGGCAACAAGCTCACGGACAAGCAGGCGCTCGACCGCATTCGCGACGAGCTGCCCGGCGACATCGCGGAGGTGCGGCGCTACCAAGAGCTCCAGGCACTCCTCAACTGCACGCGAGCGTCGCTCATCGATCCCTTCTACCTCGAGGGCAATGAGACAGTGACACCGGAGCTGCGCAAAAAGTGGCGTCTGGAAGCTCAAACGCTTGAGGCCATGGGCATCAGCTAGCCCGCGGCTGAAGTGCAAACTCAAAACCGCCCCCAACTGGGAGCGGTTCTTTTTTATGTTCATTCTAGTTGTCATCTTGAGCGACCCCGCCAACGGCGGGGGAGTCGAAAGATCCCAAAGTTATTCGGGATCCCTCCACGCGCTCGCTTGGTTAGGATGACAGTCAATTCAGAATCTCCTGTAGACCAGCTTTGCTGATCTCCACAAGATTCCGCGGAGACGGTCAGTACACGAAGGAGTTCTTCATGACTTCCCGCCTCCTAGTTCAGTTATCGCTGCGACTTGTCGCTACGGCGTGGGTGCGCTTCCGCCGCCTCCGCCACCACCCGACACGAACGGTCCGGGTCCGTCGGGGAACTGCTTGAACAGGTAGAGGAACCAGTCGCTGACGGAGTAGACGTTGGTGATCTGTGTGGCGACATCCTCGACTGCCCATATGATGGAGTCGTTGAGGTACGTCTGTCCCTCGACCCAGATCGAGTTCGTCGACAGATGTGCGTCGACGACCACGATCGGATTGCCGTTGGAGTCGGCGATTCCGAACAGCATGTACATGAGCGGGTCGGCCCAGGTGACCAACTCTCCGAGATTGTGGTAGACCACGTTCTCGAAGTTCTCATCCCACTCCAGCCAATACGTCGTACCGTTGAGTGTGGAGTCGCCGTTCACGACGAGGCCGTCGAAGAACGCGTAGCCGGTCGTCCGAACGTCGGCTTGAATCTCGATGTACGGATCCACACCCGAGTTCGGCTCGTCGTACCAGTACAGCACGTCCATGAGCGGCTCGGCCCACTCCCACATGTAGGGGACGAGCGCGGCCGAGACCTTGGTCTTCTCGATGAGCCACGGCAGCGAGGCCGTGAGCTCGAGGTCCGACGACGCGAAATTGTCAGCCGTCACCGGGTCTTGACCGTCGAAGCCCTTCTGGAAGTGCACGGTCTGCTGGTACCAGGTCTCGCCGTGGAAGTCGGCCTCGTCCTTGAACACGACGGGCGCGTTCACGAACACGACCTCGCCGATCCCTTCGACGTTTCCGATCTCGAACCACGAGATGGCATTGAAAACCTCGACGAGCTTGTCGTAGATCCAACCCAAATCGTTGATGGTTCCCTCGAGCTGGCTCGCGACCTGGTTGATCTGTTCCCACTTGGCCGGGAACACGACCTCCTCGTACCACTTGAGCTTGGCGTCGAGCTGCGCGATCCGCGCGTTGGCGGCCTTGAGCTGTGCCTCGAGCTTGATGGTCTTGACCTGGAGCGAGTCTACCTGCCCCTGCAGGCTTACGACCCACTCGGTGAGCTGCTCGAGCGACGGCTCGCCGCCGCCCGCCTGTGCCGTGATTGCCTGGCCCATGAGGACCCAGGCGACGATGAATGCTGAAAGGAGCTTGCGCATCATGACGTTTGTCTCCTTGTTTATGCGCCAACAGGCGCTTTGCGATCATCGTGATGCGGCCAAAATTTAGCATATTTTGGCCATTTTGTCAATCTATGTACGGTAATAATCCATATTTTAAAAGGAAAAACCACCCTTTCGGAGCGGTTCTTTTTTATTTATTGTCATCCCGAGCGAGCGCGAGCGAGTCGAGGGATCACGAATATCTTTGGGATCTTTCGACTCCCCCGCCGTTGGCGGGGTCGCTCAAGATGACAGGCAATTCGGATTCTTCTGCGGACCAATTGTAGCTGATCCACACAAGGTTCCGAAGACGGCCGCGACGCAGAGGATTTCTCTGCGCTTGCCGTCTCCTAGTCTCACTCATCGTCTCGAACGGTCACTACGGCCCGACGATTTTTGGCCCAAACACCAGTGCGAACCACCCGGAAATGCTGTGGTACAGACCCTGGAAGTCGTACCAGATGAACTCTCCGTGGACGATCGCGCCGGTCTGCATGTCCGTCTGACCCTTCACGACCATGTCCGTGTTGATCTGCAGAATGGGCGGGACGCCGGGATTCTCGGGCTCGATCACCTCGACGACCCCCTCGAGTGCGCTCATGTTGAGCGCCTGCTCGAAGAGGAATGGGAACCACTGGCCCATGAGCTCGCTGATCGCGAGCGTGTACTCGCCGTTGTCGGCGATCCACCCGTCCACTTTGGCGAGCTTGGCCTCCAGCTTCTGGTTCCGTGCGTTCGTCTTGGCGAGCTCCGCCTTCAAGGCCTGAACCTCGAGAGCGAGCTCCTCGACCGTGATGGCCGACGCAGACGACGAGACAGTGAAAAGCCCGAAAGCGATGAGTGCGGAAAGGAGCTGACGCATCATGATGTTTCCTCCGTGGTTGTGCGGACAATGCCGCTTTGACCATCGTGATGCGACGCAAACCTATCATATTTTTCTTATTTTGTCAATAAATGGCGAGCACATTTTATATACAAACAAAAAAAGAGCTACTCTGCATGCTGGTGCACCCGAGAGGATTTGAACCTCTGGCCTCTTCCTTCGGAGAGAAGCGCTCTATCGTGAGCCGAGCGAGAGAAGTGATGAACAAACAACAAAGCAATGGTGATCTGGACAGGAGTCGAACCTGCGGCCTTCTCCTTCGGAGGGAGACGCTCTATCCAGCTGAGCTACCAGATCAAGTATGTTGTTTGTTCATCACTTCCGAGCGAGGCGATACGATCTGGCATTGCCAGATCCAGCTGAGCTACGGGTGCAACAAACTACAACGCTCTTCGCAGACTTCTCACGAGCCGATACAATCTATACCCAAACGGCTTTTTTACCAAGTCGTATGTGCCGGGATAGCTCATGTCTTCTCCGGGAAACGAACGCTTAAATCGGCTGACACCCGCCCACGGATGGTGTGGATCATCTTCCGGACCGACTCCCCACCAATCGTAATACGTGAGTCCATTTTGCCGTGCATCGTTCATGAGTTTCCAGTGCAGCAAATGCGGGGCCATAACGTGACGAGATTCATACGAAGATGCACCGTGCAAATACGTTCGCACGCCGGCAAAATCGACCATGATGTTCGCGGCGACCGGCCGATCCTCATACCATGCACTTGCGAGAAACGCGCGTGCACCATGTTGATGATCATTGAGTTGCTTCAGCATGCGCGCGTAGTGCACCTTTGCATGCAAGCGAAAATCTCCGCGTGCAGAGGTGGAGGTAAACAAGGGCCATACAGAATCAAAATCTCGCAGATCTGTTCGGACGTGCACCCCATGTCGATCAGCCAAACGAATGTTGTAGCGTGTTTTTGGATGAAGCGACGCAAACATCTCATCTTCGTTTTGTTGTAAATCCGTGATACGCGTCATTGGGGGTTGGACGGGAGATGTTTTTATCCCAAAGCCATGGGCAAGATCCTTGGGTGGATCAAATCGAAAAAAAAGAATCGAATCGAGTTCAGGAAATGACTGTTGATTTTTGACGATAGGCCCGCGCGGACAATACGCATAACGACCAAAACCCGGAATCGTTTTATAAACAATCGAGGCGACCCCCACAAGCATTTTCTGTCCCGTCTCATCTTCCCGCAATAACCACCTCTCTGCCCCAAGAAATTCTCCCCACTCCCATGATTGCAAAAAACGACCGGAAAGAGGCCCGTGCGTTTCCACAAACCTGTTCCATGATTGAGGGGTTAATTCATCCGTATATCGCTGCCACATACTATCGTCCCAACTGTTTCAGTGCGGCCCGAATCTTTGCTTCCGTTGTCGATTCATCGATGCTCTCCAGCGCTCCTTCCGCCTGCTTACGCGCGTAACCGAGGGCAACAAGCGCCTCGAGTGCGTCTTGATCGACCGACGAGGCTTGCGGTTCTTGTGCCAAAACGCCTTTGAGTTCCAAAATGATTTTTTGCGCTGTTTTTTTCCCAATCCCCGGAACGTTTGTCAAAAAACCGAGGTCCCCTGCCATGATGCGCTCTTTGACGCGCTCAACATCATCTGCAAAAACGATTTTCTGCGCGCTTTTAGGCCCAACCCCGGAAACCGTCCTGAGTTTCCAAAAAAGCTCGAGTGCTTGAACGGATAAAAATCCAAACAATTCACGTTCATCATCGCGCACAACTTCATGGGTATACAAAAATACTTCGCCGGAGAGTCCATGTGCGCGATCTTCGGGAAGGATTACTTTATATCCGATCCCATCCCGTTCAACAATCACAAATCCAAGTCCGTGATGTGTGATTTGTCCTTTTAACGAAACGATCATATTGAATAAAATTCGAGTAGTCACCCTCCACCAAACATTCGTTTACTCCCCCACATCAAATATCTTTTTATAATACTCCCCCATCCTCCGATTCAACTCCTCATTTACCTTTTTCTCAAATACCGGCATTTCTCCTCTTCCCACGACCGCCGCTTGAATCCGACGGAGTGTTTTGCCAAATTGCGGACCAGGTTCCATCTCCAACAGTTCCATCAGTGAAATCCCATCAAGCCCCACCTCCTGAAAAACCCGCAACCGACGCTTATGCTCTTTCTCCTGCCGCGCATGCAACTTCTCTGCACGATGGGCTGGATCCACTTCATGTTCCGCCTTCAGTGCACCGACAAGCATGTCGATCTCATGCCAATACCCGTGTGCCGACAAACGGATCGAACCGCAGACGAAATCAAGCAACACGGCTCCTTGGATAAAATCGATAAAATCATCGCTGTCATAACCGCGTGCACTCGAAAGATGTACAAACGAATCCATCGCTCCATGCGGATTCTTTTTGAATCGGATGAAATCCAGGTGACGACTCACAACATCCTCAAGCATGGACGTATGAATATCGGTGAGCTCATGTGCAAGAGCAAAGCGAGTCAAAAGTTGATTGTACACTGGGGCATGAATCAACCGATCGTGATGCGGGTATTTCACCTCAATGCCATATGCAAGATAAAAAAGCGATTGAACTTGCCGTGGCGATTCCTCTGAGTGAGAATGCGCAAATTCCTCATACAAATCCAGATAGTGCTGACGCATCTGTGCACGCTGTGTAAGATCAATTTCCGGATCATACGTGGGTTCAAGATTGAATCCCTGCTCTGCTCCGCGCGAATTTGCGGGAGAACGAAATCCAACCGCGTTCCATTTTGCGGCGTCGTGTAGAAGCGTAAACGCTTCAAACCACGATATGTGTTCTCGAATGGTCTGTTCCAATTCCTCAATCTCGTGTTCGTATCCCTTAAGACGTGCCAGTTCTTCCACGTCAGCCAGTTTCAATATTCCTTCCTCAATCGCATACAGACTCATCAGCATAAGGCGAAGATGATCACGCACAAACGGACCTTCGGCGTGATATCGAACATCTTGAGGAGTACGGAGCGTCTCCGCAATCAGTGGTTCAGCGGTGGAAGCAGCATGCAACATAGCTTCAGCACGCGCATAAA
>CAYMBX010000042.1:0-3797 GCA_964388785.1 uncultured Gammaproteobacteria bacterium
TCCGTGTTTCTCTACAACTACAACAAAAAGCGAACTCTCAAAAAGAGTTCTCTGTCTTGGTGGCATTTGCGGTGGGGTCACACCTGTTCCCATCCCGAACACAGAAGTTAAGCCCACATGCGCCGATGGTAGTGCGATTGCGCGAGAGTAGGTCGCCGCCAGGACAGAGAACTTTTTTGTTTGCTTTCTATCTGTTATTGTGAAATATATGTCTGAACAGAAGAAACCGTGCGTGGCATGTGCGATCGTGAAGAATTTGCTTTTATTGTCCGTTGGAGTTGTGATCGGTATATTCGTGGGATTTTATTTCGCGATTTCTCCGTGAACAGCGAATGATTTTGTTGTCAATCTTGAAAAAAAATGCCCGCTTGCTATCATGCTCGGGCATTTTATGCGTTCATTCGCTCGGTTCTCTGTTTAGTGATATGCGTGAGTGAGCGAGCGAGCGCTAAACCAAAGCCTTTGGGCTATGCCGAGCGAACGAACGCAATAGGAATAGAATTCATATGAAATTCAAATTTGTCATTCTTGCGGCCGGAAAAGGAAAGCGTATGAATTCGGATGTGCCAAAGGCACTCACCCCCGTTGCGGGCAAG
The DNA here is from genome assembly GCA_964388785.1 of uncultured Gammaproteobacteria bacterium. Taxonomy (GTDB): domain Bacteria; phylum Patescibacteriota; class Patescibacteriia; order UBA9934; family GWF2-40-263; genus VGKU01. Next base: position 597 of record CAYMBX010000042.1, read on the forward strand.
CCGATCTTGCAGTATTTGTACGAATCTGTTGTCGCTTCGGGAGTGGATGGAGATCCGATTGTTGTGATTGGGCCCGAACGACGACGACTTTGTGAGGCGTTTAATGGACGGTGCCAGTATGTGGTTCAAGAGCAACAGCTCGGGACGGGGCACGCGGTGATGATGACAAAAGAAGCAGTGGGGGAGGCAGATGCGATCGTTGTGCTCTATGGCGATCATCCGTTTATCACCTCCTCATCGATCCAAGCGTTGGCCCACAAGCATGAACAACGGGGGAATGTGATAACCATGATGACCACGCAACTTTCCGATTTTGAAAATTGGCACAAAGCGTTTCAACACTGGAGTAGGATTATCCGTGGAGAGAACGGACACATTCTTCGTGACGTTCAATTTAAAGACGCCACCGAGGAAGAAAAACAGATCACCGAAGTCAATCCGTGTTTGTATTGTTTTGATACTAACTGGTTGTGGAACAATATCTCCGCACTCAAAAATGAAAACGCCCAGCAAGAATACTATCTCACAGATTTAATTGGCATTGCTGTTTCTCAAGGACAGAAGCTTTCATCGATTGATGTTTCTCCTGAGGAAGTGATTGGAATCAATACGCAGGAGGAACGCGAAATTGCTGAAAAAGTGCTCGCACAACGATATGCCTAAACTGATTGTTGTCGGTGGTTCTCTTGCAACCGGTAAATCGACCATTGCAAAATATCTTGAACAGAGGACGGGCATCAAGCGCATCTCAATGGATGAATTGAAAGAGCGCTTGTTTGATATTGGAGGATACCGCGATCGGACGTGGTCAAAGCAAATCGGTCGCATCGCCTGGCCCGCATTTAAAGAACTTGTTGAGCTCCATTTGGCATATGGCGATGACGTGATTGCAGAGGCGACATTTTTATGGCTGGATGATCAGGATTGGATTGAGGAGATGGCCACAAAATATCGCGCGGATATCTATCAAATTTGGATGACCGCCGATCCGGCAGTTGCGCGGGAGCGGTTTATCCGTCGTGCGACGCACGAGCGTCATCCCGGTCACTGTGATCACTTGGAGCATGTGATTGAAGAATTTGATGAGCGATTTTTCAAACAACGATTTAACCCGCTTCCGTTGAATGGGAAAAAACTTGTCATCGATACGACTGATTTTGATCAGGTATGTCTTGAAGAGATTTATTCGTTTTTGGAAACATAAATTTCAAACCACTCAGCTATGGATTGCGATTTTTGCCTAGAGTTTGCGCGAGGGTATTTTGAATTGGGCACATTTCATATGCAAAGTCGGATCGTTCTAGAAACAGATCATTTTTTCGTTTTTCCATCAGTTGGATCATTTGTATCAGGATATCTTTTAATCGCTCCCAAGCGCCACGTTCTTAGTATGGCAGATACACCCGCAGAGCAACTAGAAGAGTTGGAGCAACTTCTCCGTCAGGTCCGTGCATTATTAACAGATCGATACGAACAAACTGTCTTTTTTGAGCACGGACCTTGTGCGAATCAACCGCGAGGCATTAGCTGTGTTGAACATGCCCATATTCATGCGCTTCCGACATCTGTGAACGTCTGGAATGAACTTGCCAAGGATTTCCCGGTTGAATCAGTTAGTTATTTATCAGAATTGGTCACGCGGATTGGATCCAATCGTCCGTATCTGTTCTATGAAGATCAACAAGGAACACGCTCGGTGTTTGTAATTCCCGAAATGATTCCATCCCAACATATTCGAAAATTAATTGCTGGAAAACTTGGGAAAAGCGAATGGAATTGGCGACAGTATCCATTCTTTGAGGAAATGATTAAAACAATGCATCATATAAAAGACTAAGGAATTCGTTATGCGCACCATCGTCGATTGGCACATTCATTCAAAATACTCGCGAGCATGCTCGAAAGAGTTGGTGTTGCCGACAATCAGCGAGTGGTGTCAGCGTAAAGGCATCCATATCGTTGCAACAGGGGATTGGACGCATCCGGAGTGGTTTAAGCATTTACAAGAACAATTGGTGGAAGAAAGGCAGGGGATTTATCGGTTGAAGGAAGGACAAACGGAATTCATGCTTGTGCAGGAAGTGAGCCAGATTTATAAGAAAGGGGACAAGACCAGACGTATTCATAACCTGATTTTTTCTCCCTCACTCGACACGTGCGATCGAGTCATCACAGAACTGCAACGCCGCGATTTCAACCTGAAAGCCGATGGTCGTCCGATTTTGGGAATCGATTCCGAAGATCTCTACAAACTTCTCAAAGAGATAGATGAAAAAATTATCGTCATACCTGCCCATGCTTGGACTCCTTGGTATGCAGTTTTCGGGAGTAAGTCGGGTTTTGATTCTCTTGAGGAGTGTTTTGGTTCCATGACGCCCTATATTTACGCAATTGAGACAGGACTATCCTCAAATCCCGCCATGAACTGGCGATTGTCACAGTTGGATTCCGTTGTCATGATTTCCAATTCGGACGCGCACTCACCACGCAATTTAGGACGTGAAGCAAACGTGTTTGAGTTTGATGCACCACCAACCTTTGATGAATTTGTGCGTGTGCTTAAACAAAAGGATCAGTCGAAGTTTAAATTCACGATCGAATTTTATCCGCAAGAAGGAAAATATCACTTCGATGGGTGTGCGGCATGTCGGTTCTCTTCAGATCCGAAGGAGTCTAAGCGGCTTGGAAATCGTTGTCCAAACTGCAAGCGTCTCATGACACTCGGAGTTCATCACCGTGTGGAGGCACTCGCTGACCGAGAGAGTGCAACGGGAAAGATCCCTTTTCGCTCGATCGTTCCGCTTGCAGAAATAATCGCGGAGGTCGAGGGGGTCGCGTCTGTTTCATCAAAAAAAGTGGAGATGGAGTACAGACGTTTGACACAGGAACTTGCCGATGAGTTTACGATTCTTCTCGATACGCCGATTGAGGATATTTCACGCCACGCGACAGATCCACTTCTTGGAATGGCGATTGAACGCATGAGAAAAGGCGAGCTCTGCATTGAGCCTGGATATGATGGAATCTATGGGAAAGTGAAGATTTTTCAAGAAGGACCTCCGCGTGCAGCACAATCACATCTTTTGTAGCGATGGATTCTCAAAAACAAAAATTCTCCCGACCGCGCCCTGGGAGAATTTTTGTTTAATACTACTTGCGCTTCTTCGCGGCCTTGCGTTTTGCTGGCTTGCGCTTTGCTGG
>CAYMBX010000042.1:3897-7782 GCA_964388785.1 uncultured Gammaproteobacteria bacterium
TTCTTCGCGGCCTTGCGTTTTGCTGGCTTGCGCTTTGCTGGAGCCTTTCGCTTTGCTGGTTTCTTTGCAGCCTTTTTCTTTGCTGGCATATGTGAAATCACCTCCTTGAAAATTGGAACGAAGTTCGTAAAAAAATCCTCCACTCGTTCCGTTAAGATTTAATCTGCGTGCTCGATCGAGCACTGCAAAAGAATTTGCAGTTTGCATCGTTGTGCATGGCGCGATGCATGACGATGAAAATATTATATCGCAACTAGAAAAAGCAACAAGAGAAAAATCAAATTGAAAAATAAATCGAACGAAGAAAATTAATTTACAACATTGACTGGGATACCGACTCCCGCCCAGTCATACAACCATTTCATCTGTTCAAATGAAACGTTCACGCATCCGCGAGACATAGGATGTCCGAAGTTGTTGTGCCAATATGCATAGTGTAAGTAAATATGCGGAGCGAATCGTAGGTTGTAGGGAACCAATCCGAGATCATAATTTCGTGGATCGTTCGGACCATAAACCCAGCGATAGTGTACCTTTGGAATTTTCGCTAAAATTTGATGATTTCCGACAGGTGTCGCATTGTTTTTTCCACTAGAAATAAGGAAGGAATTTTCGAGCATTCCATCTTTGTATGCATACAATCGCTGTTCGGAGAGATCGACAATGATCTCGGTCGCATCCGTATCGGCAAACGCCTCTCGTGTTTCCATGGCGAGTAATTGTGTATCCACTGATGCAAGAGCGAAGCTCTGGTGAGATGAGGAAATCGTTTTTGTTTCCCCAGTGTCTACGTTAACTATTTTTCCGTTCGCAGTGGAAACAAGACGTTGATTGTTGTGGATAACTAACGCGTCGATTCCAGTTGATTCGACAGAAATCTGTGTTTCGTTTGTTATCATCTCATCACTCACAAATGAAATTGTCTGCATCTTCGGTGTATCATTTTTCTGTTGTGCGATGTACAGTTTGTGATCAGAGATGATTCCCGTGAGCCCGCTTCGATCATTTGGATCAAACGCAAAAAATTGTTTGACGAGTGTGAGCGTGTCATTTTCAAAATTCCATATGCGTACGTGCGGACCTCCACCGACGCCAGGGAGGGTGACGAGCTCCGCGCGTTCATCACCGAAAAGATCGCCACAAGCAATTGTTACTCCCCCACGAAACGATTCCTCGTAGGCGAAAACGTCTTGGGAAAATGGTGTTCCCATTCGATCAAACAGACGAATGTGCGGTCCGCCTCCACGCTGTGGTGCAGTGATAATTTCGGTTAAGGTATCCCCGTTTAGATCGCAGACCGCCACATTAACGCCCACACCTATAGAAGGATGATAGGCAAGGAAACTCCCGATTTCCGAGCCGTCAAGACGAAGTACGCGCACACGTGGCTCTGTCCCAAGTCCATTTCCGATCACGAGTTCGGGCGTTCCATCCGTTCCCAAATCTCCTGCGGCAAGTGAAAATCCGCCCACAGGATTTTGTGACGTGATGTCAATGGATGTTTGCGCGTCTAAAAAAATAAGACGATTCGTTTTTGGTTGGTGTGAGGCAAATGATGGAGTGGCAAAGAGAATCCCCAAGGCGATCGAGAAAAAAAGAAGACGCTTCATATAACATGTAGGGTAGGTGAGATTGACAGAAAAATCAAAAAAAGATACCCTATTGACGCTTCACTCGCTCGGGCCAATAGCTCAGTTGGTAGAGCACCTGCTTTGCAAGCAGGGGGTCAGGAGTTCGAGTCTCCTTTGGTCCACCAAAACACACCAGGTTCTTTACTGGTGTGTTTTTGAAAACAATGTGTACAATAGAATGAATCTCTATGTTTATTGATCCAGCATCCGTACGGCTGGTTGATGCGTTTAAGATCCGTCATACGCTTGATCCGGATTTTACAACGTTTCACTGCCGTTCATTGGAGATCAACAAGTACTACATGCCCAAATACTACATTCCCGAAGGGGAGTGGTGGTTGGATTTTCGATTGAAAGACGAGAAGGATTTTTTTCTCAAGTTGGAATCGATTGAGCGACCAAAACATATCGCGCAAGGAACCATGTTTCACAAATATATTGCCAAACGCATGCTTATTCCCGGTCCGATCCCCGACTTTATCGAGCGTCGGGAGTGGCATCTGACGTTTCGGCTCGTGATCGTAGACGGAAGTATTGTTCGCAAATATATTGATCCGGAATTTACACAGGGAGGTCATCATCTCGTGTATTCCTATATTCCAAAAGGCGAGGTCTGGATCGAAAAGGCGGTACGACCGAAAGAGTTGCCATTTGTGTTAAATCATGAGCTGGTCGAACGTCGGTATATGGCAAGAGGAAAATCCTATGACATCGCGCATGAGTATGCGACGGCTGCGGAAAAGGATTTACGAAGGCAACACGGCGGATTCTACCCGGTTGATGACTATTATCCGTGGTCGAAGCTTACTCAAAAACAAATTTTACAAAAATATTATGTCTGAGAACGTCTTTGTCAAACACTTTTTACAGACGGCGGGACTCTGTGGTCCGGCCTCGCTTAAAATTCTTCTGTCAAATTTCGGAAAGACCTACTCGGAAGAAGAGTTGGCAAAGCTGGGTGGTGCGACGGTTGAAGAGGGAACAGAACACGAGGGGATGATTTCAACCGTGAAAGAACTTAACGGGTTCGTGTTTGTCAAAGAAAACGGAACGATCGAGGAGCTCGAGCATTTTGTGAAAAAAGAAAAACTTCCGGTCATTATCGGATGGTTTGATGAAGATGAAGACCATTACAGCGTGGTGGTGAATGTCACTGAAAAAAACGTGATCATTTGTGATCCGCAAAAAAAAGAGGCCGAGCGTTGGCTCGACCGCACGGTATTCCCACGCATTTGGTTTGATTTTATCGGGAAGGATAACAAAATCGTTTCTTGGGGATGGTATATGGTTGTCACGTTTCAAAAGCGCCGATTCCCAGAGATTAAAGGAGGACACTACTATTAATACAGAGGTTCAGGTCACCACTGCGTTTGGAGGTTTCTTGCCGGCGATAAACGCGAGAATATTTTTCGCGGCAATGCGACTCATTTCTTGACGTGTCTCTTCCGTTGCGCTTGCTGTATGGGGGGTGAGTACGACATTCTCCATCTTACGCAGTTCAAGCGAATCGCGCGGATTGCAGTCGATCAAGGGTTCACATTCGAACACGTCGAGGCCGGCGCCCGCGATTTGTTTATCACGCAGCGCTCGTAAGAGTGCTGTCTCATCGACAATCGGTCCACGAGCTGTATTTACAAGAAAAGCCGTTGATTTCATCAGTCTCAATTGTCTTGTACTGATGAGATGATAAGTGGAAGGAAGAAGAGGAACATGGAGTGAGACGAAATCCGATTGTTTAAGAAGGTCATCGAGCTTTCGGAATTTTGCACCTGTTGTCTGTTCCAATTCTTTATTTCGTTTGAGGTCATTGTACAAAATTTTCATGTTGAATCCGTCACGTAGACGCTGAACAACGCCCGAGCCGATACGTCCCGTTCCAACGATTCCTACCGTCTTGCCAAAAAAGTCCGTCCCAAGTAATAACTTGGGACCCCATGATTTGTATTTGCCGGCACGCGTATAACGATCACCTTCGCAAATGCGGTGCGCCAGCGCGAACATGAGCGCGATCGTGTGCTCGGCAACGGATTCGGAAATGAGCTCACCTGGGGTGTTGCTGACAACGATCCCTCGCTGTTTCGCCTCTTTCAGATCCATATTGTCGAATCCCACCGCATAATTTGCCACCATCTTCAGTTGAGATCCCGCCGCGTCAAACACTTCCGCGTCCATTTTTTCGGTTAAAATGGAAAGAATAATGTCTTTGCCCTTCACTCGTTTTAATAGTTCTTTACGCGGAATCTGTCGATCTTTT
>CAYMBX010000043.1:0-7718 GCA_964388785.1 uncultured Gammaproteobacteria bacterium
CTCATCGAACTTCCATACCCTTCTGTCGGCGCGACCGGGACCGCGATCCTTGCGGGAGTCCTTGCAGAAGGACGTACGACCATCCGTAATGCCGCGGGCGAACCTGAAGTGAAGGAGCTCGTCATGATGTTGCAGCGCATGGGGGCGATCATTCAAATTAACGCCGGACGTTCGATTGAGATCATTGGTGTTGAACGGTTGCGCGGCACAACTGCATCGGTCATGCCGGATCGGAACGAAGCGGTTTCCTACGCGTGTATGGCTCTGGGAACTCGAGGGGAAATTTTAGTCAGGGGAGCCGAACATGAGCACATGATCACGTTTTTGAATACGGTCAGAAAAATCGGAGGCGATTATGAAGTTCGCGCGGACGGTATTTTATTCACCGGGAAGAATGCCTATAGAGGCATCGAATTGGAAACCGATACACATCCGGGATTCATGACGGACTGGCAACAGCCGTTCGTGGTTGTGCTCACTCAGGCGCAGGGAACATCCGTTGTGCATGAGACGGTCTATGAGGAACGTTTCATTTATACGGATGCACTTAATCAGATGGGAGCGAACGTGACGCTGTTTAGCAATTGTCTCGGAGAAATCGATTGTCGGTTTAAAGGACAGAATTATCGCCATAGCGCAGTGATCACCGGTCCGACTCCTTTACACGCGGCTGAGGTGATTGTTCCTGATATTCGTGCTGGGCTCGCCTTTGTCGTGGCAGCGCTTGTGGCGGAGGGAACCTCAACGCTTTCGGGAATCGAACATCTCGATCGTGGGTACGAACGACTTGAAGAAAAGCTTTTGGGTGTCGGCGCCATGATTGAACGAACAGAAACAAGTAAACCTAACACCTAATACCATGTTCCTCACTATTTTATTCGCTTCGCCCGTGCTCGCGATGGTGTGGGTCATCGCCATTTTTGCATCGCTGACCATTCATGAGTTTTCCCACGCACTTGTTGGGACGCTGCGTGGAGACAAAACTGCCGAGCGCGAGGGACGTCTGACGCTCAATCCCTTTGCACACATTGATCCGTTTGGACTCATCCCGCTTTTTCTATTCGGGTTTGGATGGGCCAAACCAGTTCCCTTTAATCCGTATAATTTGAAAGATCCAAAATGGGACTCTGTGTTGATCGCGCTCGCAGGTCCGTTTTCTAATTTTTTACTTGCCGTGGTGGCCGCGATCGGATTTCGGTTGTCATTTGTTCAATTGGGTGCAGAAAATCTTTTAACGGTTTTTCTATTCCTTATCATTCTCATCAACCTGTTTCTGATGTTTTTTAATGTCATCCCGATTCATCCGCTCGATGGATCAAAATTATTCTTTGCCCTTTTTGATCATCCTAAGTACGCGTCTCTAAGGACATTTGTGGCGATTCGCGGTCCGCAAATTTTGATGGTCGCGATTTTTGTCGCCATTCTGACGAACATCGATGTGTTCTTTTTTATCGCGGAGCCGGCTTATGGCGTGTGTAATGCGCTCATTGGTAAAAGTTGTGGTGGATATTTCGCTTCGATTTTTTCGTCAATATAAAAACCGCGGCATGGCCACGGCAGGTCGTCATCTCCGCGCGACGCGAACGAGCTCGACGAGCGGGAGGAGAGAATCGCTCTGGAGGATCAGCGTGAGCCGATCCCACATCGCGGGCAGGTGATTTTCACGGAATTCTGTGAGGCGTTTGTCCGACTCTCCGGGCGGCATGATCATCACATTGAATCCGTCCGGATGCATCATCGCTGCGTCGACGATTGAGTCACCGACGACCATGAGCTCCTGTTCTGTCACGCCCGCAAGGGTGCGAAAGCGATCGGCGGCAAAGGGCTTCGTCTCTCCGACCACAAGGTTGATGTGGCAGCCGGAAACGATGTCGTCCTTGAACTTGAGACGGGTGGCCGCCACATGCGCGGAGAGTTCGTGATGCGCGAGCCAGGCCGTGATGACCTGTTCGATGCCGAAGCTGATCACCACACGCGGGCTCATGAGCTCAAGTAGTTCACCGGCGCCTTCGCGTCCGATGAGTCGGCGCGCTGTTTCCTGGATGTGAGCCATCCGGATGCCGCCCTTCTCGAACAATCGAATGGACTCGGCGATCCATGCGGCTTCTGCCACGAGTCGGTTGCCTGCCGCGAGATTGCCATGGAACCAGTCGGGATGATCGAGAGCGACCCCGTTTCCATTTCCGCTCGTATGCGCGAAGTACCAGTTGCGGATCTCATCCGATTCCCGTTGTAATTCCTCGGACAGATGACCGTCGAGCTCTTTCCATTGGCTGCCCGTGACGAGCGTCCCATCGAAATCGAACGCGCCGGCCCGCACACGGCCAAGACGGGCGATCAATTCTTCATCTGGAACGAGAGACAGAACTTGCGGTGTACCTCTCTGGAGCGCTTGCTTTGCGGAGGTGAGATCCGGGGTATAGACGGGCAATTTCACGGCTGACTCCTCAACACAGTCCAGATTGAATCCTAATATAAAAACCGCTCCTCTGGAAAGAGGGCGGTTTTTTGGAATCATTCACGTTCCGCGGTGACGAATGAGTTTGCCGTCAGGATCGTTTGGTTCCCGGAAGCATCCGTACTTGCGATGACGTAGTAATACGTGGTATTCGGCTCAAGATCGGTTATGGCGACTTGATGGAAGTATCCCATGTGCGTTTTGTGGGACGTCGGATCAGTCGTTACGTCAATGGTTGCGGATGTGCTCAGCCATAGTTGTGTATCGGACGGTTCATTGGTCAGCCAGAACAGACGTGCGCTTGTGCTGGAGATTCCAAAGACCGTTTCAAATTGGATTTCCGGAGCGGTCAGATCTGATGCCGGTTGTGTGCGCACGGTCAGATGTTGCCACTCGGAAGTGTTTCCGGCTGTATCCGTGGCGCGAATGGCGAGTTGGTACTCTGTGTCCGCATGAAGATCATTGATCTTAAGTTGATGACGAACGCCTGATTCAGATGTGATTGACAGACTTCCATCCGTGATGGCCTCCGTATCGTATCGTACCTCGATGCGTGCTTCTTCGTCTGTACTCAGACGAATCAGTAAACTGGTGACGTTTGCACGTACATGCGCATCGCTCATCACGGGAGCGGTTGTGTCGGGCGCCATCTGCGTTCGGAATCTCACGGTTACGACTTCCGATACGTTTCCACTCTCATCGCGCGCGCGGATCTCCGCCACGTATTCCGTATCGGCTCGTAGGTTGTTGAGTTCAACAGAATGTCGTGTATCCATCTCAGATGATGCGCTTGGACTCGACGGTGTTGGGTTGGAAAGATCGTATCTGACTTCGGCGGAAGCTTTCTCGCTTGTCTGGAACGCAATCACGGCTGCATTTACGGACGTGTCAATCTTCACCCGCCCAACGATCGGAGCCGTTGTGTCAGCATCCGTTTCCGCATCGACTTTTAGCTCCGCCGCACTTTTGAGGCCTGTGATTTTTTTCATCCAACCGGAAGGCAGCGGCTTTCCGTCCTCGAGGCGATTCCAAATTCCTTGAGGGAGCAGGGTGCTCCAGTTGGTTTGTGTTTTTGACTCGCTGCTGACGTCTATGGTGGCCGATGTGAACGGTTGGGTAAACGGAGCCGCCACTAAGGACATCGCAAGAAGGATTGATGAAGTTGTTCCCATAAGCTTGTTTTTGTTATGAATCGAAAGAAGTCGACTTACACGACTTTTGACGATAGGTCCCTTCCTTTCTTTCATACTTGACGCGTTTTGGGACAAATGTTATTGTTCCCGCGATTTGAACATATGCCAACGATCAACCAACTTATCCGCAAAGGTCGTAAGACAAAGGCGACGAAATCCAAGTCGCCTGCATTGCAGTTCACGCACGACTCACTTCACCGCAAGCGAACCGACTATCCAAAAGGAAGTTCATTTAAGCGCGGTGTCTGTGTCAAAGTGACGACCATGACTCCCAAGAAACCGAACTCAGCCATCCGCAAGATTGCGCGTGTGCGTCTTTCAAACGGAATGGAAGTGAACGCCTATATTCCGGGAGAAGGCCACAATCTTCAAGAACACTCCATCGTACTCATCCGTGGCGGACTCGTGAAAGACTTGCCGGGTGTGCGTTATCACATCGTGCGCGGTGTGTACGATACTCAGGGTGTGGACGGTCGAAAACAAGGTCGGTCCAAGTACGGAGCGAAACGTGCGAAAGCAAAGAAATAATTTTCACAGTGTCGGGAGTACTCCCCTGCGTAGGGAGGAAGCAACCCGGCCGTAACTCTCAAACATATGCGCGGTAAACAAGCCCCAAAACGTCAATTGATTCCGGATCCGAAGTTTGGCAGCGAAGACGTTGCCAAGCTTATTAATTATGTCATGTACGACGGAAAGAAGTCCGTCGCACAAGCGGTTGTTTACGAAGCGTTTGACGTGATTAAACAAAAAACCAAGCAGGAACCGACCGAAATTTTTGATCTTGCGCTGAAAAACGTGATGCCATCTCTTGAAGTGAAGAGTCGGCGTGTCGGAGGAGCAAACTACCAAGTTCCGATGTCTGTCCGCGGCGAGCGCCGTTTGATTTTGGCGTTGCGATGGATTTTGACGGCCGCACGGGATAAGAAAGGACGACGCATGGCCCTGAAGCTTGCGGACGAATTGATTGCCGCTTCCAATAACGAAGGAGACGCCGTCAAGAAGAAACAGGACGTACAGCGCATGGCGGAAGCGAATCGCGCCTTCGCGCATTTCGCTCGATAAATTTCTTTTCCAATTTCCAATTTATATATGCCCCGTGAATATCCCATTGAAAAGACACGCAACTTTGGAATCTTTGCCCATATTGATGCCGGTAAAACGACGGTTTCAGAGCGTATTCTTTTTTACACCGGTCGAAAGCACAAGATCGGAGAAGTGCATGAAGGAGAAGCGACGATGGACTGGATGGAACAGGAACGAGAGCGTGGGATTACCATCACAGCGGCCGCGACGACCTGCTTTTGGAAAGATCATCGTTTGAATTTGATCGATACTCCCGGACACATTGACTTTACCGTTGAAGTGAAACGCTCCATGCGTGTGCTCGATGGGGGGGTCGCAGTGTTTGATGGTGTGGCTGGCGTGGAACCGCAATCGGAAACAAACTGGCGCTATGCGGATGAGTACATGGTTCCTCGCATTTGTTTTATCAATAAGTTGGACCGAACCGGTGCGGATTTTTATAAAGATTTGAAATCGGTCCATGACCGATTGACCAAGAACGCTCATCCGATTCAACTCCCAATCGGGACCGAAGGCAATTTCAATGGGATTATCGACCTCATCAAGATGCGCGCATTCTTTTATCGCGATGATCTTGGAAAGGAAGTCGAAGAAGGTGAAATTCCGGAAGAGATGAAGGCTCAAGCCGATGAATGGCGTGCCAAACTGCTCGAGGCTGTTTCGGAAAATGACGAGCAGCTCATGAATAAGTATCTCGGCGGTGAGGAAATCACGGAAGAAGAAATTAAAGCCGTTATTCGAAAAGCAACGATCGCGAATCAATTTATTCCGGTGATGTGTGGCAGTGCGCTCAAGAATAAAGGTGTACAGTTGTTGCTCGATGCCGTGGTGGCGTATTTGCCGAGTCCGATCGAGGTTCCGGCAGTGAAGGGAACCGATCCGGACGATGAAACAAAAGAACTCGAACGTCATGCAAACGACAGCGATCCGTTTTCTGCACTCGCGTTCAAAATTGCCGCCGATCCGTATGTGGGGAAGCTCGCGTTTTTCCGCGTCTATTCGGGAGTCGTGAAATCCGGTTCTTATATTCTCAACTCGTCCACCGGTGAAAAGGAACGCGTAAGCCGCATTGTGCGCTTGCATGCCAATACGCGCGAAGAAGTTTCTGAGGTTTATGCGGGAGACATTGCAGCAATGGTCGGACTCAAAGGAACTTTTACCGGACACACCTTGTGTGATCCCGACCACCCGATCTTGCTTGAAGCGATTATCTTCCCAGAACCAGTGATTTCCATCGCCATTGAACCGAAAACAAAGGCCGACCAAGAAAAGATGGGCATGGCGTTGCAAAAACTTGCGGAGGAAGATCCAACGTTCCGCGTGCGTACCGATGAAGAAACCAATCAGGTGATTATTTCCGGAATGGGAGAATTGCATCTCGACATTATTGTCGACCGCATGAAGCGTGAATTCAATGTAGAGTGTAACGTCGGTCAACCACAGGTATCTTATCGCGAAACGATCAAAGGCAACGCGGAAGGAGAAGGGAAATACATCCGTCAGACAGGCGGACGCGGTCAATATGGGCATGCACTTGTCCGTATTGAGAAGATGGAACCCGGCACTGGAATTCTCTTTGAAGAAGAGGTGAAAGGTGGAGCAATTCCGAAAGAATATTTCAATCCGATTGAAAAAGGTGTTCGCGAAGCGGCGGATCGTGGTGTGCTCGCGGGCTTCCCGATTCTTGACTGTAAGATTGTCTTGTACGACGGGTCTTACCACGAAGTGGACTCTTCGGAAGCGGCCTTTAAGATCGCAGGTTCGATGGCCTTCCAAGATGCGGCAAAGAAAGCGGGTGTGGAACTTTTGGAACCGATGATGAAAGTCGAAGTGGTTACTCCGGAAGATTTCATGGGATCCGTGGTCGGAGATTTGAACTCCAAGCGCGGTCAGATTCAGGAGATGGGCGACCGCACCGGATCAAAAGTGATTCATGCATTTGTCCCGCTTGCGGAAATGTTCGGGTACGCGACCTCGCTGCGATCACTGACTCAAGGACGTGCAAGCTATTCCATGGAATTCGACCATTACGAACCGGTTCCGTCGAACGTGTCAAAAGAAATTATTGAGAAGCGTGGTGGGAAATAAATAAACAATAGAAAGACCTGTCCTTGTCGGACAGGTTTTTCTATTGACAAAAGAGCTATTTTCTGGCATGTTTGGCCAAGCACTTTGAGAGTCTGAGACAAAAGGAGAGACGACGGTGAGACGGCCAAGCGTCCAGAACTTTAGTGATACCGACAAGGTCATTCTCGTTGTAGTCGTTGCGATCGGACTTGTCGCGATCGCTCTGACCTGGAGCGACGCCTCGTCGACGACCTGTTACGTGCCAGACGGCCAACGTATGGTGCTCTACGGAGGAGAGGGCAATAAAGCTCGGATCCTGCCGCCCGGTGAGCATCCATTTGCCGGTTACGCCTACGAAGACGACTATCTGGTCGCCGTAGGTTCCCCGATCTCGACGACATTCGATGTGCGTGAAGATCAAGGAAGTGTCGCGGGGGTGGGCCATCTGCTTGCTCGCAATAGGTGGACGAAGGACACGATCTTGGGCGAAACCGCGCAGGTGGTGACGCCGCAACCGACCTACATCACCGTGCAACTCACGTATACGCTTTCGGACGAATCTCTCGACCGATTGGTGGCGGATTCGAACGACGCGCCGTTTGAACAAACCATCATGCCGAAACTTCTCCTCAAAGCATTTTCACGCGCCAAGGAGAAAATGATAAGCGAACAAGGGGTTGCTGTCCGTGCCTGGAACTGGGTTCGTCGGTCCGAAGTGGAGATCGTCGAGGACCAAACGGGCAAGATCGAGGAACGTATGCGCGAAATCCTTGCGAAGGAATTTGCGGCCAGGTACGAGATTGAGCTCGTCGCCCTTTCGTTTCTCGGGATCGAAAAGCGAGACATTGGTGAGGATGAGCCGATTCGACCCATGCATCTGGCCGCACATCGCGCACCGCCAAGTGCTCGGATCCAAA
>CAYMBX010000044.1:0-7207 GCA_964388785.1 uncultured Gammaproteobacteria bacterium
ATCCGTTCGATTTCTTCATCCGAAAGTCCCGTCGATCCCTGAATCGTGATGTTCTGGCTCTTTCCGGATGCCTTGTCGGTCGCAGACACGTTCAAAATACCGTTCGCATCAATATCAAATTTCACTTCCACTTGGGGGACGCCGCGTGGCGCCATCGGAAGTCCCGAGAGAATAAACCGTCCAAGTGTCTTGTTTCCGCTTGCCATTTCGCGTTCACCTTGAAGAACGTGAATTTCAACCGTTGTTTGATTATCAGCGGCGGTGGAGAAAATCTGAGATTTGGATGTGGGAATGGTGGTGTTGCGTTCGATGAGCTTTGTCATGACCCCACCCATCGTTTCAATACCAAGTGAAAGCGGTGTGACGTCCAGCAAGAGCACGTCTTTCACTTCTCCTTGTAACACTCCGGCCTGCACAGCCGCGCCAAGCGCAACGACTTCATCCGGATTTACACTGATATTCGGTTTCTTTCCGAAAAATTCTTCTACGGTTTTTTGCACAAGCGGCATGCGCGTCATTCCACCCACCATGACAATTTCATGGATGTCACTCTTTGACATGCCCGCATCTTTGAGCGCTGCCTGCACCGGTTCGAGCGTTTTGCGCACCAATTCTCCGCATAGCTCTTCCAATTTGGCGCGCGTCAGCGTCAGGACCAAGTGCTTGGGTCCGTTTGCATCTGAGGTGATGAACGGCTGGTTCACTTCGGTCTGTTGCGCGGTCGAAAGTTCGATCTTCGCACGCTCCGCCGCATCCTTGATGCGCTGGAGCGCAAGCGCGTCTTTGGAAAGATCAACGCCTTCCTGCTTTTTGAATTCCTGTAAAATCCAATCGATGATCACGCGATCAAAATCGTCACCACCCAAATGTGTATCTCCATTGGTGGATTTCACTTCAACCGTATCTTCCGACACGTCCAGTACCGACACATCGAACGTACCGCCGCCCAAATCGTATACCATGATCTGCTGACCCTTCTTTTTATCAAATCCATACGCAAGTGCTGCGGCGGTCGGCTCGTTGATGATGCGACGCACCTTCAATCCGGCAATTTCACCGGCCACTTTCGTCGCATTGCGTTGCGCATCGTCAAAATACGCCGGAACCGTAATGATGGCTTCTTCGATTTTTTCCCCAAGTTTTTCTTCAGCATCCACCTTGAGTTTCTGAAGAACCATCGCCGAAATTTCTTCCGGTGTGTATTCCTTCCCTTCCATTTTTACGGCCACACCGTCTCCGCGCTGCACGATTTCATAAGGCATGACTTCCTTATCGCGTTTCACCTCGGTGTCATCCCATCGTCGGCCAATCAAACGCTTAATGGAAAAAAGCGTATTTTTCGGATTCGTGATGGCCTGTCGCTTTGCCGGCAGCCCCACAAGACGTTCGCCGCTTTTTGCAATCGCAATCATGGAGGGTGTTGTGCGCGCGCCTTCTTTGTTTTCGATGACTTTTGGCTGGCCTCCCTCAATGATGGCCATGCACGAGTTGGTTGTTCCAAGATCGATTCCTAAAATTTTTGACATATATTTATTTGCTTATAACGACTTTTGCCGGACGAAAGATACGTTCGCCTCGCTTCCAACCACGCTGCACGATCTCAAGAATCGTGCCGGAAGGGGCTTCATCTGATTCCCGCTCCGAAGCCGCATCGTGTTGATGGGGATTAAACAGCTCACCGACCGCCCCGAACGGTTCAATCCCGAGTTCCCCCATCACCTGCTCAAGCTGTGTGCGCACATGCAGAATCCCTTGCAACCACCCTTCTGTTTTTCCATCAAGCCCTTCCGGTTTGAATTTAAGCGCTTGATCGAAATTATCGAGAACGGGAATCAATGGGTCTGCCACACGTTCGATAGCCGCTTGATGCAGCGCGATACGCTCGGCTGCCAATTCTTTTTTAAGATTGTCGTAATCGGCAAGCGCCCGCTTCCAACCATTGAGATACTCCGCACAATTTTGACAATCTTGTGTCTCTTTTTCTTCTTCTCTCATATATTTTATCTCTACTTCTCTTATTCCAACATTCGAAACGATATTCCGCCGAAGGGAACAAGTGCGATAGTCGCTTGGCCCGTAGGCGGGATATCGTTTCGGATGTCTACCGCTTCTTCACTCATACATTTCCAAAATTAAGTCTCTTGCCTGTTCCACAAGCGCGATGTTACGCCCGTAATCCATACGCAAAGGTCCGACCAAGCCGAGCAAACCTTCCTGTGCGCGTCCAAGTCGATATTTCACGATGATGGTCGCCATTTGGTCGCCAAACGGATTTTGCGATCCGATGTAGACGACGGTTTCGTCATCGATGGTCGGGTAAATTTTCGACACAACGTCGTCGAACTGGTCGACCATTGCCGAAACGGAACGCAATACATCGACATCATCGAAATCAGGCTTCGCAAGCAGATTTGAAACGCCGGTATAATATCCGAAACGAGGATCAATGGCAACGATGGCAGTTTCACCGGAAACATCGACAAGACGTTTGGCGACGCGACGCAAAGTGAATTCGATTGATTCATCAGGTGATGTAGAAGCAGAGAGCGTGCGCGCATGCGCTTGCGGAACCGATTCGACGACATGTTGCAAATAATATAGATACGCCTTTTCGGTCGGTACGCGTCCGGCAGACGTGTGCGGCTGGCGCAAGTATCCCTCTTGTTCCAAAAACGCCATCTCGTTGCGGATGGTGGCCGAAGAAACATCTAGGCCGTGGCGCTCTGCAAGCTGCTTAGACCCCACCGGCTCTGCCGTTTGAATATAGTCTTCGATAATCAGTCGAAGGATAGTTTCTTTACGTGTATCCAACATACGGATGCCAAAAACAAATTAGCACTCACAATTATAGAGTGCTAAACAGACTTGTCAAGCAAGATTCTTTATCGTGGCCACGACGGCGGAAATATCATCAGCCTTTGCGCGTGGGTCTGTCCCGCGCAGTGCGATTTCATCGGCCATTCCTTGAATTTGACGCTCCGCCGCACGGTCTTCTTCATGAGAGGCGAGGACGGTTGCGAGATTTGTCTCTCGTATTTGATCTGTAACTCCGTCTGAAGTCAACAAAAGCCGATCATCTGGATAGACGCGAACGGCGCGTACGTTAATGTCTTCATCTTCCAATTCCCCGATGGCACGCGTGAGCCGATGTCTGTGCTTGAACAAAAAGCGCAAGGCATCCGGCAGTTCATCTATGGACGAAGCTTCTTCGAGTTGATTGGCCTGTTCCTGCGTAATACGACCTTCTTTAAGAGAGGCAGAAATGTAATTGTCATCTTGCGTCAATCTTACCAAGCGCCCTTGGCGCATCAAGTAAATTCGGCTATCTCCCACGTTTGCCACATACAAACGATGAGAGCCATCCGGCATTTTTTTGATCTTTGAAACAGATACAGTTGTGGAAGCACGGCCGATGTTTCGATCGGTTTTTGCTCTTGTGCGGATGCGCGCATTTGCTTCCACAAGGGCGGCTTTGATTTCTGATCTGATTAACGAATCGATCAAACTCGGTTTTTTCTCGCGGGGAATTGTTTCGCTGTTTGCGATACGCGCAAGTTGTTCGTCTAACTTTTGTCCGAGCTCTTCTTGGACAATTCGTGCCGTTTCTTGTGACGCAAACGAACCGGCGGAAAGAGAGACGCCGTCTGCGACCATCAACAATCCCGAATCAGGGTCATTGATCTTTTCATCTTCACAGATGTCTTTGCGTTCCGAACGACCTTCCTCCACCAATCCTGTGATCGACGGCTCACCCGCATTGATCCATGTGCGTTCCTGTTCATGACGTAATTCCGGCGCATCCGGAAAAAACCGCAATGCTTCAGATCTCATATCTTTTCCTCTCATCTAGAGGTTATTTGATGATTGGCTTTTAATTGGTATCCACTTTCATCCTGACGAACGATCATTCTTTGTCGAGAGCACGCAGACAGAGAATGATCGTCCACTAAAGGTTGATCAACCACCACTGTTTGTAACAGTATATCAAAAAACCGGCGTGAGTTCATCTCAACACCGGCAAGAACCGCGGTCTCCACCGAGGATGATCGTTCGTCCCGGAACGAGGTACATACGCGAGGTGACGATGAACAACGCCATAAACGAGGCTCGTTCCCAGTTGAACGACGGTTCCCGTGAGTCCCTCCTTCTCGTTGAGTGTACGAAATGGATGCAGGACAAGATCGCGCGCCGCTCCGGCAAGCCGCACTTCACGCACCGATGCAATGCAAGCATTGCCTCGCTCGACGAATACGACCTTCATCTTCGCAAGAAGTCCATCCGAGACGCTTCCGGGAAGAACGCGGAGCACATCCGCAGACCCGCCTCCCGGAAAATCGATCACGTGATAGTGCTGCTGGCCCTCGAGCCTTTGCAGCACCTTTTGCGCAAAGGCCTCGACGTTTTCAAAATCAACGCGCTGTCCCACAACTGACCTCCGTACCAGGACCGCGCAAATTAGACAAAAAACGGCTCGTTGTCAAGCCGTTTTCTCCCACGCTCTTTTTTGCGCTCGATTGTGTGTGAGCAGTTCTGAAAACTTTTTTCCACTCAAGTAATTTGGAATAATAACGTAGTCTGCACCCAATCCATAGCACGTTTGAGCCTCTTGGTGCGTGTGTACGGAAACAATCACCACCCCTTTATGTTTCTTGGCCGCAAGATAGACCAGCAAATTCGTACTCACGGTGATGTCGGGAATGGTGGAAATAATCATTTTTGCCTTTTCGGCTTGGATCTCCTCAAGCAAAATCTCGTCCCCTGCATCGCCATACACATGAGGCTCACCGAGTTCTGACAGTTTTTGGATGACGTGTGGATCAAAGTCAACAATCAAATACGACTGACGCAACGACTTGACCGATTCGAGCATCACCTCCCCGATCGGATGGAAACCGAACAACAACACCTGTCCGCTCTTGCGCGCTTTCTTGCGCTCGACGGCAAGCGTATAACGGGGCTCCATCCAACGAAACGCCGGTTGGAAAAATTCATAAATGCGTTCGTTGAAATTGATGAGATAGGAACTAACCGCAATCGTAATGAGTCCCATAGCGGTCACGAGAGCCATCAGTTCGCCTTGAATATGGCCCGCGCCGATCCCGGCCGCGATCAAAATAAACGAAAATTCCGAAATTTGCGCAACCGTCGTTCCGGCCATGAATCCCGTGCGGGGGTGATACCCGAGTGCGCGCATAATAAAGAGTACGATCAGCGGATTCCCAAACAAAACCAATGCACTGAAAATAAACGTCGGAACCAAAATCGATCCAAGATGATCAAGACCAAGCTGCGTTCCAAGTACGATGAAAAACATGATCAGGAAAAAATCGCGCAACGGCCGTATACGGGCGTTGATCTCTTTCTGGAACACACTGCCTGAAAGCGAAATCCCGGCAATCAGCGCCCCGATTTCCATACCGAATCCGAGCAACACCAGCCCGCCCGCAATCAAAAAGCACCACGCGACCGAAAAAATGAAAAGCATTTCTTGTGAACGCGCCACGTATTGCAAAAGCGGGGGGATCAATTTTGCGGACACAAACCAAAGGACCGGAACGATGACAATCCCTTTTGCAAGAACCGTGACAAACGCCTCCTCGAGCGTTGCACCGCTTGTAACGGCGGCGAGCCCAAGCAAGATGAGCATGGCAATGAAGTCTTGCACAAGAAGAAAGCCAATACTGATCCGGCCATAGAGCGTATCAATATCTTCCTTGTCCATGAGCAGTTTGACGATGATGATTGTGCTGGAAAATGCGCACGCCACCGCAAGGTACGTACTGGCGACCACATCGAAACCCAACAACAAGCCAATGCCGATCCCCACGATCGAGGTGAACAAGACTTGGCCCACACCTGTAGCCAATGAAATTCCTCCGACATCTTTGAACGAACGCCAA
Source organism: uncultured Gammaproteobacteria bacterium (assembly GCA_964388785.1). Taxonomy (GTDB): domain Bacteria; phylum Patescibacteriota; class Patescibacteriia; order UBA9934; family GWF2-40-263; genus VGKU01. The sequence continues at coordinate 5,901 of CAYMBX010000044.1, forward strand.
TTCAATCCAAGCCCAACGGTAAAAAGCAAAAATGCCACGCCGATTTGCGACATGACTTCAAAGACCTCTGTGTTATTGGCAAGCGCGAGGACGCCCGGGCCGGCAATAATACCCGTGATGATGTAGCCCAAAATGAGCGGCTGGCGAAAACGAAAAACAAAGAGAGAAAAAACAGCGGCAATAATGAGAATGATCCCGATCTCAAAAAATAGTTCCTCCATCATACATGACAATACTATAGCAAAAATTACATGCTTGGTGTATGCTTCATGTGTATATGAAACGATTCAATTCCCAACACGCTTGGTGGAACGGCCTCCCGTAGGAAGGTCGAATTGACGTTTCAGCATTAACCGTCTCGATCTTCCTGGTCGGGACGGTTTTTTGTTTTTTCTTTCCTGTCATCCTGAGCGAGCCGAAGGCGAGCGAAGGATCTCGAAGATCTCGGGATCCTTCGTCGGCCTGCGGCCTCCTCAGGATGACAGACTGGGTGAGGCCGTGGCCACAAAAGGAGATCCAGCATGGACTACATCGAGAAAAAACCAACGCTCGAACAGCTGATCGTACTCGCCTCGGAAGGATTCCGACAGCCGATCACGGATGGACTCATCGCCGATGTGGACAACCATCTCAAAGACACAAACTTCTGTGTGTGCGTGGAAGACGATGGGTGTCTGGTCGCCTGCATGCTCTGCAAGCAGCCGATTCCCGGTGTGCTCTACATCGCCGGCACGCTCGTCCTCCCTTCGTACCAAGGACACGGGATCAAGGCCGAGGCAACGCGTCGTGTGCTCGATACTCGACCCGAACTCACCTGGTTCGCGGGTCGTACACAGTCGCCGATCGTCTGGTCTTCCGTGCACGCGATCGCACGCGAGATGCTTCCGCATCCCAACGGTCATACCGTTCCAGCGGAAGCACACGCGTTGCGAGATGAACTCGCATGGGCGCTCGGGATGACTTCACCGATCCAACAGGGTTTCTACGGCGGCGCGCTCTACGGCGAGAAGCCGATCAACCGCGACGCATCCGTGCAGACCTGGTGGGACTCGATCTGCAACTTCGAGCGCGGCGACGCCGTGCTCTACATCGCGCGCCTCTAGCGCAACACGGCCGGTTTGGACACGCCAAACCGGCTTTTTGCAAATCAAAATGACCGTTCGGCTTTTGTCGAACGATCATTTTGGTGACCCCACCGGGAATCGAACCCGGCTTTACAGGATGAGAACCTGTCGTCCTAACCGATAGACGATGGGGCCATAATACATGGATAGGTTTCAGAAATCCGACAGGATGATAACAACAGA
>CAYMBX010000045.1:0-1634 GCA_964388785.1 uncultured Gammaproteobacteria bacterium
CCCTAACAACTTGATAAAAAACCGGGTGCCGCCGGGACCAAATTTTTCTTCGGCAAAAGGAACTTCTCCAAACCAAGAAAATACCACTTCGGTTTTCAAGACCATCAAAAACCCTATGACCATTACCATCAGGCCCAAAGGAATTCGAAAAAACGGCGACATACAAGGCTAGTATAGCAAAAATTTGAATCATGAGGTACACTGCCTTCGCTTAAAATAAAGCGAGGGCGTTTAGCTCAGTTGGTTAGAGCGTCTCGTTTACACCGAGAAGGCCGGGGGTTCGAGCCCCTCAACGCCCACCAAAAATAGCATGCAGGATCACTGACAAGCTCTTGAAAATTTTGAAAGCCTTGTCTATAATGCCAGCGCAAAAGGAATTTGCGCGCGGGTGGCGAAATTGGTAGACGCACTACCTTGAGGTGGTAGCGCCGCAAGGCTTGGAGGTTCGAGTCCTCTCCCGCGCACCACAAAAGACATCCTCATACCGAGGATGTCTTTTGTTATGTATTCGAAAACGCGCGCTGTTTCCCGATAATCACCTTGAGCGTGAGTGGCTCCACGCCGATATCAAAACGCGTTCCTTGCATCTCCTCCCCATCCGCGTAGGCCGCAATCGGTTTTTCGCTTCTGATCGCTAAAAACTTAAACGGCAAAATACTGTTCGTCTTTGCATGTTTTGAAAATGGGCCCCATCCTTTCTTCACATCCGCATGAATCACCGCCTCGAGCATTCCGTCACACGGATTGGTGACCTCTGCTAAATTTTTAATTTCCAGATCCGCGTATGAGGTTGGTTGTATGCGATATTTCCCGTCGTTGCACATGAGTTCCGCACGAAAATTCGGCACCGTTACACCTGTAATAAATTTACGACCATTAATCGTCCCGACATCGATCTGCTCGACACGCCTTGCGGATAACACGTCGCACGCAGCAACCCCGAGTGGAATACCAAGAAGCCGTGCGAGTTCGTTTTTAGGACCGATCGGAATCATTCCAAGCACCACTTCGCTCTCGGAAATGACATCAAGCAGTTTGCGCACCGTGTCATCATTGCCAAGGACAACGACGGTTTGTACCCCCCGATCAATCTCATCGCGGATCATCTCTTCTGCATTGCGAAAGAGCGCGAGACGCGAAATCTTCCCAGCGATACCCAGGTCCGTCAAACGGTTTTCAATTTGCAGCAATTCGCGCTCGTACCGTTTGTGCTCTTGGATAAATTCATCGTAAAGATAACAGTACATGATCTATTCCTCCTCTTTTGATCTTTTCCCCATTGTGACATTTCCGTTCACCAGTGCTCCGGACGCGATGGATAAATTTGCGGTTTCGATATCCCCTTCCACGACAGAAGTGGTCAGAAGCTCCAACCGGTCATGCGCAATGATATTCCCGCGCACCTCCCCCGCGACATTGGCGCTTCTGGCCTCAATATTGGCGTGGATGCGAGCGCTCTCACCAATGGTCAGAGCTTGCTCTGTTTGCACAGATCCCGTGACTTCCCCATCGATCACCACGTCGCCTGAAGAATGAAAATCCCCCTCGACTTTAACTCCTTGGGCAATAATGGTTTCATTGCCGGTATGTTGCGTCATAATTGGCTCTTTTTTTGAAGAAAACATATCGTAAAT
>CAYMBX010000045.1:1734-6797 GCA_964388785.1 uncultured Gammaproteobacteria bacterium
GATCTTACGAGTTGGTCTACATCTCGTCAATCGGTTCAATACCAAGGAGCCCCAGTCCGTTTTCCAACACCTGGCTGACCGCGCGCGTCAGGGCGATCCGTGCCGAACGCTCCTTCCCCTCCGATCGGGCGATCGGAACGTCATTATAGTATTCGGAATACAGACGACACAGATCATAAAGATAATGCGCGAGCAAACTCAAACGATACGTCTGGCCGATCTCAAAAAGTTGTTCAGGGAACTTGGCAAGATGGACAAGCAACTGTCGTTCGAGCGGGTGCGAGAGTGCATTGCCGTCTTTTGGAAAGACGGTGCGAGGAGCTTTCGTTAGCAAACTCTGTATACGGGCATACGTATACAACAAGTACGGTCCACTAAACCCATCGAACGACAAGGCTTCATCGAAATCGAACGTGATTTTTTTCTCCACGTCTTGTTTCAACATACCAAAACGCATCGCCGCAAATGCAATCCCGCGCGAGGTTTTCTCGAGTTGCTTTTCGCTCCAATCCGGATGGCGTGCCTTCGTTCCTTGTCGTGCCTGTTCCAACAATCGATCACGAAATGTTTCGTACTGAATGACATTCCCGGTACGAGAAGCCATGACTCCATCGGCAAGCGTCACAAACTCGTAGGCGAGATGATAAAGCTCGCGCGCAAATCCCATACGCGTAAGCGTCGCAAACAATTGTTTGAGTGCATGTGATTGTCGCGCGTCCACCACGTAGACGGATTGCGTCGGGTGATAATCTTCCTCTTTCTTCATGGCGAGCGCGAGATCCTTTGCGTTATACAAAAGCGTCCCGTCTGATTTCACCAGGAGATTCACACCCAATTTCTCTTCGTTCAAATCCACGATCCATGCCCCTTCCGATTCCACCACAATCCCTTTTTGGATCAGTTCGTCAATGATTTTTTTTGTTTTCCCGATGAGCTCGCTCTCAAAATACCAATGTTCCAATTTCAGCTCGAGCTCCTCGTAAACCTCTTCAAGAAAATCAATCGACCACTGTCGCGTCTCTTTCCAAATTTTCACCTCTTCTCCGGTTTGTTCCTCGAGATTTCGAAATACATGCGAAATCTCTTCCTTATACGCCGGCGTTTCATCGACGGCATTGGTGGCCTCGATGTACACTTTGCGCAAAAATGCGATGCGCTCATGCTTGGAAACTTCTTCCTCAGAATGAAACCGTTGAATCGCCCAAACCGATTTGGCGACATGCGCGCCAAGATCATTAATATACGCCACCGGAATCACATCATAGCCGTTTGCCTGCAGAATATTCACCAGCTGCTGGCCTAAAAACAAATTGCGAAGATGACCGATATGAATGTCTTTGTGTGTGTTGAGATTTGCAAATTCCACCATGATCTTTTTTTGCGCCCCGATTTCTGAGCGTCCGTACGTATCCTCTGTTTCTTTGATTTCTCGCAAGACGGCATACCCAAATTCTTTTGAAAAAACAAAATTCACATACGGACCCGCGGCACGGACATCCGCGATCAATTCCTTTGGACCGATTTTCGCTGCAATCTCTACGGCAATCTCCGCGGGATTTTGTTTGAGACTTTTCGCAAGCTCAAAACAAGGAAACGCGACGTCTCCCATTTTTGGATCCGGTGGAGTTGCCAAATCATCCATGGCCGGAGAAAATCCGCTTCCGACGGCCGTTTTGATTTCTCTGAGCACCTGTTGTTTCGCTTTCTGGAGTGTCGACATATGATTACGCAGACACGGTTTGCAGCTGAGCCGCGATCGTTTCACGTTTCGCTTGCGCGTCTGCACATTTTTGCCTCATGGTTTCGACCACGGCCGCAGGAGCTTTGGAAATAAATTCTTGATTTTCTAATTTTTGACGCGTCGTATTCAAATAACGATCAAGTTCATCCAATTCTTTTTGCAGTCGCACACGTTCCGCTTCCGCATCCACCAAACCAGCAAGTGGGATAAACAAACGTACGGATCCGACTACGGCGGCCGCTACATGAGGAGGTTCAGATGCAACAAATTGAATCTCCTCGGTACGCGCAAGCGTCGTCACCACCTCTTTCATGGATTCCAGAAGTGCTCGTTCACCGGCGCTTGCCAAACAGGAAACAGCGACGATCTGTTTGGGTTCCACGCGGTATTGCGCGCGCACATTTCGAATGGCGGTGATGATCTCTTGAATAAACGCAAAATCCGACTCGGCTTTTTTGTCTTCGTCCTCTGTACGAACTTGTGGCCAGCTCTGAACCATAAGCGTTCCTTCACCAACCGATTTCCAAAGCACCTCGGTGACAAACGGCATGAATGGGTGCCAGAGAATGAGCAGATCCCGCAAGATGCGTACGAGTATTCCCCCTTGCCTCTGCACTTTCGACACTTCCAAATACCAATCCGCAAATTCGTTCCAGGTAAAATCACGCAGTTTTTCCCCTGCTTGTGAAAATTCGTATTTCTCTAAGTGTTGTGTTACTTCATTCGTCACTGTTGCGAAACGCGAAAGAATCCAGCGGTCCGAAAGTGTCATTTCGAGTTTGTCGAGAGATCCCTCGACTCGTCGAGCGATGCTCGACTCGCTCGGGATGACAGAAGAGGATTGCCCGATCACAAATCGTGCGATATTCCAAAGTTTGTTCGTGAAGTTGCGACCGCTTTCAATCTTCTCTGTGTAATAACGTGAATCATTTCCGGGAGAAATCCCAATCAGCAAACTGATACGAAGCGCATCGCATCCGTATGCATCAATCACTTCGATCGGGTCAATCCCATTTCCGGAAGATTTGGAAAATTTCTTTCCGTGCTGGTCACGCAAGATACCGTGGATGTACGCATTCGTAAAAGGAATCTCCCCGAGCGCATAGGTACTCATGAGAATCATACGCATGAGCCACAAATACAAAATCTCATAGCCCATCTGCATCCATTGCGTGGGATGATACGTTTGCAGATCTTGTGTATTCTCCGGCCAGCCAAGCGTTGAAAACGTCCACGAACCCGAACTAAACCAGGTGTCCAGTGTATCGGGATCTTGCTCCCAGCCTTCGCCTTCCGGCGCCGACGTCCCGACAAACACGTCTTTGCCTCGATACCAAACCGGAATCCGATGACCCCACCAAACTTGTCGAGACAAACACCAGTCGCGCAAATTCTCGATACGATCCAGATAGAGTTTCGTGAAACGCTCGGGTGTGATCGTCACACGCTCCGAAGGATCCCCGTTCAATCCCGTGGTGACCGCCTCGCGCATCAGATCACGAAGTGTCTTGCCGCGTCCCGGAATTTCCTTATTCATGTTGAGCCACCACTGCGTCATGGGGAGCGCTTCAATCACGTCTCCATATCGGTCCGACGTTCCAACGTTCTGCACGATGTCTTCTTCTTTTTCGAGAAGACCTTCCTGAATGAGCCAAGCCACAAATTGTTCTCTCGCCTCCTCAACGGTGAGTCCCGCATAGGATCCGGCTTCCTGTGTCATCTTTCCATCTGGACCAATCACCGGAATTATCCCGATCGGATCATGCTTCGCCTTTTGTTTTTCGTACATGGCAAAGTCAATCGGGCTGTGAGCGGGCGTAACCCCGAGCGCGCCGGTTCCAAATGTCGGATCAACATTTTCATCGGCAATGATTTTAATCTCAAGAGGCTGCCGCGCTCCCACATCAACCGTATACGTCCGGCCGATAAACGATCGATATCGCTCATCATTTGGATGAACCGCCACGGCCGTGTCTCCCAACTTTGTTTCCGGACGTGTGCTGGAAATCGAGATGGGAAAATCTTTTGCATATTTAAATGTATACAGTTTCGCGTCGCGCTCGACGTGGATGACTTCATCATCTGAACACGTCGATTGTCCTTTCACGGACCAATTCACCACGCGATAACCACGGTAAATCAATCCGTCGTTGTACATGCGTGTGAAGAGTTCGTTGACGGCTTTATTGCGCGTTTCGTCAAACGTATATGCGAGACGCGACCAGTCACAACTGGTTCCCATTTTTTTGATCTGATTTAAGATGGTCGATTTTGACTGTTCGGCAAATTCGCGAATTTTTTCCACGAGCGCTTCGCGACCGAGTTCTTGACGAGGGTGTGTGATCCCTTGCTCCATCAAAATCTTTTCCACTTTCGCTTGCGTAGGAAGCGCCGCGTGGTCCGTCCCCGGCACAAGTAATACACGTTTGCCGCGCAGACGCTGGTATCTGGCCATGGTATCCATGAGCGTATTTTCAAGTGCGTGTCCGAGGTGCAACACACCAGTGACGTTTGGTGGAGGCATCATGATGGTAAACGGCTCGCCGGAAAGATGGTCCGGATTAAAAAATCCGCTCTCTTCCCACTGCCGGTAAATCGCGTCTTCGTGTTCCTTTGCCTCGTACGCTTTGGGCAATTCAGATTTCGACATAGATATGCGCCTAGTTTATTGAAAAACCCCTTGTTTTGCAAGGGAAGGGGCTTGCGATAAAATGCGATCGGAGGCATACTGGGGCCTCGCTCTTTCGGTTCTTTTCAGCCTCACACCACCTCCAGGGAGCCTACAACCCATGAACAACCTCCCCGCCCTGCTCGCCTGCGCTCTGCTGGCCTTTGGCTGCGACAACGTGCTTTCTCCTTTCATTTCGGACGAAATGGAGAACAAGCGTCTTGACCTCGACCTCGACGGTGTTCCCAACACGAAGGACTGCGCGCCGGAAGATCCGGCCATTACGTTCTTGTCTGTCTACAACGACCTCGACGGCGACGGCTTTGGCGCGGGAGATCCGGTTAGGGCATGCGCTCTGACCAAAGGCCTGTCGGAGAACAACACGGACTGTGACGACACGAGCAAGTTCGTGCATCCCAAAGCCGCGGAAGTCTGCAACGACATCGACGACAACTGCGACAAGATCGTCGATGACGATGCGACGAACCGTCCGACGTGGTTCAAAGACGAAGACAAAGATGGGTACGGCGATGCAAAGCAGACGCTGACGCAGTGCAAAAAGCCCACCGGCTACGTCGAAATCGACTCGGACTGCGACGACGGAGACAAAAACATCCGTCCCACCGCCGCCGAGGTTTGCAACGACATCGACGA
>CAYMBX010000046.1:0-6737 GCA_964388785.1 uncultured Gammaproteobacteria bacterium
AGCGCTCACGGAGGGTCGCAGTTCGGGTTCGAGCCGCTCCGGATCGTCCACTGTTCCGCATCGCGTCGTCAACGGAGTTCCGTTGGACAAGGATGGCTACGTCATCGAGCGTGGCAATCGCTGCTGAGCCGTTCTCTCCTCACTCTCCCCTTCGTGGGGATTTTTTTATTCCACTTTTTTCAGTCGCTCATAAATTCCTTTCACAGATGAGCCAAGAATCGCAAGATAAATGAGAAGAATGACGAACCAGCCAATCACCGGTATGAGTGCGAGGATCGCGAGGATCGCGACGCCCAGCAAAATGTTGTACCACGTTGGTGTCGGAACGGTTTGTTGCTTCTTGAAGAGTTTCAGTGTGACAGCACCAACTACGACGCCTGTGTACGCGATCGTTACCATACAAAGTAAGAATGAAGCGGCGATAAGCGCAACGGCAATCGGCCAGCCGATGAGGGTGACAAAGAGCAATACGGTTGCAATCGGAACAAGGACGACTGTCGCGAATCCGATCAGAAGACTCACCCAGAATTTTTTTGACGCACGCTCGGTGACCACCACCGCCGTTTTTGGCCAGAGAAGCCCAATCAGGAGTCCGGCAAGAAGGATGCCAAGAAGTTTGATGGCGGCGATACCTGAAGCGAGGCCCCACATCCATGCTGCCGTTTCCTTTTTATCCTGCTGTTCGTATGCTGGACCTCCATAGACGACACGGCCGATCGATGCTCCTTCGAACGTCATTTCGTTCTCGGCATAGTAGGTGAGTGTCCCATCGATTTTTGCAGTCGTTCCGATTTTGATCTCTTCGGCATAAGCCGTCACGTCGCCGGAGACGTTGCCGTTGATGATCGCGCTTGAGGAACCGATTGTGAGATCTCCATTGACTGTTCCGTCGAATATCACGGCGGCGCCGGCCAGATGTGCATCTCCCCCGACCGTTGAAGTCAGCTGCACAAGACTTCCTGCGGCAAACAGCTCTTCACCCACGTCTCCACTCACCACAAGATTGCTTCCCGCTGCGCGCAGATCCCCGGCCACATTTCCGACCACGTTGACGGCAGATCCGGCTACGAACAAATCTTCCGCCACATCCGCGGTAATATTCACACTCGCCCCGGCCGCAAATACATCTCCAGTGACCGTCTCTGAAATCGTGACCGTTTCTCCCGCCACATAGACATCTCCCTCAGTCGGTTGGTTCACGGAAACCTGATCGTCGGCCTGAAAATAGGCAGCCGATGCGGACAGAGGGATAAGAAAGAGCCCAAGGATCATGAAAACGCGTGTTGAGATTTTCATATACGTCCAGTATAGGCTTTTTTAGGGTTTTGAACACTTCACGCATGTGCACCCGGATGGCTTGATATAGTAATCAAAGTATTCTTTTCCGTAATCGTAGCTAATTTCTTCTCCGGCATGTATGTGTCTGAGCGAAAACAAAAAGACGCGATTCCCTTTGATTCTCACCTCACTATTGGGACGGCAGCTGTGGTTGGCGTAGCGTGCGATATTTTCGCGCGTGGTGCCGACGATTGTCTTCCCGTTTTCCAGTTCAAACAAATATCTGCCGCCTCGTCTTTGTGCTTCTTCATCATTAACGAGTTCGCCCCAGTACTCCACGATAAATCGATTGCGTGGAATATCTTCTTCGACAAAGAGCCCGAAGCCTGAACGACTTTTCCGAACACGCAAACGAAATGGAGGATGGCGCGGTTTTATTTTTTTCATGGGCGACAGTATACTATCCAAATCTTCATTATGGAACCCGCCCTCTCCATCCGCGACCTGAAAAAGACCTACGCAAATGGGACGCATGCACTCAAAGGCGTTTCATTTGATGTCGAGCCAGGCGAACTGTTTGCGCTGCTTGGAGCGAACGGCGCAGGAAAAACAACGCTCATCGGGATTTTATGCGGGCTTGTGAATAAGACCTCGGGATCGGCCAGTGTGTTTGGGGTGGATCTTGATCACCAGCCCGAGCATTTGCGCAGCTTTATCGGGGTTGTGCCGCAGGAATTCAATTTTAATATCTTCGAAAAGGTGATTGATATTGTCACGGATGCCGCCGGCTATAATGGTATTCCGTATCGGATTGCGCGTTCGCGCGCGGAAGGTTTGTTAAAGGAATTGGGTTTGTGGGAAAAGCGACACACTCCTTCTCGTGCACTGTCAGGTGGAATGAAACGGCGTTTGCTCATCGCGCGTGCACTTGTCCATCAACCCAAATTATTGTTGTTGGATGAGCCTTCCGCCGGTGTGGACGTGGAGTTGCGTCGGGGCATGTGGGAGTTTGTCCAACGACTGAATCGGGAAGGTACGACTGTTGTCCTGACGACGCATTACCTCGAAGAAGCGCAACGGCTTTGCAAAAATGTTGTCATCTTGCGCGAAGGGCTTGTGGCTGAACATGGGAGCATTGCGGATCTTTTGGCGCGGGAAGGGAAGGATACGCTTGAAGATTTATATTTGCATGTGACCAACCGCGTATGAATGCCAGACTAAATTGGATCGGTTATCTCACGATTTTACGGAAAGAAGCCGTGCGTATCTTTCGGATTTGGCCGCAGACGATTTTGCCGTCCGCCGTGACGCAGTTTTTGTATTTTTTGATTTTTGGAAGTTTGATCGGTTCGCAGCTTTCCGGTTTCAGTAACGGAAGTTACAGCGCGTTCCTTGTGCCGGGTCTCATTCTCATGTCCTCGATCACGAACGCCTTCAGTAATACAGCAGGATCATTCTTTGGCTCCAAATTCATGCGCAGTATTGAAGAGCTGTTGGTTTCTCCCATGAACACGTGGACGATCCTTGCCGGCTATATCAGCGGCGGCATTCTGCGCGGACTCGTGGTGGCTGTGGCGGTATTTTGCGTTTCTCTTTTGTTTGCACCCATTCAAGTCGCACATGCTTTCGTGCTTATCTTTTTTCTGCTCATCACCTGCACGATTTTTTCCCTTCTCGGTTTTCTCAATGGAACGTTCGCACAAAAATTTGATGACATCAGTATCATTCCCACGTTTGTGCTCACGCCGCTCACCTATCTGGGCGGAGTCTTTTATCGCATTGATCAGCTTCCAGCGTTTTGGCGCACAGTTTCTTCTGCGAATCCGATTGTGTACATGATCGATGGATTTCGTTATGGATTTTCCGGGACTTCAACAACACCCGTGCACGTCAGCGCACTTGTTCTGTTTGCGGTGATGATTGTCCTGATGGCGATATGTATTTGGCTGATGAAGAAGGGAATCGGATTGAAAACATAGTCAAGCATTTATGCCTGATCGAACGAAACCGTTTCCTGCACCCATCCCGCTGAGAAAACTCATTGGACCGAGTTTTATTATCCTTGCGCTCGGCCTCGGGTCCGGGGAGGTGATTCTTTGGCCTTATCTCGCATCGAACTATGGCCTCGGTATTGCTTGGGGCGCTCTTGTCGGGATTACCTTTCAATATTTCATCAACATGGAAATTGAACGGTATGCCCTGGTCAAAGGTGAGAGTGTGTTTGTGGGAATTGAAAAATTTTGGCGGTTCGCGCCGTACTGGTTCATCCTTTCGACGTTCGCCGGCTTCGGGCTCCCGGGGATCATCGCATCGTCTGCTCAAGTTTTTTCCTCGTTGATCGGTGTGCAAACGTTTTCGTGGGTCGCCATCAGTTTGCTTCTGGCGATCGGACTTATTTTGAGTTCCGGAAAAACGGTGTATGGACTCATGGAGCGTCTAACCAAAACGGTGATTCTTGCGGGTGTCCCGCTGATTTTTTTTGTTACGATTCTCCTGAGCACCAAAGCGGATTGGATTTCCCTTTTTTCCGGAATGATCGGGCAGGGGAGCGGATACGTCTTCCTTCCCGAGGGGATCGTGCTCGCGACGTTTTTAGCCGCATTCGCCTATTCGGGGGCGGGAGGAAATTTGAATTTGACCCAGTCGATTTACGTGAAAGAAAAAGGGTACGGCATGGGAAAATACGCATCCAAACTCGCTGGATTATTCCGAAAGGACGGAACCGCGCAAGAAATTCGGTTGGAAGGCGTTTCTTCTTCGGAGACGATTCAAGATCAAACACATTTTTCGATCTGGTGGCGGCGAATCAGTATTGAACATGCTCTTGTCTTCTGGTTCATCGGCGCCCTTTCCATTTTGTTGCTCATGCTTCTTTCCGTCATGACAACAACCGGCCTGAATGGCAACGGGCATGGAATCCAGTTTGTCCTCAATGAAGGGCTCGCGATTGGACAACGACTTTCGCCGGTTGCCGGTTCCATTTTTCTTTTGATCGTGTCAGTCCTGTTGTTCCAAACGCAGTTGGGAGTCCTGGATTCGACATCTCGCATCATGGCGGAAAATGCCGCGATCGCTCGGCTGCGGCAGACGGGAGATAAAAAAATTGCGCTCTCAAAAATCTATTTCTTTTTTCTTTGGGCACAAATTGCATTCGGGATCATCCTTTTCTTGGTCGGAATTTCCGAACCGAAAACTCTTCTTGTGCTTGGCGCGTGCTTAAACGCGGTGGCGATGTTTGTTCACATCGGCCTGGTGGGAATACTGAATTATCGATCCATTCCAAACTGTTTTCAGCCGAGCTTGGTTCGTCGACTGATCTTGTTTGCGATCTTTCTCTTTTTTGGTTTTTTCAGCGGATTTGTCTTCATTCAATCGCTTGCTTAGCGTGCGATGAGTTTCGCCAAACCGATGAGGACAATCGCGCCCAAAATGGCGACGATGAGACTGTAGAGGTTAAATCCGGTCACACCTGTCTCGCCAAAAAAGCTCATAATCCAGCCGCCCAGCATCGCGCCGATAATTCCGATGATCATATTGGCAAGCATGCCTTGTTGCGCGTCCGTTCCCATAATGAGAGACGCAATCCATCCAACGGTCGCTCCAAAAATAATCCAAAGGAGAATGCCCATAGAGATATTGGTTAGATGTGTGTATATTAATGAAAAGAAGACGTTTCCTCTATTCTAACGACGGAATTCATCTAAAGAAGTTACATCTATGAAAATGATACTTGGACTCGTGGCAGTCATTATTGTTGTGGCCGCAGGGTGGTATCTGGCCTCCCCTCTCTTTTTTGACAAAACCGTTGATGAGGTATTGCCGTTTGCGGGAATATCACAGGAAGATTATGACGACATGCAAGAGGCAGCGGAGGGGGTGAAATTAGAACTTCCGAGTTATGACGAAATGAAAAAAATGACTGCGGAAGAAAAAACTGCTTTAGATGAGGAAATGACAAAGGCGGCGCAACAGATGGAAGACATTGAAGTGAAAGATGAAAAGCCGGCAGATGAACCCGTTGCCGTGTTGCGCGGTTCCTTTTCGGATGCGGACGGTTTTCATAAAGGGTCCGGCGAAGCAACTGTGTACAAACTTCCGGATGGCAGCCAGTTGTTGCGTTTTGAGGATTTTGAGGTAACAAACGGACCTGATCTTCGTGTGCTGCTCGCGGTTGATGGAAATCCTTCGCAGTCGATTGAACTCGGGAAACTGAAAGGCAACATCGGGGATCAAAATTATCAGATTCCCGCAGATACTGAAACGGCCGGTTACAACAGCGTCATTATTTATTGCAAGCCGTTTCATGTCATCTTTAGCACTGCGACGTTTTCGCAGCCATAACGTATGAGACGACGAGAATTTTTAGTGGGCATGTTGGGTGCGATTGGAGGTGCGGCGCTGGCCGGGTCCGGTTCATCGGGTGAGAGGGAGCCAAGCGAGCGTCCGGATACGGAACAAGGAAAAGAGAAAAACGTTGAACGAAAAGAAAGCACCACGCGTCAAACAGACGTTTTGCGTGTTGAGTTTGAGTCTCTTGTCGATTCACTCAGCCGGGAGGCGACGGAAACATTGCAACGGTTTTACCGAAACAAACATCGTAAACAAACGTGCGAGGATTTGCCTCGGCTCCTCCGGTCCGAATGGGATCGCATTTCCAAAAATGAACAGAGACACTTGATTGAATCGCGATTTGGCGGAAATGAAAAAGCCGTTGATCGATATCTCAAACCGTTTTTCGAGCATCAAGAACGCATCAGAGAGTCTGTGGAAAACGCCGAAAAGACAACCGGCGTGCCTGCCTGGGTGTTGTTTGGAGTGATTGGTGTGGAGAGCGGTGGTGATCCAAACGCACACAATCAAGAGAGTGGTGCTGCTGGCATTATGCAGATCATGCCGGATACGGCAAAGGATGCCTTGGGTCTTGTCATTGACGCGGATAAAAAGATCGATGAGCGGCTGGATTTGGAAAAATGCATTTCTGCGGGCGCGAGATACCTTGCTCGCCTGCACGAACAATTCGGCCAGTGGTCGCTTGCACTTGTTGCGTACGCAGGCGGCGGAGCAAAATTGCGTAGGCGTATCAAAGAATCGTATCGACAGGCAGGGATACAAATGCCTGATCAGGTCACCAAACAAACCGTTGAAGAAAACGGTGTGAATATTGTTACGTTGTATTCGCGTGAATTTTGTCGGCAAGGCGTTTATCATTCCGTTCAGTATCCGTTTTTCGTGGAACAGTTCGCTGGACAGATGAGCCAACAAGAAAACGCAGGATAAAAAATAACCCGTACGGGTTATTTAGAGGCCGAAGATGTAGGGGCCGAACGTGTTGATGTGGCTCTTGAGGAACCAGATGGTCCCCCAGAGGAATCCGCCGACGCACAGGGCGACGCAGGCATATCCCTCGACACTGCTCGCCGGGATCTCGCTGATCTTTTCGACGAGGTACAGGATGAAGA
>CAYMBX010000047.1:0-6202 GCA_964388785.1 uncultured Gammaproteobacteria bacterium
TTGCGGCTCGGCTGAAGGTGTCCGGACTTCCGACCTTCAAGTTGTTCGTCGGCGGCCAGGAGGTCGCGATGAGCACGGGAGCCCGCCCGTTCAACAAGTTCTCGGCATGGCTGAACGAGCACCTGCCCGAGGCCGTCTGACCAGTGCATGAAGCGCTGGTCTTTTCTTTTTGCGTCGTTCGTTTCATGCTATATTCATTCCATATGAGAGCAAAAAGACCCGAATATTTAGAAGTTATTGATGGGGGTAAAAAGAAACTCCTGGCCCAAAGATTGAAACGCCCGAATCGATCGAGGCGGCGGGAGCTGTGAGTAATGAGGCGATCGGACGAAAATTGGCTGAGCAAGAACTCACGTTTGAAGGTAAACGTGAAATTTTGAGCGGCGGATTTTTCGGTCCGATTCATTTACTTGAAGCGAAGACTCCAGAGGGAGAAACGGTAAAAATTGTCGAGAAAGTTTTTTCTGCGACACGTAAAGCGCCGGGAAAACGGGATGCTGTTTACGAAAGCAGTTTTCCCATGTTTAAAACGGATGCGGCGGATGTGCGTTCTCGATTGAGGGTTGTTGGTGAGGAAGGGAAAACGGAAGCGTATATTGTGGACTGGCTTTTTAATGAAGAAGACGCACTTCATTCATTGGACGGGATCGCGGGTATCCCTCGGTCGTACGGGGCAGTGTATGAAGGCACGGAAGGCTCGATTTTGGAAGAATTTATCGATGGATACGATCTTGCGTTTTGTGATGATGAGGGTGGTCCGAGCCTGATTAACGACTTATTCGATCGCGTTGAACAGACGTATAAAGAAGCAGCGGAACGCGGATTTGTTTTGCGTCATCCGCAAGGAGCGACCATTATGGTCGATCGTGTGTCGAATCAGCCTTACTTGATTGATTGGTATAATCATGTGAAAGGGTCCGTGGAAGAAGAAGGGCCCATCCGTGATGTGTATTTTCAAGGACTTGAAGAACTTGCACGTCGGAGACAGATGATGATTGAATCGTACTTCTATAAACAAGAGGAAAAGGCCGCCGAATAGGCGGTTTTTCGTTTACAGGTGTTGTCGAAATATTCGACGTCTGCTCTGGGCCGGACACGTCTGGGTGCTATGGTGAAGATGAACTGACATTTTGGGCATGAAGCCCAATGGAGGTGTGCCATGACGTCCCTGTCCTTTTACGATCTCGCTTTGATGTTCATCGCGCTGCACTTCATCGGCGACTTCGCCTTCCAGAGCGCGTGGATGGCGATGGAGAAGGGCAAGAGCTTCGAGGTGCTCACCTACCACTGCCTGACCTACACGGCGCCGTTCGCGCTCACGGTCGCCCTGCTCGGGAGCCTCACGCCATACCAGCCGCACATGCTCGCCGTCCCAATCGTCTTCGCGACGCATGTCGTGATCGATACGTGTTCTGCGCGGCTCAAGCTCATGAACATCTGGCAGGATCAACTCTGCCATCTCGGTGTGCTCGCCTGCCTGCTCGCCATCGGCTGGCTGTAGCTCACTCACCTGCACCAGACGGCTCTGGTGCACTTTATTATTCAACAAAAATCCGCCACGCAATGTGACGGATTTTTGGCGACCCGGGAGGGACTCGAACCCCCAACCAAGTGCTTAGAACGCACCTGCTCTATCCAGTTGAGCTACCGGGCCGTGTCAGATAAACTGAACCAAAAGTCTAGCCGAATTTTATCACAAAGTCAATCAATATGAACAAACGCGTTTTTGTTGTGCATGGATGGGATGGGTTCCCCGAGGAAGGGTGGTTTCCGTGGTTGAAGTCACGACTAGAGGAACAAGGCGTTGTCGTATCCATTCCGCAACTTCCTCATCCTGAAAACCCACGGATTGAACCCTGGGTTTCGATTCTTGCGCAAACGGTCGGTACACCTGACGACGAGACGTTTTTCGTTGGACACAGCATGGGATGTCAGACGATCGCGCGATATCTTGAGACATTGTCGGAGGGTATAAAAGTGGGCGGCGCAGTATTTGTTGCGGGATTTTTTACGCGACTGACACATTTGGAAGATGACGAAGAGGTGCGTGAGACAGCTGCACATTGGCTTGAGACCCCGATCGATCTTCAAAAAGTCGCTCAGCATCTTCCAAAGAGTGTCGCGATTTTTTCGGATGATGATCCGTATGTGCCGCTTGAGAATCAAAATGTATTTCGAGATGTTCTCAAATCCGAAATTGTGATTGAACATGGAAAAGGACATTTCAGCGGATCAACCGGAACGCGAGAGTTGCCGGCCGCGTTTGGTGCTTTGATGAAACTGGTATGACACTTATTGAACGAGTCAGTGATGAAGTACAGAAGCGAATGCAGCGGGCGGAGTCCGGCCATGATTGGTTTCATGTTGAACGTGTGTGGAGGAATGCAAAAATGATCGGTAAGAAGGAAGAGGTGAATATGCAGGTCGTGGAACTCGGTGCACTTCTTCATGATATTGCGGATTGGAAATTTCACGATGGCGATGAAACGGCCGGACCGCGAATCGCTCGTGAACTTCTTAACACATGTGGTGCTGATGCGGCGACGATCGATCATGTGTGCGACATCATCGCGTCCATCAGCTTTAAGGGCGCGGGGGTGACGACACCAATGAAAACAAGAGAAGGCGAAGTTGTGCAAGATGCGGATCGTCTTGATGCGCTCGGTGCGATTGGGATTGCGCGCACGTTTTCCTATGGTGGGCACAAAAATCGTCTCCTGTATGACCCGGGTCAGAAACCCGTTTTGCATCAGGATAAGGAGGCCTACAAAAATAACAACGGACCGACGATCAATCATTTTTATGAAAAGTTACTCTTGTTGAAAGATCGAATGAATACGCAAACCGGCAAGCGGCTTGCACAGGAACGACATGTATTCATGGAAGCGTTTTTAGATCAGTTTTATCGGGAGTGGAACGGGGAGGAAGAGGTTCAGGAAAAGACCAGTATTTAATCTCCCCTTTCTTCTGCTCGTTGAGGTAAATTTCCGCTCGAATGTTATCGTAGAAATTGATTCCTCTACGGGAAAAATAGTTGTGCGGAAAGAAAACCTTTATCAAAAGCCGACCGGTATCCGGTAACTCGATCGTGTTTTCTTTTTCGGTGAGTTGAAATCCATATCGGCTAAATCGGCCGATCTGTTTTTGAAAGATCTTTTTGTCGTTTGCAAAAACAAGCAGATAAAATTTAGATCCTATGAGTTGAGAGTGGAGCAAAAGTTTTGTCTTCAGGTTTAGATTTCCGTGCACAAAGCTAAAGGTATTCAGTTCGTCTTCGACCGGAATTTCACCGGATTCAATTTGTGCAATGACCCGTTTTCGATTCATGACTCCCATGATCACGACAAAAGCCATCCCAATCCAAAAACAAATGAACAACAGTAAAAACAAACCGCCCGCACTTATTGGATTTGGTGCGGTTAAAAGTAGATAGGCCGGCGGCACACAAAGCGCTGTGAGAAACGTGATAAAAAAGATGGACGCGATAAAACTGCGTCGGTGGAATCTATAGATGTCTTTTTTGTTCATAGTTTGTTCATCGTAGCATAATTAACTGTTTTTATGGTTGGATTTTTTTCTCATCCACAGCTGTACTTGCCAGACACGATAAAACACTTTACCTTGTCGTTAGATATGTCGAATCACATTTCCATCATCACGACCACGACGACCACGCCTTGAGCGGGGTGTCTTTTCGTGAACGTTGGAAAAACGAAAACGACCCCGCATGCGGGGTCGTTTTCTATTAATCTTATGTATACACAAATTTTTTTCGACTTTGACAGCACACTCGTAAACGGCGAAACACTGGACGTGCTCGCGGAATTTGCCGGTGTGGGAGATTCCGTTCGTGCTTTGACGGACGCGTCGATGAATGGCGAGGTTCCGTTTGAATTGGTGTTTAAGAAAAAACTCGACATGATCGCTCCGAGTCGTTTGCTTATTGATCAGATGCTTAAAAACGGACCTGAGCTCGTGATGGGTGCGGCTGAGGTGATCGATCAATTGCACTATCTCAATCGAGAAGTGTTCATTCTCACGTCTAATTTTACCTCGATCGTACATCCCTACGCGGAGCGTTTGGGAATTCCAAAAGAACGAGTGATCGCCAATCGTTTGTTCCATGATGATCAAGGGGCATATCTCGGATTTGATGAAGCGCATCCGCTTGCTCGTCCGGATGGCAAGCGCATTGTGATCGAGCAATTTATTCGTCACTCAGAAGAAGCACTCATGATTGGAGATAGTGTTACAGATCTTGCTTGTCAGCCGGTCGTCGGACGATTTATCGGATTCGGCGGGGTGGTCGTGCGAGAAACGGTTCGGCAACGCGCGGATGTGTTTGTGAGTGATGCTGACGCACGTAAATTGCTCCCGTATATTTTGTAGCAGAGTGATCTGCCCCGATGGCCGTTGGGGCAGATGTTCTCTGCTGCAGGAGTCCGTCATGCACTTTCAGTCTGATCTTCCCTATCGTGAACCGGACGGCGAATACTACGCACAGCTCAAGCATATCGCGGTCGTTGATCATCAACCCGGCGAAGCGTTCAATGGTGATGCCCTGGGCGGTGGATTCGATGTCGTGCGCGATATCGTGGGACCGGATCGCTTCGATCTCTTTTACGGTCCGCGTCTTCGTCTGGCGGCGCGCAATGTGCTCGGACGTGACTTCGTTGCGCGTTTTCCCGGAACGCATGTCCCGGATCTCGGCAATCGCGGAGTCCTTCGCTCTCTCGGATCGCTCGCGTATGATCGGTTTCGATATACGGCAGGCATTCGAGGAGGAGTGCTTTGCGACCCAGAAGAACATGTCTTCACTCTCGAGCCGACTCCACGCGCAACGCTCTGGCCCTGGCGTACTGCCGAACCCGAGCTCGTGACCATCATTCCTGCCCCGACGCGCCCCATCGTTTCTCTTCCTGAGCGACTCGCGTGGGAAACGCGGTTGCGGACTCAGTCGGATCCGCTTGAGGTGATCTCGACTGCGTGGTCTTCACATACCCGTGTTCTCGGGAAGGACCATGGACTCAAGCATGTTCATGGTGATCCCGCGTTTCTGTTCGAACTCGAGGACACACTCGCGTGTGTCTCCTGGTCTGCTGGGCGTCGGTGTGTTGGACGCGGCTTCTCCCGCGGGTGCTACCTCGAAGTGTATCTGTGTGCGCTCGGTGAGATCAGGAACACCGAGATTGCACAGACACCGCGTGTGCTTCAGGAACTGCGCTCGCTCATCCACCGCGGATTCGCGCCGATCGTGATGAACGAATACGGTGCAAACGTTGATGGGACGCATCGACAAACCGCGTGCTGGCTCTGGAACCTTTTGTATGGTCTTCGCGTCGATGATCTTCACCTCACTTCCGAAACGCTTCATGTACACGTGCAGGCGTTCGTGACTGAACATGCACAAACGATGGGTCCTGTGACGGTGCGTGAAGTGCTCAGGATCCTCGCAGAGTTTGTCGCTGATCCAGAAAGTCGCCTGGTGCTCGAGCGGGAGATCCTTCCCTCACAGTCTGAACATGTGCGCGTGCAGCGCTTGCCGGTGCTCTTCCTTCGCGAAGCAAGCTGGCCCACGGTGCGCTACCGCGAGTACTTGGGTGGTGAGCGCGCGGTGCGTGTGGATCCTCTCGTGTACGAACGCATGGCTGATGACCCCAAGCTTGTGCTTCCAGCGCACGGCCAGGGGCCGTACCATCTCACGGATCGCGAGCTCATCTACTGGTTCGATGTGCTTGCCATTAATCGTCTGTGAGAACACTCTTGATCTGTCATCATGGCGGATCATTTTTGATTGGTCGATGAAGGCTTGCAAAAACAATAAAGAACAACTATAATTTGGCTCGACAATTCAACATGGCGGCCATGGTGAAACGGTTATCACAACAGGTTGTGGTCCTGTCGTTACGGGTTCGATTCCCGTTGGCCGCCCCAGATAAATACCGCTGGCTTTTGCCAGCGGTATTTATCTTGAGTGACAGAGATTCGAACCCGTAACGACACAGGAACAAACACGGTTCGATGCTCGAAGTGAGCGAGCGGATAGACAAAGCTGTGTTTTGACTATCCCGAGCGAACGAGAACAATCCCGCCAACGGCGGGATTCCCGTTGGCCGCCCCAGTGAAAAGTCCTCGGGTTTTTCCGGGGCTTTTCAGTTAAGTGTTGACTTGTAAGAGATCGTTCGATAAGATCGGTGCTTGT
>CAYMBX010000048.1:0-5593 GCA_964388785.1 uncultured Gammaproteobacteria bacterium
TGACTATGTCTCGTGCGATGGTTTCGATTATTGTTCCGGTGTACAACGAAGAGGGAAACATCGGACTTTTTTATTCCACGCTTGCTCCTGTCGTGTCTGCATGTGCATACGATTTTGAAATTCTATTTGTGAACGATGGGAGCACAGATGACTCAGGAAAGGCACTGCGCGGACTGGCTGCTCAGGATGCGCGCGTCGTTTTACTCGAGCTGTCTCGAAATTTTGGAAAAGAGATTGCGCTCACTGCCGGATTGCATCATGCCAAAGGGGACGCCGCGATCATGATCGATGCGGATTTGCAGCATCCCGTTGAGCTCATTCCGAACTTTCTCGAGGAGTGGGAACGTGGGGCGGAAGTCGTTATCGGTATTCGAAAAACGAACAAACGGGAAGGGATCATCAAACAGGTCGGATCACGACTGTTTTATGCGATGATTCGTCGGATTTCCGAAACAGAGATCACTCCGTTTGCAACGGATTATCGGCTTCTCGACCGGTGTGTGATCGATGCATTCCGTTCGTTTACAGAACGACAACGTTTGACGCGTGCGCTCATCGATTGGCTTGGTTTTCGACGTGCATACATTACGTTCGATGCGTTTGCACGCGCGAACGGTCGCGCAACGTATTCATTTTGGAAACTGATCAAACTCGCCATGCACAGTGTGGTGTCTTTGAGTTTTTTTCCTTTGAAACTAGTGGGATTTCTTGGGCTGTTTATTGTGCTGACATTCGGTCCGCTTGGTCTGTACATTCTGATCGGAAAGTATTTTTTGCAGACACCATTTGCATCCAGTTTTTCGGGACCGGCGCAGCTTGCGATTCTCACGATTTTCATGGTCGGGGTGATGATGAGTGCTCTCGGACTGATCACACTTTACATTGCGAATATTCATTCGGAAGTGCTCAATCGACCGTTGTATGTGATACGTAAATCAACGAAACGTGTGTTATGAAGGTGCTGTGGCTGACGTGGAAAGATAAAACGCATCCGCTTGCCGGGGGCGCGGAAACGGTCAATGAGGCGATCGCCAAGCGGCTTGTGGAGAGGGGCCACGAGGTTACGTTTCTCGTTGCCGGACATGTTGGATGCGTACACGAAGAGATGGTGGACGGATATCGCGTCATTCGTGTCGGCGATCGTTGGAGCGTTTATTTACATGCGTGGTTGTATTACAAGGCACATCTTCAGGGATGGGCGGATCTTGTGATCGATGAAGTCAATACAATTCCTTTTTTTGCAGGATTTTACACACGAGAAAAAACAGTGTTATTTTTTCATCAATTGTGTCGAAACGTGTGGTTCTATGAAATGCCGTTTCCTCTGAGCGTACTTGGCTATTTGATGGAACCGCTCATGTTGTTTCTGGTGAACCATTTTCCCACACTGACGGTTTCTGAAAGTACAAAGACGGACTTGATGCGTTACGGGTTCCAGGAGAAAAAGATTTTTTTGATTCCCGTGGGTATTGAAATTGAACCTGTTGGAAACCTCGATCGACAGAAGTTTGCACATCCGACCCTGTTGAGTCTTGGTTCGATGCGGCGGATGAAGCGTACAAAAGACATTGTGCGCGCGTTTGAAATGGCAAAAGAACAGATTCCTACCCTACGCTTAATCCTCGCGGGTGATGCGTCTGGTGCGTACGGAAAATCCGTGTTGAGTCTGGTGAATCATTCCCGTTACCGTGATTCAGTTGAGGCGAAGGGAAGAGTGCATGCACACGAACGTAAAGAGCTGATGATGCGCGCGCATGTACTTTTGTCAACATCTGTGAAGGAGGGGTGGGGACTGGTGGTGACGGAAGCGCAAAGCCAAGGAACACCCGCGGTTGTGTATAATGTGGATGGTCTTCGGGAGAGTGTGGTGGATGGACAAACCGGAATCATCAGCCAACGCAATACTCCCGAAGCACTTGCCGAAGCGGTGGTGCGCATATTTAAAGATCCTTCGGTATACGAGCGTCTCCGGCATAACGGATGGAAGGCGAGTCAGGCTTATACGTTTGATCGAAGTGCACAAATTTTTGAAGATGTATGCTGTCGTTTTTAAAGCGATACGCGTTTTCATTTTTGCTCGTGGCCATCTCCATGGCGACGTACCGCGCCTGGCTGTCACCCTCGATATTTTCCTATAGCGATTATTGGTTTCTACACGATGAGTCCCTTGCGGATTTTGCCTCCATGGGGACCTGGAACGCCATGATCAATTTGGGGGGAGACAATCTTGGATTGCTGTACCGCGCTCCACTTCATTTGCTTTTTGGTTTGTTTGATCAGTATGTGGTTGCCAATTTTGTGCTCGTGTTCTTTCCGATTATTTTTTTGTTTCCGCTCGCAGCATTCTGGTTCTCAAAACAACTATTGAAACACGATTTCGCCGCTTTTGTGGCTGCGGTGGTTCTCTGTTTCAACTCCTACATTCTTTCCATCAATACACAAGGCCATCTCCTGTTAACGATCGGGATCGCGTTTGGTTTGTGGAGTTTGGGATGGCTACTCCATCCTGTGCGCAGTTATTCGCACATTCTTTTTTCAGCGCTTGCGCTTGCAGCTTGTGCGGTTTACGATTTTCGATTTTTTTACATTTTTTTCGTCTTTCTTCATCTACCCATTCTTGCAATCAGAGTGATTCGTCAAAAACAATGGAGACACGGGCTTCTGTTTCTGGTGACAATCGGTTTTCTCCTCGCGTTTTTTTTGTTGCCGCTCGCCGTATTCCATTCTTCAGATCAATTACAATCTATCCTTGGGCGTGAATTATTTGGAAGTTCCTTTTTCACACTTGAGCACGCGCTGACACTCCATCATCCGTTTTGGAATGGTGGGGCGATTCAATGGTTTTTTACGGAAGGACCCGAATTTCTTTTTTTCCTGATTCCCGCACTCGCCCTGCTCGGCTATTTCGTCGCTCGAAAAGATCCGCGCGCAACGTTTTTCCTTCTTCTTGCTGTGGTGGGCATTTTTCTTTCAAAACAAGAATCAGCACCGTTTCCGCACGCGTATTCCTGGTTGTTCACCCACATTCCAGGCTTCCAAGCTTTTCGTGAAGCAACAAAATTTTACATCCTGACCGCCATCGGGTATTCAGCACTCTTTGGATTTTTGGCCATGCATGGCACACGACGATTCTTGCGGTTTGGAGCTGTTGGATTGATGCTTCTGACCATGCTTGTCAACACATTACCGTACCTCACGGGTTCGATCGGCACGATGATGGCACCGCGGACCATTCAAGAAGATTACATGGTTTGGAAAGAGTTTCTTCTTCGTCAGGATGAGTTCTTCCGGACTCTCTGGATTCCACGCGCGTCCCGCTGGCTCTACTTATCCAATCAGAAACCCGCGCTCTCGGCGATTGATCTTGCGTATTCCGATTGGTCATCCTATGCGACGAAAAGTCAACAAGGCGCATCTGTGTCTCCGGAGTTTTTTCTTATGGAGCTTTTGACGCATCCGCGCGCCAACGAAATCCTTGATCTCGCATCGGTGAAATACGTCGTGCTTCCTATCCAAGACAAAGTCAATGACGATGATTTTTTTCCGTATTACGGCGGTCGGGACAATCCAAATATTCGCCGGTGGTATGAAGATCAATTCGATGCCGTGGAATGGTTGAAAAAAATTGAGATCGGTACACAAGAGCTCATCGTGTATGAAAATCGCGATTATCGGCCGTATGCCGTTTTGGAAACAAATCCCCCGGTCGCAATCAAATCGCGTGCGATCAGCAGCACCGAACATCGAATCGAATTAAAACGAATCAAAGAAAAGACCCGTGTAACAATCTCGGAACGGTACGATCCGTTTTGGCGGTTCTCTCTTTCAGAGACGCTGTGGCTTCCCGCAGAAGCGCAACAAAAAACGGATGCATACACCATGACATTTGAAATCGATCCGCAATGGATCAAACAACATGTCAATCCTCAGGTGTATCGTTTACATGCGGACGGTTCGATCAGTTTGGAAGCGCGGCTTCGCTATTGTCCGGAGGCCTATTATCGGTTCGGGTTTCTGCTCAGCACACTCACGCTCATCGCCACAATCGGATATCTTGCTTGGACGTATGCCTTTTCATTTTTCCGCAAAAAGTAAAATCTGGTTTTATGCGCGTTATCTTTTCGATAAGTTGGTCCGGATTTGGTTTGACGTCAAACGTCCGAAATGGCGCTTTTTTTGGGTGGAATTTTTTTACTCGTTCGGCAAACTCGTTCCTTTCGTCCAATCGTTCTTTCTTCGCGTGAACGCGCTTTCGTTCGCTGTTACACGCTTCGGTTCGTTTCATCTTCGGCCGCATACGCACGATCCCATTTGTGCTTCACCCGCATTTGAGCGACTAGATGTGGATGAACTACTGGCTCGGATGAATGAAAAAATCGGGGAAGGGAAACGCTTGTTATTTTTGGATGTCGGTGCGGACATTGGAACGTATACCGTGGCGGTTGGGAACGCGTTTCGTGCGAGCGCTCGTGTTCACATCGCCGCATTTGAACCGATGGGAGAAAGCCGCCGTTATTTTGAGAAAAATATTTTGACGAACCAACTTAATGAGATGGTTCGTGTGTATCCGTTTGCGCTTTCTGACCGTTCGGGAACACTGACGGTCAATGAAAATCGAAGTGAGCCCGGTTCGACCGGAATTGCGCATGTCGCAGGCGCGCGAACCGTTTCGATTCCTTGCGAAAAATTGGACAATTTGGATATGTTATCTACGTTATACGACGAAATTTTTGTGAAGTTGGATGTAGAAGGGGCGGAGCGTTCAGTGATAGAAGGGGCGGAACGTTTTTTCAGAGACGCAAAGCACGTCACCTTGCTTGTGGAGGATTTTATTGATCCGCGCATTATTTCATTTTTGGAAAGCGAAGGTTTTGTGTTTTCCAAAAAGGTCACGACCTACAACAGTTGGTGGGAGAAAGCGCGCGTATGATGACTTGGAAAGATTCGCTGATCCGAGGAACGGTCGCGGTCACACTGATGAACATCGCCGCGGCCGTGTTAAACTATTTTGTCCATCCCTTGGCCGGGCGCGCACTTTCCGTTTCCGAATACGGAGATTTTCAAGCCCTTCTTTCTCTTTTGGCGATTTTTACGGTGCTTGGAACCGTGTATTTTACGCTTTTCACGAAAGCGATCGCGCCGTTCAGGGATGATTGCGTCCGTGTCGGCGCAATGTATCGGTTCGGTCGTCGAAATGCCAAACGTCTCGGCTCCGTTTTCTTTGTTGTGAGTTTGCTTTCGATTCCGTTTTTGCAAGACATCTTTTCGTTCTCCTCACCGCTGGTCCTGCTCATCCTTTCCTTGTCCGTCTTTTTTCTGTTTGACGTGTTCCTCACTCGGGCCGTCCTGAGCGGCACGCATCGTTTTGTTTCCTATGCGATCAACACGGTCATTGAGCCGTTCGCACGATTTGCCGCGGTCTTTCTGTTCGTGACGGTTTTTGCCTGGGGGGCGATCGGTTCGACGCTGTCACTGGTGATCGGACTTGTCAGTGTGTGGGCGTTCGGTCTGGTCCAAACACGATTCTTGGGCGCAGCAACAGAAGAAGAAAAAATTGCTTTAACGCGTGCGCAGATCCCATTCGTTTTTGTGA
>CAYMBX010000049.1:0-5567 GCA_964388785.1 uncultured Gammaproteobacteria bacterium
ATTTCAAATGTACGTTCAGAACGTACGCGGGCATGGCGCAAGGATCTCCTGACTTCTCGTCACGTTTTTCATCTTCGGAACGATAAACAGTGATCTCGATCGGGTCCGTGGGTTTCGCGTCTTTCAAAATGGTTTGTTCGACCGGCGCGAGCAGTTCCATGTTGATGGGACGAAATACGGCTTGATCCATGACAAAAATGTCACACGATGAATTTGTACCCTCGTCTGTCCCGCCAACATGACCATACCATCGTTCAATCGCGCGAATCGCGGCATAATCGCCTTCACCCGTTCCCGCATTCAAAAATGTGCAGTACGGCACGTTCTCGCACGGCGTCATTTCCCACAAATTATTCGGATCAAATCCCGCTTCGACAAGTCGATCATCGATTGACTTTTGTTTCTCGGCTTTTTGTTCCTCGCGAAGCTCGGCGTTCGTCTTTGCCAAATTACTGAGTGTGTCTTCAACCACCTTTGTTCCCTGGTCGCGTGTGAACAACACGAACATCAGGATCAAAACCACAATGCTTAAAATGAAAATGATGGTCACAGCAAATGATCCCGACGACTCTTTTTTTCTGGTAGCCATATTATGTTTGTTGCCAATAATCTTCTTGTCTGACAAGCAGCTCGTTCGCGCGGAGCGGTTCGGCCATAATATCCTTCACAACCTTTTCCATGCGCGCGCTTTGCGATCCTTTTACAAGGACAATATCGCCTTTCTTCAGCTGTGCATCCAACCACCTGCCTGCTTCCGTTGAATTTTCAAACGGCTGTGTCTGTGATTCTTCCATGCCCGCTTCGATCGCTCCACGACGAATATCGCGTGCCATCTCCCCGACTGTCACCAACAAATCCGCTCCGATTTCCGCCGCTTTGAGCCCGATCATCCTGTGTTCCTGTTCGCTGTATTGCCCAAGCTCAGCCATCTGTCCAAGAACCGCAATGCGCCGCCCGTTTTCTGTTGGACGAAATTCTCCAAGTACTTCAAGTGCTGCTTCCATGGATGCGGGCGCGGCATTATAGCTGCTGTCAAGAATAAGTGATCCTTTAATACCGGGAATCGGATTCATACGGCCGGGCTCGAATGCCAAGTGCGGAACGGATGAAAAAATCTGCTCGTTGGAAATGCCCAAATGTCGCGCAACGGCAATTGCCGCGAGCAACGAACTCACAACCGACTTGCCCAGTCCGTTTTTAATCTCCAGGTCCAGTCGTGCGTCGTCCTGTATCACCCCGAAAGATAGTTTTGAAAAGAGCTCGCCCGGTTCGAAGGAAAGGTCTTCGCGTGTCCACATCGTGTAATCAACTGCTTGTACGTTCGCGGATGAAGAAAATCCGTATGTGAGATGCGGTGCATGCGCATGTTTAACAACCCCCATCACACGCGGATCATCCGCATTGAGCACCACAAGTCCATCTTGCGGAACGGCTTCAAGAAGTTTCGCTTTTTCCTCCGCGAGCTGCTCGATCGAACGAAAATGTTCGGCATGCACGGGAGAAATGCGCGTCATCACCGCGATGCGCGGCTTGGCGATTTGGCAGAGAAGTTCCATGTCTCCCGGATGGTCAATCGCATATTCAAGAACAAACACATCCGAAATCTTTTTGGGAGAGGAGAGCAAAACCGAAAGCCAGCCGAGTGCGGATTTTCCCGGCGACGTCCGGCCGAGAATCGTCAGCGGCAATCCGAACTCATTGTTATAATTCTTGATGTTGGGAGCCACGTCGTATTTTGCCGAAAGCAACGTGGCGATTGCATTGCGCGTCGATGTTTTCCCCACCGAACCGGTCACACCAATAATGATCGGCTTATGTTTCTCAATCAATTTACGGGCTTTTTTGGCAAGCTGGCGTTGGATGAATGATTTCATATCTATTCTCCCACTTTTCTTACAGGCGGGATTTCAAAATACTGTAGCAGAAATTGAGCCATGTCCCCAAACAAAGGCGCGGCCGTCGATTCCGCCCAGACCACATCGCGCGGATGATCAATACGCACGACCATGGCGAATTTCGGATCTTCGACCGGCCCGAATCCTGCAAACGATCCGATCGTGTTATCAAGGGAATACCCGATCCCATCCGTTCTCGCGACCTGTGCGGTTCCAGTTTTGCCTCCAATATAATACCCCGGAACTCCCGCCCGCTTTCCATGCCCGTGTTCAATCACCGAAACAAGCATCGCCCCGATCGTGCGCGCGGTTTTTTCGTCGATCACCTGTGCAATATCCTGAGACGATCGCTTCTCGACCGTTCCATCACTATATCGAATCTCATCCACGATTTGCGGTTTTTTCAAAATGCCACCGTTTGCAATCGCGCCATACGCCATCAAAATCTGAAGAGGTGTGACGGTAATTCCTTGTCCGAACGTGGCTGTTGCTTTGTAAATCTCAGGTCCTTTATCAAGAGCTGCAATATTACCCGACATTTCCGTTTCGAGCTCAACTCCGGTCATTTTTCCAAACCCGAACCGTTTCATATAATCCACAAATACATCTTGACCCATCTGCCGCATGCTGAAAATCATTCCGGTGTTGATGGAATCCTCAAGCACCTGAGTCATATCGACATCGCCATATACTTTCCCTTCCGCATTACCAATGGGTTTGGGCCATCCTTCCACCAATACAGAACCTGAATCCTCAAATCTGGTTGAAGGTGTGACGGCACCCGCGTCGATCGCCGCCGCCATGGTCAGCGGCTTGAAGATGGATCCGGGCTCGTAGGCATTAAAAATCGCCGGATTATTAAAATCGTTAATTGATCCGACTTGCGAATAGGTGTTGGGATCAAAATCCGGATAGCCGCACATGGCAAAAATTTTTCCTGTGGAAGGCTCAATGACGACAATGCTCCCACCATCGGCCTGGTGTTTTGCCACCGCATCTTTCAGCGCCGTACACGCTTTAAACTGAATCGTGCGATCGATCGTAAGCACGATGTCCACTCCGTCAACCGCGGGCTCAACGGATCGCTCTCCCACAGCAATCAGCCGTCCGGCAATATCACGCTCAGAACGCAAAAATCCCGCTTTGCCGGCAAGAAGCTCGTTGAAATATCCCTCAACGCCATAACGTCCCGCGTTATTTCCCTCTGCGTCGGATCCCACAAATCCGATGACATGACCGCTCATCGACGGTTCCGGATACAATCGAGTAGATTCGCGCACATAATGAATCCCCGGAAGTTCTCTCGCGAGCAGTTTTTCAAGCAGATCATCATGTACCTCTTTTTCAAGAGGTTCGTAGGGATCCTCCGGTCGATCAAGCCGATTGATAAGCGCCTTTGTTTTTTCTTCATCGTATCCAAAAATCTCGGCCAACACTTCTCCCGTCTTTTCCGGATCTTCAATTTGACGCGGATCTGCATAGACGGAAGCCAGTTGTTGGTTTGTCGCCACAGGTACCAACTGCTCGTCTTTATAATCGTGCATGAAAACCGTTCCGCGCTGAGGAATCAACTCGCGGAAAATTTCATGCTGTCCGCTCGCCAACGCTTCGTAAAACCGGTGATCGACGATCTGCAGCACGAAAAGCTTGACGCCGATCACGCACGCAAAAAAAACAACGAACCAACGAAACGCCTCCACACGTCCATCACGTTTTTGGTTGAATCGGCGTCTTGGCGTCATATTACTCGCCTAATCCAAAGCTAAACAAACTTCCCTTTCCACGCGGATTCCGATTTTTGACAACTTCCTCGCCATCACTCATGCCATCACCATCTGTATCGGCATGATTGGCGTCCGTTCCGTAAAACGTTTCCATCAGTGCATCGAGTCCGTCGCCATCCGCATCTGTTGAGGGTTCGATTTTCTGAACCGGCAATCGCGCCGTCTGTGCGTTCACAAACGGTTGGGAAAGGAACGCTCCCGCGTTTCCAAAAAGCGAGGTTGATAACGTCGCTCTGACTAATTCAGAAAATACGATAGTGCGTTGTGGCGATTCGATATTCGTTGGCACGTCGAAATCAAAAAAATCAAAACGGATATCGATTGGAATCAAATGATTGGAATCTGGTTGAACAAATGCCCCCGCGGCCTGGATGCGATACAGGAGATGATCTTCGACCCCGATCCACAATCGAACGGTCAGCCGTTCAAGTTGGCGCGCGCGCATTTCCGCATCGAGCCGCTCGTCATCGCTGGGTTCGCGTCCTTCTTTGGCTCGAATGAGGCCGTACAAAAATGAACGGATCGCGCCGTGATCAAATCGCGCATCGATAATTCTCGTATTCCTTCCTTCAATCTGTTCCGTCAGATCGTCATACGAAACGACAAAGACATCGGCAACCGAGAACAAAAGACGCAATCGTTCAACAGCCTCCGGGCTCCAGCGGGAGGACGAAAGCGTAAAATCTATCGGTGGTGGTTCCACCCCCGGGATGAGACTTCCCCACGCGCCAAACTCTCCTTCTTCAAACGCAACCCATGTTCCGTTTGAGGAAAAATTCACGCCGGGAACCGTCGGGCCGGGCGGATGGTACGTCAAATAGGTCACGCGTTCCACATGACGAATTTCTCCTGAGAGATCGGTGTATTCTTTTCCCTGTTCAACATTCACGACGCGAAATGCGGTTTGGTGGTTGATGGCATCAGGTTTGCGCAAATCTACTTTTCCCGTGGTATACACCGTGGTGACCTTGCGCGTATCCGCTCCCGCCCGTGTCCAACTCACTCCTCCTTTTTGGGATAATGATTGAAGCTCAGACATCGCAACAAGCATGCGCCGAATCTCCCGCTCGGGCTTAAACTGCGTGAGCACAAAATACGAAGCAGCCGTGAGAGACATCACGACCAGCACTCCCGTGAGAATAAAAATAAGGGAGCGATGCATGCTCCCTTATTGTACAATCTTTCCCTCTCCCTGAGGAGATTAGGACACCCTGTCATGTCGAAGGGGAACAAAGGCGACAGTCCTTTGGCCCCGGAGACATGACAGGGTGTCGATCAAATTTCCGTTAAATCGTCTTCAGAGACCACACGTCCCAAATAGGCCGAAACTTCGCCAGTGTTTTCATTTGTGACAAGTCGCAGCCGTTCGCCTTCACTGGACTGATATTCGGTGAACAGATAGCGATCATCCGGTTCCGTTTCCGCTTCCCCTTCCACTCCGGAAATTTTTCCGGCGTTCTCATAATTGAATTCGTATTCTTTCCCGCGGAAAAACACCGTGTCATCCGGCTCGATTTCATCTTCCAGCGCTTCGAACAAGATTAGTTCTTCGTCATCCGGCGAAACAGACAACATTTCGTCGTCCTCACTGTAAAGCCAATACACCGTTGATTCGTCGTCGAGAGTAAGCTCACTGCGACCCACGTACGTGAACGGATGATTGAAGACACTCACACTTCCACCGAGCTCAAGAGACAAAAGATCGTTGATAGTCATAGTTCCTCCATGCTTTTCAATTTATTTGTGGCGATTATAACAGTATTTGTTTTTCTGTAAAGCTTTTTATTTTTACACTCAAATAAGCGAAATTATTTCATGCTGGGCTTGACAAAAGTGCCTTTTTGTGATACATTTAAGCGTCAAGATTCATCAGATCACGCCTCTCATT
>CAYMBX010000050.1:0-5161 GCA_964388785.1 uncultured Gammaproteobacteria bacterium
TCGACACTGCTCGCCGGGATCTCGCTGATCTTTTCGACGAGGTACAGGATGAAGAACGTTCCGCCGATCTTCAACAGCTCGGGAATGCCGAAGATCGAACCGAGAAAGATGGCGAGGATGCCGGCCAGGACAGTGATGATCTGCATGAGCAGGTAGCCTTTGGTATGGCCATACCATCTTGAGCTCGCGATCAACAGGCCGAGATACCCCACGAAACTGCCCATGAAGAGCGCTCCGTTT
This sequence comes from uncultured Gammaproteobacteria bacterium, assembly GCA_964388785.1. Taxonomy (GTDB): domain Bacteria; phylum Patescibacteriota; class Patescibacteriia; order UBA9934; family GWF2-40-263; genus VGKU01. The sequence goes on from CAYMBX010000050.1 coordinate 241, forward strand.
TCGAAGAGTGAGAGATACGGAACGGTCGTGCCGGCCATGCGCAGACCGACGAAGAGGGCAAGAATGATGAATGCTCCGCTGGTCGCTCGCGCCACGGCACTCTCTTCTTCGAATCCCAGTGCGTAGCACAAGGGAGAGACGGCGACAGAGAATCCGAGTGCCCCCATGAGCATGATCACGGCGGTGAAGCCGGCGATGGTGTTGTCCGTGAGGACGGCACCTGCCGCAAGAATCACCGTCGTGACGACAAAGTACGCCGCTTCCTTCGCACGGATCTTGTGCAGCTTCCACGTGAGCGCCAGAATGCCACAGAGCAGAGCGAGACCCGTGAACGTCACGTACTCGCTCACTCCCGGCGCGAGCGTGTTGCCCCAGATGACCAGTGCAACGCTTGCGAGGTAACCGAGCACTTCGTAGAGCTCGGGAGGGACATGCCGGAGGAATCGTGCGCCCAGGTAGAGAATCGGGCCGATGATCAGCGCGATTCCCAGCACCCAGATGACGTTCATGAACGTGATAAGCCCGGCGAACTTCTGCAGGGCCGTGAGCTCTTGGGTTGCAGGCGCGAGCTCTCCTTCAAGTGCCATCAGCTCGTCATAGGAGATCTCCGTCTGACCGAGAAGCCTCTGGCTCGCCGCACCCGCTTGCGCGTCGGTGATCTCGCCGAGGTTTGCCATCTCCTCGATCGCTTGCAGTTGCGCCTGCAGACGAAGAAGTTCTTGTGCGCTCTTTTCGTCGGCGTGCGCGTGTAAGCTGAACAGGGAACCGAGAAGTACCAGGGAAAAGATTATGCGATTCACGGCATTTCCTCCATGTTGGATGCATGAATGCTTATCGGAGTATACTGAAAACAATCAATTTGTCAATCTATGCGAGCAACTCGTTTTGATCAATCCACCTGGATTCTTATTGCGTCAAACCTCTTGACCCTTGTGCTTGCTGTAACCCAGAACTGGAGCATTGGAACGATTTTTTGGACGTATTGGATTCAGAGTGTTCTGATCGGTCTGTTCAATGCGATCAGAATTTTCAGCTTGCGCCAATTTCGGACGGAGGGGATGACCTCCAACGGACAGCCGATTGAACCCAACAGAACCTCAAGCAAAATCCAAACAGGTATCTTTTTCCTCGTTCATTACGGACTTTTTCATTTTGTCTATGCCGCATTTTTATTTGCGTCATTTCCTGAAGTTGATTTGTTCTTTCTCGTCATCGGCGCAGCGATTTTTTTCTCTAACCATCTCTATTCATTTCTTCAACACCGACAAGCAGATCGCGAAAGCGTGCCCCACCTCGGAGGCATTATGTTCCGGCCATATTTGCGCATCTTCCCCATGCATTTGACGATCGTCTTTTTTGGTATGGCGATGCAAAGCAGAGAAACGCTCATTGTCTTTTTGTTGATTAAGACAGTTGCGGACACGGCAATGCATCTGCTAGAACATAGAAAAGAATCAAAACCCGTATGAACAAACACAGACGTTTTGTGGAGGAATTATTGGCAAAGGCGGATATTCGCGTGAATGGAGATCGACCTTGGGATCTGCGTGTGCATAATGAACGGACTTTTTCGCGTTCGTTGGCCGAAGGGTCGCTCGGGTTTGGAGAGTCGTATATGGACGGCTGGTGGGATTGCGACGCGCTTGATCAAATGTTGACGAAATTGTTTTTGGCGAGGGTTGATGAACACGTGAAGCCATGGCGGATCATTGTGCCCGCACTCACCGCGAGGTTTGTGAATCAGCAGCGGCGTTCCAAAGCGTTCGAGATCGGTGAAGCACATTACGACATCGGAAATGATTTGTACGAACGCATGCTTGATGCGCGCATGGTCTATACGTGTGGGTATTGGAAGGATGCACAGACGTTGGATCAAGCGCAGGAAGCAAAGTTAGATCTTGTTTGTCGGAAAATTGGATTGCAGCCGGGCATGCGCGTTTTGGATATCGGGTGCGGATGGGGAAGTTTTGCGAAATTTGCGGCGGAGAAATATGGGACCGAAGTGGTCGGCATCACGGTTTCTAAAGAACAAGTCGAGCTTGCACAAAAACGTTGTGTAGGGCTTCCGATCGAGATTCGTTTACAAGATTATCGAGAAGTAACCGGCACATTTGATCGTGTGGTCTCACTTGGAATGTTTGAACATGTAGGTGTAAAAAATTATCGAACCTACATGGAAGTCGTTCATCGATTGCTTCCGGATCAAGGGATATTTTTGCTGCATACCATCGGCGGAAATATCTCTGTTCCATCAACTGACCGATGGATTGGCAAATATATTTTCCCCAATTCCATGCTCCCGTCGATTGCACAAATCGGGAATGCGATCGAGCGGTTGTTTGTGATGGAAGATTGGCACAATTTCGGAACGGATTACGACAAAACACTGCTGGCGTGGTATCGCAATAGCGAACGTGCGTGGAATGAACTGTCAAATCGTTATAACGAACGTTTTCGTCGCATGTGGCGTTTTTATCTTCTTTCTTCTGCGGCCACATTTCGTACACGCCGCAACCAGCTGTGGCAAATTGTGCTCAGCAAAAACGGATTGAAGGATGGATATCAAAGGATAAATTGACATAATAAGATTGATCGCGTACAGATGGATTTGTCTTCGAAAGAAGGCGAGAGACGAAAGGAAGTGATTTGTGGGGGACGGAGGAAACAAACGGACCGATCCAAACTTGCCGGCTATTCCCGGCGCGAAGGGGATCGGTGGACATCTCATCCGTGCGCGACTCGTCACGCCGGAGCAGCTCAGCGCTGCTTCGGAGGAAGTGACGCGCACAGGGCAGACGCTCGCGCATGTGCTGGTGGATCAAGGAATCGTGCCGGCGCAAACGCTCGCGGAATTCCTTGCTCAGCACTACGACGTGGAAGTCTATGAGTTCGGTGATTTCGGTCTGCCGGAAGAGTCCGCGCTCAACGCGCTTGAACGCGACTTCTGCGAAGCGAACCAGGTTGTCCCGGTGTATTTCGACGAATCCGACATTGTGGTGGTCATGGCGGATCCTGGCAATGTCCAAATCGTCGATGACATCGCCTTTCGGACCGGACGACATGTGAAGGTGATGGTCGCGCCTGAGGAGGAGATTGAGCGGGGGATTCGACGCTACTACGGAGTGCTCGAGGACGACCAGCTGCGCGGATCTATGGGCGGAATGCTTAACCTCGAGGATGATGTTGAACTCGATACCACCGCTCGACCGGTCGTCAACGTGGATGATCTGGAACGGGATGCGCAAGCGGAACCCGTCGTCAAGCTCGTCTACACGCTGATTCTCACGGCGATTAAGCGACGTGCATCAGACATCCACATCGAACCGTACGACCATGAGTTGCGTGTGCGACTTCGCATCGACGGTGATCTCTTCGAGATCATTCGTCCGCCGTGGAGATACCGGCATGCGATCGCTTCGCGCATCAAGATCCTCTGCCAACTGGACATCGCAGAACGGCGTATGCCGCAAGACGGTCGTATGCGTCTCAAGTTCTCGGACGGACGTTCCTGCGATTTCCGGGTAAATATCACGCCGTTCCAATACGGCGAGAAGATTGTGATCCGACTGCTCGACAAGTCCAACTTGCGCGCGGATCTGAAACAGCTCGGATTCGAACACGGTGAACTCGACCTGTTCAGACGGACGATCGGTCTTCCACACGGGATGGTGCTTGTGACCGGTCCGACCGGTTCGGGTAAAACGACCACGCTCTACAGCGCACTGCTCGAGCTGAATCGAAGTAGTCGGAACATCTCGACCGCTGAAGATCCCGTCGAGTACGATCTTCCCGGCATCAACCAGCTGCCCATCAACTCCACGATCGGTCTGACGTTCGCGGAAGCGCTCCGCTCGTTCCTGCGTCAGGATCCCGACGTGATCTTGGTTGGCGAGATCCGCGATTTCGAAACCGCGGATGTTGCCTTCCAGGCGGCACAGACCGGTCATCTCGTTTTTTCTACACTCCACACCAACGATGCTCCCTCGACCATCGTGCGTCTGACGAGCATGGGAGTCGACGCGTTTCGGCTGTCCGCATCCTTGCGGCTTGTCGTCGCGCAGCGGCTGGTGCGTCGCGTGTGTCCACACTGCAGACAGGCGTTTAAGTGGGAAAAGGCGGATTGTCTTGCGCTCGGGCTGAGCGAGCAGGAGTACGCGCGTGCAAACATGATGGTCGGCACCGGATGCCGCGAGTGTCGGGGCACGGGATATCTCGGACGCACCGCCGTGTACGAGCTCATGCCTGTGAATCAAGCGGTTCGCGAAGCGATCAACAACTCCGACAATGCGGATGAGATTCGTCGGCTCGCCGTTCAGGCGGGCATGCGAACGCTCAACCGCGCGGCACTCGACAAGTTCGTCCAGGGCATCACGACCTACGACGAAGTCCTTCGGGTGCTGGGTGAACGTGAAGTCTGACCTCTCCATGACGGAGAGGAATTTTTTTTGGAAAAGTGTTAGCATCAAGATATATGCACAAAGTAGCTGTCTTTGCCGGCGGATGCTTTTGGGGGATGGAAGAGTTATTTCGCTCGCTTCCGGGTGTCGTTGATACGGAGGTCGGCTATACAGGCGGAGAAAATGAGCATCCCACCTATGAAAATCATCCGGGTCATGCCGAGGCGCTTCAAATCACTTATGATCCGAACAAAATTTCCTATCGTGCGCTCCTGGATTTTTTCTTTCGCATTCACAATCCGACCACACTGAATCGACAGGGAAACGATATCGGCACCTCATACCGTTCAACGATTTTTTATGGAGACGGCGTGGAGAAAAAAGAAGCCGAAGCGTTTATCGAACTCGTAAACAGGTCGGGAAGATGGGAACGGCCGGTAGTAACCACACTTGAACCTCTCGGCACGTTTTGGCCGGCTGAAGGATATCATCAAGACTATCTTCAAAAAAATCCAAGCGGTTAT
>CAYMBX010000051.1:0-4511 GCA_964388785.1 uncultured Gammaproteobacteria bacterium
AGCGAACGCCGATTCCGCTTTCTGAGATTCCGTTGACGTTACAGCACGCAACGATTGCCGTGGAAGATCAGGATTTTTACGAACATCGCGGGATTGATTTTACCAGCATGATCCGTGCTGTTCTTGTCAATCTTCAGTCGCATTCGTTACGACAAGGGGCGAGCACGATTTCACAACAATTGGTCCGCAATTCGCTTCTCACTCGAGAAAAGACGTTTGAACGAAAACTGAAGGAGATCATGCTGAGCATCCGGCTTGAGCAGAAATATACAAAGGACGAAATATTGGAGATGTACCTCAATTTTGTTCCCTATGGCGCAAATGCGTACGGTGTTGAAGCCGCAAGCAGAACCTATTTCGGTAAATCCGCGAAAGACCTTACCCTTGCCGAGTCGGCATACCTGACCGCGCTTCCAAAGGCGCCAACGTACTATTCACCGTATGGCTCTCACAAAGATGAGTTGGATGCACGCGCAGATCTTGCGTTAAGCTTAATGCATCAGCAAGGGTATATCACGGGAGAAGAAATGCAGGAAGCCATGCAGCAAACAGTTGACTTTAAAGAAAATAAATCATACATTCGTGCACCCCATTTTGTCATGTATGTCATCGCCGAATTGCGGGAACGTTACGGAGATGATGTCCTGTTGCAAACAGGATTACAGGTTACAACCACGTTAGATTTGACTTTGCAAACACAGGCGGAACAAATTATTCAGGAACAGGTTGCGCGTAATCAGCGCATATATCACGCAGGAAATGCGGCGCTTGTGGCGGTCGATCCGCGCACAGGTGAAATAATGACCATGGTGGGAAGTCATGATTATTTTGATGAATCTCAAGACGGCTTTGTGAATGTCGCCGTTTCTCCTCGTCAGCCTGGATCGTCGTTTAAGCCGTATGTGTATGCAACCGCATTCCAAAAAGGAATGAGTCCGGCGACATTGCTCATGGATGTCGTGACGGACTTTGGCAAACAAGGCGAAACAAATTACGTGCCCAAGAATTACAATAGTTCGCAATATGGACCGGTTTCTGCACGAAAAGCACTTGCCGGATCATTGAATATTCCCGCGGTGAAAACAATTTTTTTTGCAGGAGTCGAGGAATCGGTCGCCACCGCTGAACGCATGGGGATCACAACGCTTACCGGTCGTGGATCGCTCGGTCCCGCCATTGCGCTCGGAAGTGCGGAAGTGACATTGCTTGATCATACGGCGGCATACGGAGTGTTTGCAAACGGGGGCATCAAACAGAAAACAGTGTCTATTTTGGAAATCAAAAATCATGTGGGGCAGGTGATCGAACGATCAGAACTTTCGTCCGGCCAAGCCGTGTTGGATGCGGGAGTTGCGTATCAGATTACCGATATTTTGTCTGACGTGCAGTCGCGTCGTTATGTTTTTGGGAGTCTGAACAAGTATCTTGTTCTGTCCGATCGTCCCGTTGCCGCAAAAACCGGAACCTCTCAGGCCTATCGAGATGCTTGGACGATTGGGTACACGCCGAGTTTGGTCACGGGAGTTTGGGTCGGCAACAGCGATAATACAGCCATGCGAACCGGGGCGGCGGGGGCAGTGGTCGCGGCTCCGATATGGCATGCGTTTATGGAAAAAGCACACACCGGCCAACCGAGAGAGGAATTTGTACGTCCGGCGAGCGTCATGGAAATCGTGGTCGATTCACTTTCCGGAAAATTGCCCACGAAGTATTCCACCGCGACAAAAAAAGAGATTTTTACCCCATTTAACATGCCGACAGAAAAAGACGATACGCACGTTCCCTTTGAAAAGGATGGAGTTCAGACCGTGCTGACGGTTTATCGTGCAGAGGCATGGGGAGAGCCCTTATGGGAATATGCGGTACGGCGCTGGGCGGCGCCTACAGAGGTGCAACAAACAAATAAAGAAGATCAAGAGAGTTGAGTTTTCAGTTCCCGTATTTCTTTTTGTGTGAGCGGTCGGATCGCTCCGGAAGCCAAGTTTCCCAGTTCGATATTCATGACGCGAATGCGTTTGAGCCGTGTGACGTGGTATCCAAGTTTCTCGCACATGCGCCGGATCTGGCGATTGCGTCCTTCCGTTAGGGTGATATGAAATCGGGTAGGGGAAATCCGTTGGGTTTTTGCGCGTTTTGTTTTCGATCCCAAGATCATCATGCCGTTTTCCATTTGCGCAAGATGGGCATCCGTGATCGCACGGTCAACCGTCACCTCATATTCTTTTTCATGGTTGCCACGCGGATGGGTTACGGATTCGGACAGATCCCCGTCGTTTGTGAGAATAAGGAGTCCGCAGGAGGCCACATCCAAGCGCCCGATCGGAAAGAGACGCTCGTTCAATTGCAAAAAAGTGGCGATCGTGTCGCGACCGTTTGGATCGACGGAAGTCATGATGCCGACTGGTTTATGGAAAGCGAAATATTTGATTTCCGGACGATTTGACTGTATACGTTTTCCGTCCACACGAATATCTTCATCGCCCGACACCACACTTCCTTTTTCAACGACAACACCATTGACCGTAACTTTTCTTTGGTCGATGAGTGCATCGGCTTTTCGTCGCGAACACACTCCACGTTCTGCCAAATATTTATTGATTCTTGTTTGATTCCGCATACAGCTGGCCACAAGCGGCGTCAATGTCGTCTCCCATTGTACGGCGCGTGGTGACCGTCACACCGTGAGATTCGAGATATGAGAAAAAATCCTTGACGCGTTGTGATGTGGAAGTTTGAAATTCCCCGCCCGTGAAATTATACGGGATGAGGTTTACGCGAACGTTTCCGATCTTTGTGATCAGTTCAGCCAAGAGCTTCGCATGATGCGACGTATCGTTTACGTCTTTGAGCATGACATATTCGAACGTAAGGTGGTGACGTCGGTTTCCGAATTTTTGCAGATAACTTTTCGCCCAATCTGACAATTTTGGCAGAAAGTCATCATAAGAGGTGGGAACGATGTTTTTGCGTGTTTCTGGATCTGCGCTGTGGAGCGAAACCGCGAGCCGTACATGCGGCCACTGTTCATCCGTGAGAATGTGCTCAAGCCGTGGCAAAACACCAACCGTCGAAACCGTGATGCGTGTTTTGCCAATATCGGTTTGTGTGAGGATGGTGTTTAAAACGTCTTTTACGTTCTCGTAATTCGCCAGCGGTTCACCCATGCCCATGAAGACAATGTTGCTTATTCGTTGCGGGAGTTCTTGCCGGTTCGACAAAAATTCAATCCAGAATCGGTATTGATCAATAATTTCATCCGCGAGCAAATGACGCGTCAATCCCATTTTTCCGGTTGCGCAAAATTGGCAACGCATTGCACATCCTACCTGCGAGGAGACACAAATCGTCCATGCACCGCGCCGGTTTTGCATTAAAACGGTTTCGATCTGGTTTCCACCCGCAACTTCAAGCAGTGCTTTGAACGTGTCTTTCTTTGCACTCTCCTGGACGATGACTTGTTTAAGGCTCATCCACGGAATGTTCGTCTCAAGCGCCTCGCGCATGGCGGCAGGAAAGGGAGTCACATCCTTCCAAGTGCGAAAAGTGGGGTTGAAAAGTGCGGAAACAAACTGGCCCCGTCGATAAGACGGGGCGTCAGGAAACAGTTGAGAAAATTGTTGATCGCGAGACAGCGGGATCACATGGCAATGGGTTCGAGAATGCGGGCAAAATGGGTCTGAAAGTTCTTAAGAATTTGTTTGCGGACAGGATCAAACGTTTTTACTGCAAGATCTCTCATAAGGCTATTATACTCCTCTTCGCTGACATGTCCGCCGTCGATCAGGGATTGCCGGCGATCGGAAAGTGCTTGTTCGATGCGTGCTCTACCGACTTCCGGATGGAACTGTACGCCCCGTGTGGTTTTGCCGATGGCAAACGCTTGAACGCCGCACTTCTCATTTTTGGCAAGGAGTGTCGCGTTTGTCACATTGAGAAATTGTGTCACGGCATCGTGATGATATGCGTAAATGTCAAAACGTGATTTCACCCCGTCAAAGAGAGGGTCCTGCTTACCGGCATCCGTCAGTTGAATTTCCACCAGACCGGCTTCCAATCCACTCTCATTTTTTTCGACTTTTCCTCCGAAGGTTTCGGCAAGAAGTTGGCTTCCAAAACAAATGCCAAGAATCGGTACACCTGCCTTGTGTCGCTGTCTGATAAAAGATTGAAGTTGTCGCATCCACGGTTCGTTTTCGTAGACGGAATGAGCTGAACCGCCGATGATGATCGCCTGTTCCTCAATTTTATCTGGAAGTTCGTCATCGGCCGCACTGATGAAACGGAGTTGCGGGGAATTTTTCGGAAGATCAAGTGCAGATTCAAACCAGCCGAGTTCATCTTCTCGGCTGACGCCAATTTTTGTTCGTATGGCATCCGGTTGGCAGGTGATAATGAGGATGTGTGGTGACATAAAATAAGGCAATAATTTACCATAAAAAAGCCATTTCGTCAAGAAATAGCGCATAAACATTGACAGACAAAGATAAACGCATTAGGCTTTCGCCAGTTCT
>CAYMBX010000052.1:0-4120 GCA_964388785.1 uncultured Gammaproteobacteria bacterium
CCCAGCCGATTGAAGCGCTGACGGATGTCAGTCTTGTGACACGTTTGTTCGATGAGAAAACAGGAAAACGGAAATCTCAAATTTCCGTCAAGCAGATCCGTTCACTTACCGAGCGTTTGTCCATGTCTTCGATGGCTGGATCATGGAAGATCGGATTTATCGAAGAAGCACACCATCTTTCGATGGGCGCTGCAAATGCGCTTCTGAAAACGCTTGAGGAACCTAAAGGGCAGACACTTCTCATCCTTCGCGCACCCAGTATTGAATCCGTGCCCGCGACCATTGTATCTCGATGTCAGTATATCCGACTGTCTATTGTTTCTCGGTCAGAGCTTTCGCATGCGCTTCAGAAACGAGGATTGGGACCACAGGAAGCCGATCAGCTTGCCGGGCGCAGCCTTGGTCGGCCGGGTCTTGCCTTACGATATATCCAAGACAGCGAGTTGCGCGCACAAAAAGAATTGGCGTATACGCAAGCGCGGACACTTTTTCTCGAGTCCGCTCTCCCCGAACAGATGCGCAGTGTCCTTGAACTCATTCCGAAGTCCGAAGCTGATAAGTCTCGTGTGCTCTCGAGACTATTGGACGATTGGTCGGAGGCATTAAGAGAGGAAATGTTGCAGGGCAGGAGCAAGTCTTTTCATTATTTAAAACGCATTCAAGAGGTACGCGATGCGCTCCCTCATAATATTAATCCGCATTTAGCACTTGAACATCTCTTTTTATGAAACGTCTCTCGTACATTCTGCTTCTCATTGTTCTGCTGGGAGCCGGTTGTGCCGGCCTCGGCGGAAAAAGTAAGGGTCCGGACGGCGGCATCTTTAAAACGTCCGATGCGGGAACAACTTGGACGCAAGTCGTTTCCGTTCCGACGCCTCAAGGCATGGGGACACTCGCGACAAGCGACATTTTGAACATGGAATTGGATCCCACAGATAAGTTTTTTCTGTACGCGGGAACCCGGAACAACGGGATGGTGTACTCCGAGGATGGCGCGCTTTCCTGGAGGTTGCCGCGACAGTCGGTTTTGCGCGACGGAACGATCGTGAACATTGAAGCGGATCCGGCGAATGCGTGTACCGTGTATGTCGCCAAAGGAAACCGGCTTTATAAGTCGATCAACTGCATGCGGACCTTTGATGACGAAACATACGTTGAGACGCGCGCGGGGCTCCTGATCACCCAAATCGCCATTGATTGGTACAACAAAGGAATTGTGTGGATTGGTTTGAGTAATGGGGATGTCCTCAAAAGTACGGATGACGGAAAGAGTTGGAAAACCATACTGAAAATGAAAGATGAAATTTCAGAAATCATCTTAAGCAATAAGGATAGCCGGCAAGTGATTGTGTCCGGTTTCAAAAACGGCATGCAACGATCGATCGATGGCGGTGATCATTGGGAGAAGGTGGAAGGAAACATGACTAAATTGACAAACGCTTCGCAGGTGTATGGCATCTCGCAAACCGCGGATGGCGGCACAGTGATCGCTGCGACGCAATATGGCCTGCTTCGCTCAAAGGATTTCGGGATGCAATGGGAGCCGATCACACTCTTGACCTCTCCAGGGCAAGTCCTGATCCGAGCCGTCGCGGTTGCACCGAAAGATCCGAACGTCATTTATTACGCGACGACCGGTACGTTCTATCGCACGTCAGACGGAGGACAAACGTGGCAGACGCAAAAATTCCCGAGTACGCGCGTTCCGCGCGCACTGATCATTGACCCGGAGGATGCGTCGGTGTTATATGTCGGAGTTGCAAGTCCGAATGAATAAAAGGTAGGAATTGCACGGTTGGCGCATTTCGGGCTTACGGGTCCCGTCAATCGCCTCGCAGTAGCGCTGCTACAACTCAGCGATCTGACACCCGTGCACCCAAACTGCATCCAACCGCGAAAGTCCTAAAAGGGATAAACGAATTATGCACGCATATTTAACGACAAAAAAATCGGCATTTCAGTCCGCGATCGATCAGTTGAAAAAAGAATTCGGTGCGCTTCGCACCGGACGGGCCACTCCCGCGCTTGTGGAAGACGTTCCGGTTTCGGCTTATGGATCGACCATGGAAATCAAAGGCTTGGCATCCATCAACACGCCTGATTCGCGCAGTATCGTCATTGATCCATGGGATAAAGCGCTTATTCCGAACATTGAAAAAGGCATTCGTGATGCTGGCATCGGACTCAATCCGGTTGTGGACGGACAAATCATTCGTGTGATGATTCCGCAAATGACCGAAGAAAGCCGCAAGCAGATTGTGAAACTCATTAAGGAAAAAATGGAAGACGCGCGCATTCGTCTTCGTGGTGTACGCGAGGAAATACGTGAGGAGATTTTGGAAAAAGAGAAGGCAAAAGAATTTACGGAAGATGAAAAATTCAAATTGTTTGACGAACTCGACAAACTGACGAAAGAATTTACCGATCTCGTCGGGGATATGGGGCAACAAAAAGAAGATGAGATTATGACCATATGAGCGACAAAACGGTCACCATGGAAAAATTAACCGCCCTCGCCAAACAGCGAGGGTTCGTGTATCCGGGTTCCGAAATTTACGGAGGACTCGCGAATTCTTGGGATTACGGTCCGCTGGGCACGGAGCTCAAGCGCAACATCATGAACGCGTGGTGGCAACGGTTTGTCACCTCGCGTGGGGATATGGTTGGAATTGACGCGGCGATTATTATGAATCCGAAGGTGTGGGAAGCGTCGGGACATGTCGAGGGCTTTACGGATCCGCTCGTGGAGTGCAAAGCCTGTCATGAGCGGTTCCGGGCGGATCAGATTGATGTGAGTAGTGCGTGTGTTCGGTGCGGTAAAAGAGACGGGTTTACGGATCCCAAAAATTTCAATCTTCTCTTTAAGACGTTTTTGGGATCAACGGAAGATTCCGCATCGGTTGCGTACTTGCGCGGAGAACTCGCCCAAGGCATGTTTGTCGATTTCGCCCAGGTTGTCACCACCTCGCGTAAACGCATTCCGTTCGGAATCGCTCAGCAAGGGAAGTGCTTCCGAAATGAAATCACGCCTGGAAATTTCATCTTCCGCACCCGCGAGTTCAACCTGATGGAATTCGAATATTTCGTGCATCCTTCGGAGTGGGAAACACAATTTGAATATTGGCTTGAAGAGATGAAGTCGTGGCTCGACTTTTGCGGCGTGGACCGTTCACATTTGGTGTTCCATGAGATTGAAGACGGCGAGCGCGCACATTATTCAAAACGCACGGTCGACATCGAGTATCAGTATCCCTTCGGACTCAAAGAATTGTATGGGCTTGCCTATCGCACGGATTTTGATTTGGCACGTCATATGGAAATGTCCGGAGCGGATTTGCGTTATACGGATCCCAGCACTAACGAAAAATATGTTCCTCATGTGATTGAACCGACCTTCGGCATCGATCGCACCGTACTCATCACGTTGCTCGAGGCCTATCGGGAAGAAGAGGTGTCGACGGCTGAGGAAGGAAAAACGGACGTGCGCGTCGTGCTGAAACTTCCCAAAGCGCTCGCACCGTTTAAGATCGCCGTGTTGCCACTTTCAAAAAAAGAGGAGCTTGCCGCTGTGGCCGAACCGCTCGCATCGCGCTTGCGGCAGAAATGGGCAACGGACTATGACGAAACACAATCTATTGGAAAGCGTTATCGTCGTCAGGATGAAATCGGCACACCTTACTGTCTCACCGTCGATTTCGAGACACTCAACGACCAAGCTGTCACCATTCGCGATCGTGATACCATGGAACAGGTGCGGGTGAAGATCGATGAGTTAGAATCATGGTTTTCTCACAACCTATGAAGATTCAAAATCAAAAACTACAGAACGGACTCCGTGTTTTATTTGCGCCTTCAAACGGTAGCGAGACAGTGACAGTCCTTGTGCTTGTCAGGGTCGGGTCGCGCTATGAATACAAAACGTTAAACGGTGCGTCGCATTTTATCGAGCACTTGTTGTTCAAAGGAACAAAGAAACGACCAACCGCCCAGCACATCAGCCGCGCGCTTGATGCGCTCGGAGCTGAGTTTAACGCGTATACAGACAAACATGTTACCGGCTATTACATTAAAGTGGATCGTCGCGCGCTCAATCTCGCCCTCGACATTTTGTCGGACATGA
>CAYMBX010000053.1:0-4101 GCA_964388785.1 uncultured Gammaproteobacteria bacterium
GCGGACCGGACGGGATTCGAACCCGCGATCTTCTCCGTGACAGGGAGACGTGTTAACCGGGCTACACCACCGGTCCATCTAAGCGACGCAATAGTAGCATGGACAACCTGATGGCGCAAGAGCTTATTCTACAAAGAAAAAAGCCTGTCGCCGAGGCGAATCAGACTCTAGAAGATATAGTCGATGATCTTGTCGGTGAATTGTTTGGTGTTGAGCGAACCACCCAGATCCCTCGTGCAGTCACCCTCCTTGATGGCCTTGCCGATCGCCCATCGGATACGCCTCGCCTCGCTCGGCCAGCCCATGTGCTCGAGCATCATGGCGCCGCTGAGCATAAGGGCCGTGGGGTTCGCGATCCCACGACCGGCGATGTCCGGCGCGGAGCCGTGTACGGCCTCGAACAGCACGATCTCCTTGCCGATGTTCGCCCCGGGAACGACGCCGAGGCCCCCGACCAGCCCTGCGCACATATCCGAGATGATGTCGCCAAACATGTTTTCGGTGACGATCACTCCCCACGTGCTCGGATCACTCACGAGCCGCATGCTCATGGCGTCCACCAGCATGTGGTCGCTTTTCATTTCCGGAAACTCTGCGGCGACACGCTTGAACGCGGCGTGGTACAGGACACCCCACTTCTTGTGGATGTTCTGTTTGTCCACGTAAGTGACGCGCGTGAAGCTGTGTGTACGTGCGTACTCGAACGCCGCGCGCGCAAGGCGCATCATGGCCGACTCGTTGAATGTCGCCATCAGCACCACGCGCTGTCCTTGGTTGTTGATGGTCTCCGCGCATGCGTAGAGCCCCTCGGTGTTCTCGCGGAAGACGGCGAGATTCACGTCGGTGCGCGCATTGGGAACGCCGATCGAGATCGCAGGGCGTAGGCCGACGTACAGATCGAGCTCCTTGCGAAGACGCACGTTGACACTTTCGAATCCGCCTCCACCGGGCGTGGTCGTTGGTCCCTTGATGCCGATTTTGTGTTCGCGCAAGAGCGCGAGTGTCTGAGTCGGAAGCGGATTGCCTGTGCGCTCGTAGCACTCCAGCCCTGCGTGTGCCTCCACCCATTCGAATCGATCGTCCGTAGCCATGGTGATGACGCGTCGTGTTGCGTGCATCACCTCTGGCCCGATGCCGTCTCCGTTGATATAAACGATTTTTCTGCGTCCCATTCGATTCCTCCGTTGCAGATTTCATCCCATTCGGGATGTCCTCTCTTACCACCTCGCGGGGTTTTTGTCCATGCCCAGGTCGTTGCGAAGCGATCGAATTTCCGATTCTGTGAGATGCCGCCAGTTTCCATCGGGGTATCGCGCGGGAAGTTTGAGCGACAAAATGCGCGTGCGTTTGAGTCGGACGACTTGGTAGTCAAGTGCTTCGCATAGCTGCCGAATCCGTTTGTAATCTCCTCCGTCCAGAATGATCGCAAATCGAAAATCATCGATCTTGCGTACTTTTGCAGGCAGCGTCTGCCACTGACGGATATGTTTCATGTCCAGTCGTCTATCCACTTCAACGACGTACTCTTGTTCATATGTGCGTCCCGGGCGCGTGAGTCTGTTGGCGAGCACTTGATCATTTGTCAGGAAAACGAGTCCTTCCACTTGCTGTTCCAAACGTCCGACGGCGAAAATTTTTTCGGGAAAATGAACAAAATCAACCGCATCCGTAACTCCGATCGGTTTGTTCAGCATGAGATAGATTTTTTCCGGCGGCCTTCGTTTGTCGCGTCCCTCCACGCGTACCTCATCCTCTTCAGAAACTTTATCGCCCAGGCTCGCTTGTTTGCCATTCACAAATACTCGACCGGCTTGAATGAGCCGATCTGCTTCGCGGCGCGAGCAATAGCCGTTTTCGGATAGATATTTGTTGAGGCGGGTAAGTGGCATGGCGATATGGTAAACTATTTTTGTCTATGCGCCAACGATTTGGCGAAGTCCCGTTTGAATTTCATAAGGATCATCATGAATCCGAAAAGATTCCCGAGCTGACGGCGGATTTCCGTGAGCTGCTTTTTGATCGCAGACGTCTTGCCTCTAATAAAGACGTCTTTGCTCCTGAAATTCAATTTGATCCCCCAGCGTTCGAACGTTTAGATGCATCGAAGCGTGAGGCGGTGCTCCATAACATCAAATTGTCAAAGATGCTGAGCGGACACCGAGGGAGCGCTATTCGGGCGCAACTCGCGCATACCTCCAGCGAATTGTCCGAACATCTTAGTGCCCTTTTCGGATGGTCTCAGGAGATCGTGCGATCAGGAACCGTCACGTTTGATGGCGTGCTGGCTTCAGAGATTCCCGCACTTTTGCGCGATGTGGATTCCGCGGAAGAATTGTACGAACGTTTAACGTTTTCTGATCACTTGCAAACAAGTCCGGAACAATACCACGAGGACGTGGCAACAGAAACCGCGCGTGCCCTCGGGCTTGACGACAAGGCGAAGTGGATTGAAATGATTGACGCATTTTTTGGGGGAGACATGCGCAAAAACGTCCGCAAACTGATTGATCGGGTCGGATTCATTCCTCGCGAATTTTACACGAGACAAAAATTTCGGGGATTGGGATCGGAAAAAATTTCACAGATGATCGAAGTTTTACGCGGTCTGGAAAGTAGTGATTTGCGTCCACAGGCGCGTTATGAGCGCGCAAAGCTTGTGAACCAGTTTCTTTTGAGTGGCAATGCCAACGCACTCAGAAAAGGGAAAGGAAAAAAGTACGTGACACTTGATGCAAACGGAATTCGTATTGACCTTTCCGGATTTAACTCTCACATTCCATACGGATTGATTGATGAAGGGTTGCCGAATGCACTTGAGCAGCAGCGCTTCATCACGGATTCTCATGAACGTGTGGAGCTGCAGCTGCGCATGGCCGAAGAAAATTCTCAGGTGGGACGCGTGGAGGAATTGGAAGCGAAACAACTTCGGGATTTTGCACAGGCACTCGGCTACGAAACAAGAGACGAGGTTGATATTGCCGTCCAAATGGTGGAAGACGTCTTGAAGAATCCGGATCAATTTGCGCGCAAGGTAAAAGAAGCTGGGCTCATCATGCCCGACGCACTGCTCGAGATACTATTTGATGAATTTGGTGAGCAGGGCACGTACGCGGCATTTCGGTTTGCCGAAGCGATCGGCGCGGAAATTACCGGAGAACGGTTGACCCGCAAAATCGGACTATTCGAATCGCACGCGCTTCTTCGTGAGCGTGATGAAACGTATGAGGCGCGCTCGCGCGTGCTCAACCACCCGGACTATTATCAAGTGGCAAAAATCGCCCGTCAATTTCTATCTAAACCCGTCACGTCGGATGCAAACAAACAGTATTTGCTTTATCGGGGACGGTATAAGCAGGCGAGCGGAAATCAACACTCATTTATCGAAGTCGTGTATCGCGATAGGCCGGCGCGTGTTTTAATTAATGAAGATAAGCATCTTGGACTTGAACAGAAAAAAGAATTTGACCAAATCGCCGTGTTTGAACGTGAACAGTATGAACGACTTGAAGATGCCTTGCGAACCTTCGATTACTTTACGACCACGCTGCAAAACATCAAAACCGCGCTTGCGGGCAAACAAAAAAGAAATTGGCAGCAGCGCGTTCGCGACCTGATGGAAACAGCCATGCATTTTTTGGTGACCAATGAAGGCACGGAATACGTTCAGGCGCGCGATCTATTTACACGGCTCGATGAAGAAAATCCAGATCCGGGAGACACACAAGAACTTGTCGATATTTTTGAGCGTACACGAAATCGGTATGCGGAGTTTTTGTACAACAACGTGCAAACCGTGGTTGATCACAAAGAGCGATTCGAGCCCGAGCTCACCGTGCGGGATGTGAAATTCGGAGCCGATTTTGCGAAAGAGATGGAAGCGATGTGCCCAGACTACGGATACGACAAGGAATTAAGCAATATGGATACATCGATTCGTGTGGTAACGATCGATTATAAAGTCGATGATCCAACTCAGTCGATTCCGTTTCACATTGAGGAGGCGGCATTGGATCGGCTGCGTGTCCTTCGTGGCCGTCCGCTCATTAACGTGATCGGTGGTTGTCGCTTTGTTGGTGAATTGGAACGACCTGAGGATCACCC
>CAYMBX010000054.1:0-3603 GCA_964388785.1 uncultured Gammaproteobacteria bacterium
CTCCTTGCGGAGCGCGACGCGGTCGACCTCTTTGTCGGTATCACCGATGAGGAGGAGTGGGTGGGCCGGGGATTCCTGGAGACCTGGCGGCAGTACCGCGCAGAAGTCTCGCCCCGCGCCAAGGCCGTTCTCGTCACGGTGGTCCCCAACCAGCACCGTCCGGTCCCTGAGACCGAGCCGGGCGTGCACTTCGTGCACGGTTGGAGCGACGCGGTGATGCGCTACGTCGCCGAGGTGTCCGGGCTCTGCAAGGAGTACTCGGCCGCCGAAGATGAGTAGCGCTCATCATCTGGGGTTCTCGCCAAGTGCTCGCCCCGTGCGTTCACTTGGCTCCCCAATTACGTCTCGAGTCTGAAGGAATCGAAACGTTGAGGGGATCATCAGGAGGTGATCGATGGCTGGGTTCGCATTCGCAACCAAACCGTGCGGGTTCATCGTCAAGGTGGATCCCAACCCGTCTCGACCGAGACCTGTCAAGCTTCCGCCGCGACCGGAGAAGGGGGCATCTCCACGTGTCATCGTGCGGCGCGACGGGAAGGTCATCCGGGAGCTCAGGTAGAGATTTCCGGTTCAGCGCAAACCAAGACAAGGAGGAGAATATGAACCTGATGGCAGATGCGCTTGCGGCCGCCGGACTCGTGTCGAACGAAGCTGCGGCCAAGGTGCACCGCGAGGTCCGTGTGCACGAGGCACGTCGTCGGGCGAGCGAGCGCGACCGGCAGCTCGCGGGGCGCGTGCAGGAGGCGCTCGCGCGCGCCAAGCGCACGGGCAAGTCGGAGGATTGGCAGCAGTACGCCATCCTTCGCAGCCGCCTGCCGCGCGACGCACGTTCGCGATTCTAGACTCTTGCCCCGATGCGGAAACGCGTCGGGTTTTTTTATAAGAGAAAATCGGTTACCATTATGTCACTCATTCTGTTTGTCATCCTGAGCGCCAGCGAAGGATCACGAATGTTTAAAGGAAATTAGAGATTCTTCGGTCGCTTCGTCGCGCTAAGCGCGACTTCACTCCCTCAGAATGACAAAAAGGGATATGAAAACAACTGTACTTATTATTCCCCCCAATGACGCCGAAGCGATTTTAATTAGCAAAATTGCCGAGAAACTCGGTCTTCCGATGATTCGATCAAGACAGACACATGGGGCCTCTCTCGATCAAGGCCATGATTATGTGGCGCAGGTCAGGAAAGGGAAATATGAACGTGCGATTGTGGTCGAAATGCCGGGACCAAAGGCGGAAGCGAAATTGCGCAAGCTTGGTATCGATCTTACAATCATCGATCATCATCATTACACCGGGCTCGATCGTGCGCATGATCACAAAACCGGCAAGCTGCTTCCGTCATCGCTCGAACAATTTTTGAAACTGTTTCGTGTGACGGATGCGAAGCTGCGTTCGTTCGGGTTTGATCCCAAACTTGTCCGTGCGATCGGAGTTATGGATCGGGGATTTGTGTGGGCCTTGCAAGAAGAAGGAATGAATAAAAAAGAAATCGATCGCGTTCTCGCATTCCATGATGAACTGTTGTCAGAGATTCATAATCCAAAGACAGAGGCGAAAAAAAACGAGGTGGCAATGCGCGCATGGACGCGTCGCAAAAAATGGAACGGATATTTGATTGTGGAAACGCGTGCCGGGGTCCAGTTGCGTCCCAGACTCTCGCGGATTATCGCAAGAGAAATCGGAAAACCGACTTCGCTGATCGTGATTGAGCGTGCGCGTGGTTTGCTATATGTGCAAGAGTCTGATCACGCCATGGACTTGTTCCGTGCATTCGGCGGGTTTACCTTCGGACTTGATCGCAATTGGGGGTATCGGAACGAACCGGGCAAGCGTAAAGTCACGCTCGCGGACATTAAACGCGTTCTCTCTCGAGTATGAACAGTTTTCTTTTGCTGCTACTGATCATTCTGGTCGGATTTTCGGCTCTCTTCTCAGGATTGAACTTGGGATTTTTCAGTCTTGACCGTTCGGATTTGGAACGCAAAGCTCACCTGGGTGATGTGCGGGCGCAGCGCGTCTTGCGTGTGCGAAGGCGTAGTAATGAACTGCTCGTGACGTTGCTTCTTGGAAATGTGGCGGTCAATGCGGCGATTTCAATTCTCCTCGGAGATGTAACGAGCGGCGTCATTGCGGGGGTGATCGCCACAGGATTGATTGTCATCTTCGGCGAAATTCTTCCTCAGGCGTTTTGTGCACGTTACGCACTTCCGGTCGCTGCACGCACGGCATGGCTTATTGAATTGATCATGGTAATCTTTTTTCCGGTGGCAAAACCGTTCGCCTGGATGCTTGATCGCGCACTCGGGCACGCCGCCTCCCCGGTTTTTTCCAAGGGCGAACTTGCACATATCATTCGCACGCACGAAGATGATCCTCGTGCGCCCATTGATGCCGATGAAGAGCGTATTTTGATCGGCGCGCTCCATTATTCGGATAAGACCGCTGAGCAGATCATGACGCCGCGCGAGCAGGCGTTTACGGTTGATTTGGGCGATACCATTGGTGAGCGATTGTTGTATCGGATTAAAGAAGAAGGGTATACGCGCATTCCGGTGATCGGTGGAGAGCAACGGGAAGTCGTCGGCATTCTGTATACAAAAGATTTGATCGGAGAAGATGAGACCCGATCAGTTGCAAGTTTAGTGCGCGGCGATATTATGGTTCGAGTGACACCGAATCGGAAATTGGATGAGGTGCTCAATATGCTTCTTGCGAAGCGAGCGCACTTGGCTGTTGTGACCGAGAAATCCGGCGAGTGGGTTGGGATTGTGACGCTTGAGGATGTGCTTGAAGAAATTATTGGTCGAGAAATTCATGATGAGGAGGATCTTATTTGAAGTATGAATCCATTTTTTATCGGGCTCGTTGGGCCGTCGGGGTCGGGAAAATCTTCACTTGCCGATGCACTTGAGCAGGAAGGAATCATCAAACGTTTTCGGATGGATGCATACTATAAATCTGTCGCGGATTGTCCAAAGACCGTTGATGGAAAAACAAATTATGATGTGCCGGAGAGTTTGGATTTAGATCAGATGTACGAAGATTTAGTCGCACTTAAACACGGGAGTGCCGTTATGATCCCGTTGTATAGTCGCGGTGAACACAGACGAATCGGCGAAGAAGAATTTTTGCCGGCAGATGTCCTTCTTGTGGAAGGTCTTTTTTTATACAACGATGCGCGCATTCGGGAGTTGTTTGATTTGCGGCTATGGCTTGAGGCGGATTGCTCGCTTACCAAATCGCGTCGCGCACAGCGTCAGCAACAGACGTTTGATGAACGGTATTATGATGAGGTTGTTTTAGATGGACAGCGTAGATTTGTGGAGCCGATGAAACAATATGCACACGTCATCATCGACGGATGTGAGCCAGTTGAGCACGTTGTGAAGAAAACGAAAGAGATCATCGAGAAGTGGTACAATGAAAAGAGGTCTTAGTGATTAGGTGATCAGTTTTAGGTATGTTCAATATTCAGACAAAAATGAAAACGAAAGAAACAGAATTTTTTGATACACTCATCACTCGCGTCGAACAGGACGAGGATCTTTATGCGCGTGCTGAAGCTATGTTGCATGCTGCTTCCACCGCTGAACCACTGAT
>CAYMBX010000055.1:0-3142 GCA_964388785.1 uncultured Gammaproteobacteria bacterium
GGATAAAGAACTTCTTCAATCGTTTTGTTCATGCGATGGATTTCATCGATAAACAAAATGTCCCCGCGCCCCAGATTGGAAATAATGGCAGCCAGGTCGCCGACTTTTTCGAGCGCCGGTCCTGAGGTCACGCGGATTTGTGAACCCATTTCGTTTGCAATGATGTGCGCAAGTGTGGTTTTTCCAAGTCCAGGGTTACCGTAAAGCAAGACGTGTTCGATAGGTTCTTCCCGTTTTTTTGCTGCATTGATGAAAATAGATAGATTTTCTTTCAGATCATCCTGTCCGACAAATTCCAAAAGGGTTTGTGGTCGTAGACTGATTTCGACCTCCTGTTCGCCTGAACTCGTTGACGGCGATAAGACTGTATTTTGTTCATGTTCTCGCTCGATCATATCGCCATTATTGTGCCTGAGCCTTGCCTTTTAGGCAAAAACAAAACACAGCGCGGAAAGGCGCTGTAGACGTTATTGCTTGACCGCATTCCAGCGCGCGAGTGTGCCGCCGGTTTGCAGATCAGTCGTGTGTCCCGCACAAAATGTACGCGACTTGAGTGTACATTCGTAGCGCGAAGACCCGTGCACGAATGTCACATGGTTTCCCTGGAGAGATGCGATGATCCCGCCATGAAGATCGAGAGAAGGTGAGAGCTCACGTCCGTGTTGGTTTATATCCACTTCGAAAGTGAGTGGAAATTGCGCACTGGTGATGCGCCAGGTCCCGCCTACGTCGACGAGTCCGACAATGCGAAAGCTGGTACAATTTGCGCAGGAGTCCTTTACACAAGCACGCGCATCCGTGACAGGCTCGTGTCCTTGCCCATCGAACAAGTCGCGCATCACGTTCACGGACACTGTATTGTCGTTCCACGCGTGGGAAGTGAACGTGACAAGCGTATCATCCACGGATTTCCAGACGAGGTACTCGTCCATGATTTCATCACCATTCGTGCTGTAAGGAACAGCAAAGAGGCGGTGATCCAAGGAGGAGACTTGCTTGGGAATTGCAAGTTCGAGCGTTTCGGTGAGAAGCGCTCCATTGAGATCAATTGTGCTGATCTCCGGATGGTCCACGCAGATCGGAGCCCGACTTTTTTCATGAACCTCCACGTCTTGTGGTCCCGGTGTGGTGTCGTGATTGCATCGCAGAAGCAGGATCGCGAGCATAAAACCTACCAAGAAGCCGATGGTTCTCATGGATACTCCTTTCGATTGTAGGACAAAACAAAAAAACTCCCCGCGAGCATACAGCTCAACAGGGAGGTTTTTATTGTTAAGATCAGTATAGCAAATTTTTTGATTTCGTCAATCGTTTGTTGTGGATGAAGTGCCCGCAACCCCTGCGGCAACAAGCGCTTGGTAGTGTTCCGGTCGATACCGGTAAAGATATTCTATTGCTTTTCCTCGCACGGAGGTTAATGGAAGACCGTGTGCATTCAAAAATTGCTGAATGCGCTCAAGGGCGTCCGGAATTTGTGATGCGTTTTCGACCATGAGTTCAATTTCTCCGATTTGATAAACAGAATCGCCGTAATCGGTTGAATCAATGTCGATATGGAATGAGTCTAGCACGTATTTTTTCCTTGTGGTGACGTACTTAGCAAACGGCGTGTATCCTGCACCTGCAACGGCTTCTTCCATCGTGCCTGTCTTCGAAAGATGTAGGGCATTTCGTATCGCGTTTTCTTCCTCAAGCTCATCATATTGGGTCGCGAGGCGTGGCCCTTTTGTGTGAAGCGGAACTTTGAGCTCCCAAGCTCCTCCACGCGTGCGCAGCCAGTATTCGTTTATGGTCAGAGAAAATGTTTCGTCATCATAGAGGACGTCATCATTCACGACTTCACCCAAAAATTGCGCACCGTCAATCAAGCGCGCAAGATCGTCTTTGCTTGCAATAGAAACTTTTTTTTCCACTTCGATCATACGGTGGTGGGCGAGGTGGGACTCGAACCCACACGAGATCACTCTCAGGGGAGTTTAAGTCCCCCGCGTCTGCCATTCCGCCACTCGCCCACGGGCAAGAGAGTAGCAAAATATTTGTCTCCTGGCTAGAATAGCATCAATATGACATTTGAAACCGAATCCGATGTACTTGCGTGGTATGAGAAACAGCCGCGCGTGGTAGATTCGGTATTCCAAAACAGTATTCCATGGAAACAGATAAACGACTATCCGATTGACCCGAAATTTATCCCGGTTTTGTTTTACATGCGTGACATCGAGACCATGACACAGGTGTATTTTGATGAACTGATGATGAGCCCCACAGGGAAGGATCCATCGATCGCGGCGTTTATGGAACGTTGGGTTGCGGAGGAGCCAACGCATGGGGAACTGCTCAATCGGTTTCTTGAAGAGTCCGGGCACAGTGATGACAAGGCGTGGAAAGATCATCTGTTTGGCAACATGTCGATCGCCTACCGTATGCATAAGTGGGTGCAAGCGATCGCAACGGCGCCGTTTGGAAAACGGTTTGGTGCACTGCACATGGCATGGGGAGCTACACATGAGTATTCGACGCTTACGGGATATCGAAGACTTTGGGAGCTGGCTCAACATCCGGTGCTTGAACACATTCTTCGCGGTATTGTACGCGAAGAAGCAATGCACGCATTTTTTTATTGGACCGTGGCAAAGATTAAATTGGAACGAAACGGATTCGACCGCAAACTTGCACGCTTCATTTTGGATCGGCTGTGGAATCCGGTCGGGCAGGAGTTTAAGAACAAGAGCGAAACGGATTTGGTGATCCGTACTCTTTTTTGCGGATCGGAAGGGGTGGAACATGTACGTCGCTATGTGAGCGACAAAATCCGTCAACTACCTGGTTTTGAAACCATGACACGTGTTGATGATCGTATTTCAGCCACGGCGCTTTCGCTTTAGTTCCTCTTTTTCTTTTGCGCTTACTTTTTCTGTGGCGTAGGAAAAACTATCAGGTGCAAGTTCGTGTACGTGTTTTTTGAGAAATGTGAGCGTTTCTTTCGGATAGAGATTGTAGGCTTCGCGAAGTGTCCAACCAACCGCCTTCGCCACATACTTGCCACGACTTTTGATCAGTGGTTCCACAAGTGCGAGCACGGTTTTTATTGGGGGTGCAGTGCGTTTTGGTGAGGCGTAATAAATGAGCGAAACAATAGATG
>CAYMBX010000056.1:0-2887 GCA_964388785.1 uncultured Gammaproteobacteria bacterium
AGAGGCAAGGTGGGCGGTTTCTCTCAGACGAGGATGGAGCAGATTGAGACGGATGTGCACGTTTTCTTCCAGAACGGCTTGTGGGGAAGGAACGTCCTGTCTGAGATTGATGACAAACGGCGAAAGAGCATGATCACCTTGCTGGATCGCAAGCGCAGTTGATGCACTGCGCAGGAGATGCTTAATTTGTAGGTTTGCCGGGACAGCTTCATCATATCCCGCAGGTGTGTGTGAGAGCTTGCGACGAGTGAGCGCGCGTTTGAGCTCACGATTTTCCAGTTTTTTTGTGACTGATTTCAAAACGTCTGGCGAGGATTTTTTTCGCAACGTTGGAGATGTTTTTTTCTTGGAAGAAGTGGTGTGCTTACTCACACGCTTGGTAGACACGGACGGTTTGTTCTGCCATACGCGTCCAGTTGTATCGTTTTATCTGTTCGTTACCTTTTTGAATCAGCGTTTGCTTTCGCGTTTGATCGTTGAGCAGGGAGACGATTGTGTCGGCTATGTGTTTGGGATCATTGGGTGGGAAGTAGCAGGCGGCTTCTCCTAAAATTTCTCGCAGGGAAGGAATGTCTGAACAGGCAACCGGCGTTCCCATTCTCATGGCTTCAAGGGGGGGGAGGCCGAATCCTTCGATGCGTGAGGGGAAGACGTACAGTTCGGCGTGGCGGTAGAGGTCACCAAGCTGTTCATCGGAGGGGTTGCGGATAAAAGAGAAGTGCGATGCGGAACGGCTTTTTTGCGCTTGCTGTTCAAGGTGTCTTGAGAATTGATCGTCTCTGCCAGCAAAGATTAGGTGCAAGGCGGGAATACGTTGATGGATGAGTTGAAAGGCTTCGAGCAAGACGGACAAATTTTTGTGCGGATAGGCGTTACCGACGTACAAAAGGAACGGGAAGGAAGTTGGGGAAGCTGAAGAAGTTGGAGAAGCTAATGGAGTGACACCTTCGTAAATCACGACAATTTTTTCTGGATGGATGTCGGGAAAGTGTTTCAAAATGTCCGACTTCGTCGTCTCGGAAACCGCGATAATTTTTTTTGACGCGTGGATCGCGTGTGCAAGAACGCGTTTGAAACCCAGATACTTCAGTGCGTAGATAAACGGATGTCGGGTGGTCGCGCGGGCACTCCTTGGTTCTTCGAGCAGGATAAGGTCATGAATCGTGACGACAAACGGTGTTTTGAGCGTAAGCGGAACATTCCAGTGCGGAAAATGGACCAAGTCCAGCTTTTTGCGATCGATGAATCTCGGCAACAAGAGCTGCTCTTTGAGTGTGTACCAAGGAATCGGTGGTTGTAACGAAAAATAGCGGTTCTTTTTATCGACATTCGGCAATTCCTTCAACAATTGCTCTACATACCGACCCAGACCGCCTCCCCCCACACTTGGACCGCTCATTCTTGCGTCAATTCCGATACGCATGTTCCTATTATAACAAGAAATCCCAAGCTTGTGCTCAGGATGTACACAGGACGTATCTCACTATTCAGTTTGTACCGTCGAAAACGCAAAGCGTGGCCAAGGCGGTTTTTTCCCAAGAAAAATCCGAGGCTCTTTTGAGCCCGCGTTCTTTCAGATGTTGTTGAAGCGGGGTGGAATGCAAAATTTGTGAAAGCGCATCGGAAATATCGGCAGAATTGTATGGATCAATCAAAAGGGACGCGTCCGATGTCAATTCTGGAAGCGAGGAATGACGACTTGTGATGGTTGGGATACCGCTCGCCATTGCCTCCAGGACCGGGAGGCCGAATCCTTCATAAATGGATGGCCAGACGAATACGGAGGCGCTACGGTACAGTGCCGGCCGATCTTGCGCGGGAATGTATCCGATGCGATGTACCCATGCGCTGACGTCCCGTTTCCAGAGACGGTGGCGCAGTTGCGTGGACTTCCAACCCCATTTTCCGACAAGCACAAGATGCAAATCGTCGCGAGAGACATCTCGATACCGCTTGATGCCTTCGATAAGTCCAAGCACGTTTTTTCTCGGTTCCAGTGTTCCGACAAAGAGGGCAAAGCGCCTCGGAAGTTTGTGGCGAGAACGGACACCGTGATCTCGGGCGTGCATACGGGGTGAAAAGATGGGATCTATTCCGTGGGCGATGGTGTGAATTTTTTTATCAGAAACACCAAAGAAGGTTTGAAGATCAATAGAGGTTGATTGCGAAGGCACGATGAGCTGATTTGCGTGTGTGATCAGCTCGTGGGGGCGGGCGGCTTTGTGCCAGAGTCGCATTTTTCGGGAGTAAAATTCGGGGAAAAATTTCCAAGATAAATCGTGTACCGTCAAAACCGTTGGAATGTCATTAGGAAGCGAAACAATGTTCAGGTTTGGAAGGAAGATGAGATCAATGGGTTCACGGACGTGCCAGTTGAGGGTGGGGTGGCGCAGAAGGGCTGTGCGGAGATTAAGCAGCTTGTTGGGGAGGGGAATATGAAGATGTGAAACGCTGGGCGAGAGGCGACAGGCAGAAAGATCCGGTTTCTTTTTCCCACTCGACAACAGGGTGTATTCATTTTTTTTGTCGATCGCAAAAAGCGCGTTGAGGAGTTGAATCGTATACTCCCCAACGCCGCTCGGTTCCCCCGTGCTTAAGTGTCGGATGTCAACGAGGATACGCATACACGCATTTCGTTTTTAAAACGTTCACGGCTGAATTGCTGCGCGTGTGTTTTGATTTTATGCGGATCGTAACGATGTTCATCAAATCGGATGAGGTGGTCTGCAAGTTCTTCCCATGTCTGGGTTTCCAAAAATTCTCCGCTGAGGCCTTCGACCACCGTTTCGGTTGCTCCCCCTTTGCGATACGCAATCACCGGACGTCCGGACGCCATCGATTCCACGGGTGTGATGCCAAAGTCCTCTTCTTGCGGATGGATGAACGC
>CAYMBX010000057.1:0-2748 GCA_964388785.1 uncultured Gammaproteobacteria bacterium
GACCGGGATTGAACCGGTGACCTCGTCCTTACCATGGACGCGCTCTACCAACTGAGCTACAACGGCATATCTGACACTGAAGCGCGGGAATCGTAACAAAAAAAATTATTCTTGTGAAGGCGGGGGCTGTGTGGAACTTGTTTTGGCGATATATTCGGCTTTTAGTGCTTCAAACCGTTCCTCAAATTCGGCAATTTTTTGGTTTTCCGGATTCACCTTCTTGAGCAGCTGCAAACCATGGCGGGCATCTTTGAGCGACCCGGCAAGCAAGCTTGCATCAATATACAAATCTAAATACTTCGGATTTTTTGAACGTTTGCCGATCGCTTTACGAAGGTACGTCAACGCCCCCCTCGGCTTCTCTTGCTCGAGTTCGACCTCAGCAAGCGAGACGTTTACACTCGCATCGTTTGGTGACAATCGCAGAGCAAATTGGAGCGTTTCTCGTGCCTGATCGTAATCTCCTTTGGCGATATACATGTTCCCCAACCCTTCATATGCATCGACACTACGTGGGTTGTGGCTGATAATGTCAATGTAAATCTTTTCCGCGGGGATATATTCTTCTTCTCGAATGTATTTTTCCGCTTCATCCACCATTTTCGAAATGGTTTCTTGCGGATAGGCATGTTGTCCTTCCGTCGCGCTGCGATTCAACTTCTGGTAATACTGCTCGATCGCATACAATTTTTGCACGGCCCGTCGTCCGACACGCGATGCGCCACGCACAGCTGCACCGGATACTTTGGCAACGACGCGCCACTTGTTTCGCGCCGAACGTTCCAATTTTTCCATGATGATTTTTTCTTTCAACTCCCGTTCGCGTTCTTCCGGAATTGTTTTGACGTCAATCACGCGCAAAGCCGGAATCTTGCGAACGAGCACGCCAAGAATTACGAGCAAGCTCACGGCGGCAATGATGAGTGAAATAATTGTCATCATACATCTGATGTCTGCGCATCAAGCACCTCTGCGGCGGCAATGATAATATCTTTAAACTGATTAAGCTTCACACTGGCTCCGCCAACCAACACTCCGTCCACTTCTTTTTCGCGCAAAAACTGATAGGCATTTTCGCTTTCCACACTTCCTCCATAAATGACTTGGAGAGCAGAAGGGTCGGACGCAGGAAACACATCCGCCAGGATTTCACGGATAAACATGTGCGATGCGATGATTTCCCCAACTTCGGGCGTCTTGCCGGTTCCAATCGCCCACACAGGTTCATACGCCACGAACAACCGATCGCGTGGACGCAGACGAACTTGGGAAAGTGCAGAGGCAAGTTGTTCTTGAATCCGCGTCCGTGTTTTCCCTTGCTCATATTCTTCCTGTGTTTCTCCGACGCAAAGAATCGGGACCATCCCACTTCCGAGTGCTTGATGAATTTTTTTATTCACCGTTTCATCGCTTTCCCCGAATACTCGACGGCGCTCTGAATGACCGATGATCACATGGCCCACCCCCAATTCCGTCAGCATGCGCGCACTCACCTCTCCCGTAAACGCCCCTTGATCTTCCCAAAACATATTTTGTGCACCAAGTGAAATGGAGCTTCGCGCCACAACCTTGTGCACTTCCGAAAGCGCCACAAACGAAGGACAAATCACCACCTCGGGAGTCACCTTGCGGCCGCGCAATGTCAAAAGCGTGCCGCGAGCAAGCGCAACGCTTTCCCGGACACCGACATTCATCTTCCAATTGCCGATGATGGTTTTCATACCGTCTCTTTTCCTAAATTCCCGCCTTTTTCAAAAACTCGGTCCGATCTTTGTACGGCCCCACAACAGCCAAACTCATACGGGAAAAATCAATCACCTCTTTGGCCACACGTTTCATATCCACGGCGGTAAGCGCGTCGATGCGCTTCAAAAATTCTTGCGGAGCATATTTCTCTTTTTTGAACATCTCTTGTTTGGCAAACCATTCTGCCTGATCAAACGTATCTTCCATCCGGATCGAGAGCTGTCCATGCAAAAATGTTTTTGCATTTTTTAATTCTTCCGCGGTCACGCCGCTTCGCACCACTTTCCGCAATTCGGTCATGATCGTTTTCATGGCGAGCGGCAGTCGCTTTTTATCCAATCCAGCTCGAATATTAAATACACCCACATCATCATAGGCGGAGTTTGCCGCACGCACGAAATACGCCAACCCGCGACGTTCTCGCACTTCCACAAACAGTCGTGAGCTCATATTGCCACCCAAAACAACGGAAAGCAAACTCAGTGCGAGATTGCGTTCATCATCGATTCCAAACGATGGAAACCCGATTGCCAGTTGAATCTGCTCCGTTTTTTTATTTTGAATCCGCACGAACGGCGCGTGTTCTGAATGATTTTTGTCCGTAAACGCTCCAAACGGTTTCGGATCTTCTTTGGTCCCTTTCGCCTTGCCGAAATAACGCTCCACCAAACGCTTGGCACTCACATCAATATTTCCCGCCACTGCCAACACCATATTCGACGGTTGGTAATACGCACGGTAATACGCAAGAATTTCTTCCCGCGGCATGTCTGTCATAGTCTTGGGCGTACCGGCGATATTCCAACCCAGAGTGCTGCCCGAAAACATCGCCTCTTCCAACAAATCCTCCACATGACGCATCGGCGTGTCGCGGTACATGTTGATCTCTTCGATCACCACGCTTCGTTCACGATTCAATTCTTTAGAGTCGAACTTCGAGGCGAAAATCATGTCCGACAAAATGTCGAGGGCGAGATTGAGCGCGCGACGATCCACTTTAAT
>CAYMBX010000058.1:0-2688 GCA_964388785.1 uncultured Gammaproteobacteria bacterium
TAGGTTAAAGCCTGCGGTTACCATTTTTTTCTTATTCATTTTTCCACTTTCCACTTCTGCTGCCTGGACGACGAATAATCTCGGCACAATCCAAGGGCTGCACGGTATGACACAATCTGGCGGAAGTTTTTTTGCCGTAGGGAATACTGGACAGACGATCCGTTCAACGGACGCAGGCGCGACCTGGTCGCTTTATGATAACAATGCGAATGTGTATTGGTTGGATGTCGATGCAGATGGGGATGTTGTGCGTATGGTGGGAGAATCGGGGACCATGCGGGAATCTGAAGATGGAGGAAAGACATGGTTGAACATTTCTTTGGGCATCTCCGACACACTCCATGACATCGATACGAATGGAAATTATGGTCTTGTGGTGGGAACCAACGGACGTATTGTAAGACTTCATCCATCCGCTAAACTGTGGCAAACCGTCACTTCACCCACCACGCTTTCACTCTTTCGAGCACAAATTATTGATCAATCAGGTTCATGGGTTGTAGGGCAATCTGGCACGCTTTTGTACACTCCTGACTATGGAGTAAGTTGGAGCAATAAAGGAAAAGTTGCCTCGGATGATCTCTACGGCGTTTGGTTCACTTCGGCAACAAACGGATTTGTTGTGGGAAAAAACGCAACGTTTCGAAAAACAACCGACGCGGGTGCAAGCTGGACGGACGTCTCTGTGTCGGGACTTATCAACCAAACCTTGTATGACATTCGCGGATCCGGCGATCGAATGGTGGCGGTTGGAGATAAAGTCATTTTGGATTCAACGGATGGAGGACTGACATGGACCGCGACGCCGTATGCAACCGAGAATTATCGTTTTTATGATGCGTATTTTGATACGGATGGAAACATCTGGGTCGTTGGAACGCAGGATGACGTAAAATCGGTCATAGTGAAATGGGAACCTCCACAAGTGGAAGAAACACCACCTATCGTACCGAGCGAGCCACCGGCCAGCCAAGATGTCCAAACGTCTGAATCTTCCACGAACACTCTCATCAAACTTGCTTGTACAACAGACGCAGGAGTCAATGACCCGTGCAAAGCCGTATACTTTTACGGAAGCGACGGCAAGCGACATGCGTTTCCAAACGAAAAAGTGTTTTTCACGTGGTATGACAATTTTGACGCCGTCGTGACGGTGTCTCAGTCGTTCATGTCCTCGCTCTCGCTTGGCAAAAATGTCACCTACCATCCGGGAACCAAACTGGTGAAATTCCAAAGCGTTCCCACGGTTTATGCCGTTTCCAAAAGTGGGGAATTGCGCGCTGTCGCAACCGAGTCAGTCGCCATAGAATTGTATAGTTCTGATTGGAACAAAAAGGTTGATGATATTCCGGACGCATTTTTTGGGAATTATACGTTTGGGGCAAAAATCGAAAAGGCGAGCGATTATGATGTCGCTGCCGCCAAATCATCCGTGACCGGGCTGGATCAGAATTTTTAGACACCAAGGTGTGGTACAATACGACGGTGTATGAGCCACACTTTTTCGCGTAAAATTTGGGGCTTTTTGGTGGGTTCAATACTTCTGTTTGAGCCATTTTTGCTTCAAGCCACGGTTCCAACAAATGACCCGTTTCTTTCAGAACAATGGTATTTGGAAACGATTTCTGCGACCGATGTCCCTGAAATAACGGAAGGGTCTCCTCGGGTGATCGTCGCCGTGTTGGATGCCGGATTTGATTTGGATCACCCGGACCTCATTGGTCAATTTTGGAAAAACACAGGAGAGATTTCCGGAAACGGAAAAGACGATGATGGGAACGGATTTGAAGACGACGTTCAGGGTTGGGATTTTGTGGATGAAGATCCGTTGCCGCTTCCCGCTCTTTCCGCTCCGTTTAACGATACCGTTGTTTCGCATGGAACGGTGATTGCGGGAATGATTGCTGCGACGGCAAATAATACGGAGGGAATTCGTGGTATCGCTCCTCATGTGACCATCATGCCGCTTCGCATCGTCAACCCACAAGGGGCGGGCTCTTCCTCCAATGTGCGAGAAGCGATTGTGTACGCTGTTCAAAATGGGGCGCAGGTTATCAACTTGAGTTTCACAACGGATAAGTTCGACGAACGTCTGTATCAAACAATCGAATGGGCGGTTGAACAAGGAGTCGTTATTGTTACGGCGGTTGGGAACGGCAATCGGGATGTCGATAAGAAGCCAACGTTTCCGGCTTGTTTTGATTTGTACGGTGGCAGGGATCTCGTCCTCGGTGTGACGGCGACAGATCGTGAGAACAAGAAGGCGAGTTTTGCGAATTTCGGTTCATCCTGCACGGATGTGAGTGCACCTGGCACGAACATTTTCGCCACTGTTTTTCACGATCCTTCAAATTTACTGACCTCAACCGCATACAGTTCGCCGTGGGAAGGGACATCGATTGCGGCCCCAATGGTGAGTGCTGCCGCGGCTCTTCTCAAAGTCTCGTATCCGTCCCTTACTCCCCAGCAAGTACATCTCGCGATCAAACTTTCAGTCGATCCGGTTGGCGAAACGTCCGTTGAAGCCCGCACGCAGCTTGGAGCGGGAATACTCAATATTTCCCGTGCACTTGATGCTGCCCGTGTTTTTGCTCGCGATGTCCGTTCGAACATTTTGCCTTCCGCGAAGTATTCCAAATCGTTTTTTGCCGTTGAGGGTCCGGGTGTGGAAACGCGTGTGAATCGCTT
>CAYMBX010000059.1:0-2265 GCA_964388785.1 uncultured Gammaproteobacteria bacterium
ATTCGACCCATGCATCTGGCCGCACATCGCGCACCGCCAAGTGCTCGGATCCAAAACGCACCGACGGTCTTCGGTGCGTTCATGGGAAACATCGGCAAGATCCTCATCTTCATCGTCACGGTATTCGCCGTGGCGTTCTGGGAATCTGTCTTCTAACCACCGCGTTCTAAGGAGAGTCGTATGTCGCGCGTCGAGTTGGTCGTGTTTTTCCGCGAATTGCTCGGGTTCCACGAACCCGACATTCAAGCCTGCTTCGTTCCGGTCCGTTCGCGCACGCTCCGTCGCCTGCGCACCGGCGACTTCATCTGGCTTCTTCGGACTTCGCTGCGTCCCGATCGGCCGGTCAGCGGTATCGAGCGGGTCCAGATCTGCTCGCTCGAGCGCGAGCCGGACGGATCGCTCCATCTCGTGCTGCCGCACGAGAATATCCTGGTCGATCCGCACCGCGGCGATGAGCGCATCCTTCGACTGATCGCGCCGCGCCGTCTCCGGCAGCTGATCAGCGAGCATCCGCTTGCAACCGCTCCCATCACCCCCTGAAACCATCAGGGGTTTTTCTATACAAAAAAACACGATTTTCTTCTGTGACCGGTTTCCAATTCGGAAATGGGAATGCGTTTGAGACCACGCGCGCACCGATCGGGAGTTCCTCCCAAAGTTTTCGCTCAAGCCGCTCCATCGAGTCCGGAATTTGATACAACACCACGACATGTGCGCTCGAAAGATCGGCGTTCCAATAGGAGCGTTGGTGGATCGTAATGCGGTCATGGAGGTTTTTCCATTTGGCTCGTCGGCGTGAAATACTGACGAGTCCGGGATGAATCTCGTATCCTTCCGCTGTTTTGGCACCCGCTTCAATGGCGGAAAAAAGGAGCAGACCGTCACCGGAACCCATGTCAATCACATGATCACTTGCTGTGAATTGGGCTAGGCGCATCATGGTTTCCACCCGTTTTTTCGCGCTTGGAACATAGGGAGCTCCGCCAAAAATAAGCGGAAGAAGATATCCACCAAACCAAAAAATCGCAGCCAAGAGGGATAAGATGACAAGGAACCCGCCCACCAGTAGAATAAGAATATATTGATCCATAGTGTCTCTTACGTCTATGAAAACGTTTTCGTTAATTCCACAGGCTGTTTTGCGCCAGTACGCGATTGGGAACATCGGGTCGATCAAACCAGTGGTGGTTGGGTTGATTCACCAGACGTACGAGATCAAAACAAACCAAGGACAGTATATCATGCAACGTTTGCATCCTGTTTTGTCATCCCAAGAAATCGCCCAAGATTTTCTTGCCGTGACCGCGTATTTACAGGCATCCGGTTTTCCTTCCCCACGGTGCATTTTGACAAAGAAGAGGACCGTTCTTGCCCCTCATGGCGGGTTCGTCTGGCGGATGCAAACAAAATTGCCTGGAAAAACCATTGAAACAATTTCCAGCCCGTCCCTCGCGAGACAAGCCGGTGAAATGTACGCACGGTTTCATCGGGTGATGGATGGGTTCGACCAGGAATTTCAATCGGATAAACTTTTGCACGAGACGGAAAAGATCTACGAAAAGTTTATCTCTGTCGTCAAGCAGTTCAGAACGGATCCGTTGATGGTCGTTGTGCGCGAGGAAGTTGATCTCATTACAAAACAGCTGCCCAAGCATTTTTTGCCTGTCGGTTTGCCTTTGCGTGTGATCCACGGTGATCCAAAAATTTCCAACATTTTGTTTGTGAAAGATCGCGCGAGCGCCATCATTGATCTTGATACCTGCAATCGCCGTCCAATATTGGTTGAACTGGGGGACGCATTCCGTTCTTGGTGTGGAAAAGCAGAAGATCATCCCAACAACACGTTTTCTCTTCCGATGTTTAAGGCAGCATGGAGCGGATACAAGAAAGGTGCGGATGGTTTTCTGACGCGACGAGAGGTTGCGCTTGTGCCAAAAGCGATCGGAACAATTACGCTCGAGCTTGCTGCGCGTTTTCTCACGGACTATTTTGAGGACACGTATTTCGGATGGGACAGTAAACGCTATCCGTCTCGACGAGCGCACAATCTGGCACGTTGCCGTGGACAACTGAAAGAGTTTGTTGACTATCGAAAAAAGGTTAAACAAATAAACGTATTAGTAAAATAAAACATCTCCGTCGATTGACGGAGATGTTTCGGTATCGGACAATTGAAGTTTGTTTCAGGCTTAACTGTGTGACTAAATCCTGTTCAACCGCTTCGTCCTTGTGCTGAACATGTCAGATACCTTTATCTATCGCGAT